>JAQGJH010000005.1 GCA_028290705.1 Hyphomicrobiales bacterium
TGGCGTATTGGATGATCGCCTCCAGCATGGCGCGGTTGGGCTCGATGCCGTAGGGCATCGGGTCCTTGCCGGTGATCTCCATGATCTTCTGGGCGGTCTGGTCCATCTTGGTCGGCTCGGCGATGCCGGCCTTCAGCTTCTCGACATAGAGCTGCTTGGCCTTGGCGAAGGTCTCGAAAATATCCTTCGCCAATCCGGGGTGCTGCTCCAGCAATTCGTCGCGCACCACCAGCGTGTGGTTGATCGGATAATGGCCGCGCGTGCGCAGGGCCTCGAACCCGACCTTGGCGGCATCGGGGATCAGCGTCTTGATGTCGGGATGATCCACCACGACGCCGGATGCGGCCGCGAGTTCTCCCGAGATCAGCATGTCCTCGACCTTCTTGCCGGCCTCGACCGGCACGACGTTTGACGGCGCCTTGTATTCGGCGACGTGCTCGTCGCCCGACAGCACCCAGGTGATCTTCGAGAGATCGACGCCATGTTCATGCTGCAGGATCGAGCGCGCCCAGACGCCGGCCGTCACCGTATAGCCTCGGTTGACGCCTACCTTCCTGCCTTCGAGCTGCTTTGGGTCGGTGATGCTGAGCTTCGTGTTGGTGACGATCGCGCCATGATGGAAGGCGCGCATCAGAAACACCGGAATGGCCGTGATCTTCTTGCCGTGCGCCTTGGCGCAGAGATAGGTGGTGATCGCCATTTCGGAGATGTCGAACTCGGAGCCGCGCACCATGCGGCGGAACGCCTGGATGATCTGCGGCACGTCCTCGAATTCGAAATCGAACGTTTGCGGCTTCACCGTGCCGTCCTTCAGGGCCTGGGTGTGGCCGAGCGTCTGGATGGCGGTCTTGAGTTTCATGTCTGCCATGGCGTCGTTTCTCCAATGTCGTTTCTTGTGGCGGCGCTGATCGTTTTCACACCTTGAGCGGGTCGACCCAGGCATTCTCCAGCGCCACGCGCTGCGGAATGAGGCCCTGTTTCCAGGCCGTGTCCTCGAGCTTCAGGATGGTCGGGAGATTGGCCTCCATGCCGTAGGGCAGGGGATCGGGGCCGACGATCTGCGAGATCTTCTTGTATTTCTTCTCGTTGGCGCCATCGAGTTCGCCGCTGCGCATCTTGACCAGCCAGTCCTGCTTGGCGCGGTCGAAGGCGTCGTGCAGCGAGCGCGCCACCCAGGGGTGCTCCGCGAGCACGGAATCCTTGACCACGATGGTGGCGTGCATCGGGTAGATGCCGGTGCGCTTGTACCATTCGGCCTCGCGCTCGTGCGCGTCGGGGAAGAGATCGGGCCACATCGACGTGTCCTCGGTCTTCCAGCCGCCCTGCGGGTCGCCCGAGCGGCCGATGCCGGCATTGGCGGCGAAGCCCGCGGCGAGTTCGCCGTTCTTCATCATGGCGAACAGGGACGTGCCCTTGGGGGCGTGTTCGACGTTGGCGGGCAGCTTCAACTGCTGCACGTGCTCCTCGTCGTCCACCACCCAGGTGACCTTCGAGGTGTCCATGCCGAATTCGTCGATGAAGATGCCGCGCGTCCAGACGCCGGTCGTCACCGAATAGGCGCGCACGCCCACCTTGCGGCCTTCGAGATCCTTGGGGTGCTTGATGCCGAGTTCCGGGCGCACCAGCAGGCCGCCATGATGGAAGTGGCGCGTCACGAAAATCGGCAGAGCCACGAAGGGCGAGCCATAGGCGCGGGCGATCATGTAGGTGGTGGGCGCGATTTCGCAGACGTCGAACTCGACCTGCCGGACCATGCGGCGGTAGGCGGCGATCTGCGGCACCACGGTGACGAATTCGGGGTCGACGCCCTCGATCGGGATCGAGCCGTCGCGGATCGCGGAGGTGTGGGGATATTCGGCGATGGCGATCTTCAGGGGAATTTTCTTGGCCAAGGTCCTCACCTCTCTGTCGTGTCGTTCTTGTTTACGTGGCTCCGCCCGGGTCAGCAGCAGTCGCAGCCCATGCCCTCGGGAACGATGAGGGCGTTTTTCATCCAGGAGGGTGGAAGATCGTCCTCCACCACCTGTTCGACGGGTTTGAAGAACTTGTAATGCCGCCGTTGACCGTCGTCTGTCCAGAAGGCCAGCACGGTTTCGAGCGGCGGGCAGCCCGGAAGCGCGCACTCTACCTCGGCGACCATCACGACATCGTCGTCGGACAGGCGGAAGCGGGCGCGCGTCCAGTCCTTCACGCGGGCGAGCGCGGCGCGGTGGCCTGCGTCCTTCTTGCGCGCGCCCAGGCGCAGGGTGACGCCCGTGGGGCCGGTGTCGCTCTCGGAGGCGGCTTCGCTGCTCATGGCAGTGATGTAAAGCCGCGCCCGGCCGAAATCCAGAGCCGGTTCAGCCCGTAAGCCCAGCCTGAGGCTGTTGGAGAACACGCTTGACCGCTCCCGAGCCCGCAAGATACGAAGTGGCCTCTACAACGAAAGGGGAACGGTCATGGTGGAAAAAGTCCTTGCGTCGGTGAAAACGGGCGCAAACAAGCTCGAGATCCGCGAGTTCCCCATGCCGGAGATCCCGATCGACGGCGCCCTGATGAAAATGGAAGTCGCGGGCATCTGCGGCACCGACGTCAAGATGTTCAAGGACCCGCTGAAGGGCGGCCCGGTCATCATGGGCCATGAAAACATCGGCTACATCGCCAAGGCGGGCCGTGAATTCACCAATCGCAAGGGCTTCAAGGAAGGCGATCTCGTCTTCGTCGAGCACTATGTCTCGTGCGGCAAGTGCGAGTGGTGCCACCTCGGCCAGTATCGCCATTGCGAGGCGACCGACTGGCGCTACAACCCGAATGGCATCCGCTACGGCTACACGACCTGCGACAACCCTCCGCACCTGTGGGGCGGCTTCGCCCAGTACGTGTACCTGCCGTGGAACTCGGTCGTGCATCACGTGCCCAAGGGCGTCTCGCCCGAACTGGCCGGCCTCGTGACCCCGATGGCCAACGGAATCGAATGGGCGCTGTTCGATTGCGGCGTGGGCTATAATTCGACCGTGCTGATCCAGGGACCGGGCCAGCAGGGCCTGTCGCAGACCATCGCGTGCAAGCAGGCGGGCGCTTCGCTGATCATCGTCACGGGCACCACCAAGGACAAGGCGCGCATGGATTGCGCGCTGCAGCTCGGCGCCGATTACGTGATCGACGTGCAGACCGAAAACCCGCTCGAGCGGATCATGGAAATCACCGGCGGCAAGGGTGTGGACGTGGCGCTCGACTGCACGGCGGGCGCGGGCACGGCCCCGATCCTGCTCGGCATCGAGGCCCTGAAGCGCAAGGGCGGCACGATGATCATCCAGGGCGAGATGGCGGAGTTCCCGAACTTCCCGGTCGGCAAGATGACGGTGAAGTACATCACGCTGAAGAGCGCGCGCGGCCACAGCTACAAGGCTTGCGAGCTGGCTCTCGAGCAGTTGGCCTCCAAGCGCTTCCCGATCGACATGATGACGACGCATCGCTTCGGCCTGAAGGACGCGGAATATGCCATCAAGTCGGTGGGCGGCATGGGCGCCAAGGACGTGATCCACGTCTCGCTGATGCCCTGGATGGATTGATCCAGCACCGCACGTTTGAAACACGAAGGGCGCCTCGCGGGAGGCGCCCTTTTTTGTTTGGCTGGCTCGCGGGCTGCCGGTCAGGCGGCGCGCTGCTCCGGCACGGGCTTGTCGGGATCGGCCGCCTTGGCGTCGGGCAGCGGCCGACCGCGCAGGCGGGCGATGCCGCGCGAGGCGGCATCCGAGATGCGCTCCATGTAGAGATAAAGCACCGGCGTGACGAAGAGCGTCAGCGCCTGCGAGACCACGAGGCCGCCCACCACCGCGACGCCGAGCGGCTGGCGCAGTTCGGCGCTGGGCCCGTGCCCGATGGCGATCGGCAGCGTTCCCACGATGGCCGTGAGGGTCGTCATCATGATCGGCCGGAAACGCATCAGGCAGGCCTTGTAGATGGCATCGTGCGGCGTTCGGCCCTCGCGCTGCAGATCGAGCGCCACGTCGATCATCATGATGGCGTTCTTCTTGACGATGCCGATCAACATCAGCAGGCCGATCATCGCGATGACGCTGAGATCCATCTTGAAGAGCGCGAGCGTGCCCAACGCGCCGATCGCCGCCGACGGAATGCCGGTGAGGATGGTGAACGGATGCACGAAGCTCTCATAGAGAATGCCGAGCACGATGTAGATCGTCAGCAGGGCGGCGATCAGCAGGATCGTCTGGTTGGCGAGCGAATCCTGGAAGGTCTTGGCCGTTCCCGTGAAGGTCGTGGAGACCGCGCTCGGCACGTTCATCTGGTCCTTGATGACCTGGATGCGGTCCGTCGCCTGACCGAGCGCGACGCCTGCCGGCAGGTTGAACGAGATGGTGACGGCGGGCAGCTGTCCGAGCTGATTGACGCTGAGCGTTCCCGACGTCCGCTCCACGCGTGCGAAGGCGCTGATCGGCACCAGCTTGCCGTTGGCGGCCCGAATGCGGATCAGATCGAGCCGCGACGGCGACCATTGAATGTCGGGATTGAACTCGAGCAGGACCGAGAAACTGTCGGCCGTCGTGTAGATTGTCGAAACCTGGCGGGTGCCGAAGCCGGAGTAGAGCGTCGAGCGGATCGTGTCGGCGCTGACGCCGAGCGCGCTCGCCTTGTCGCGGTCGACCACGAGGGTGGCCTGCAGGGCGTTGTTCTGCAGGTCGCTCGACACGTCGGCGAAGAAGGCGGGCTCGTTGCGCAGGGCGTCGGCCATTTTCTGCGACCAGCCGTAGAGCTGGGGCGCATCGACCGATTGCATCACGAACTGATATTGACTGCGCGACGAGCGTCCGCCGAGCCTCAAATTCTGAACGGGCGACATGAAGGTGGTGATGCCCGCGACCTGCGAGGTCTCGCGGCGGAGCGCGGCGAGCACCACGTCCAGCTGCGGGCGCTCGTCGAGCGGCTTCAGCTCGACGAAGAGCCGGCCGTTGTTCATCGAGCTCGAGCCGCCGCCGGAACCGCCGGCGGTCGACGCCACATGGGCGACGTAGGGCGAGTTGCGGAAGACGGTCTCGACCTCACGATGCAGCTTGACCATGGCCTCGAACGAGATGTCCTGCCGGGCTTCCGTCTGGACGCTGAGCTGGCCGATGTCCTCCTGCGGGAAGAAGCCCTTGGGAATGGCGACGAACAGCCAGGCGGTGGCACCGAGCGTCAGAAAGAAGATTCCCAGCACGACAGGCTGGAAGCGCAGCGACAGTTTCAGCAGGTAATCGTAACCGTCGAGGGTCTTGTCGAAGCCGCGCTCGAGCCAGCCCTTCTTCTGCGGTGTCGCGGGTTCCTTCGGCACGGTGAGAAGCAACGCGCACAGCATGGGCGTCAGCGTCAGCGACACGAAGGCCGAGGCCGCGATGGCGGTCGTCACGGTGACGGCAAATTCGTTGAACATGCGGCCGATGACGCCGCCCATCAGCAGCACCGGGATGAAGACGGCGATGAGCGACACGGTGATCGAGATGATCGTGAAGCCGATTTCGCGACTGCCTTTCAGGGCGGCATCGAAGGCGTTGAGGCCGTCCTCCTCCATGTGCCGGTAGATGTTCTCAAGCATCACGATGGCGTCGTCGACCACGAGACCGACCGACAGGGTGAGCGCCAGCAGCGTGATGTTGTTGATCGAGAAGCCCAGCATGTACATCGCGCCGAGTGTG
>JAQGJH010000007.1 GCA_028290705.1 Hyphomicrobiales bacterium
GGCCCGAAATGACCTTGCCGTCGTAATCGCAGATCAACAGATGCTCGGGCCGCAGACCGGAGCGCGGCTGGTCGAAAGGCTGGATCAGATAAGCGTCGCGGCCGGGCAGGCGGGCGCTGACATGGCCGCTATAGGCCATGATCTTGAGGTCGTTCAGCAGCAGGGTGCAGGCGGCGACCTGCTCGCGCAGGAGATTGTCGCCGGTGCGATCCACGTAACCGGCATCTGACGTCTGGGCCAAGGTTTCCTCCGAGGTTCTGAAAACTGGCGCGGACAATCGCCGCAAAGGCGCGGCTTGTCCAGCAAGGCCGGCATCAGAACCACGCGAACTCAGCCGGTGCGGCGCAGGAGCGTGTTGGTGATCTTCTTCATGCGGGTCGAGAAGCGGTGGCGGCTCTGCTCGCGATCCACGACGTCCTGGTTGGTCACCCAGTTCAGCTGGATGGCGCGGCGGGGACCCTCATGCGGCTTGTGGCCGTGCCACGAATTGTCAGACCGCTTGAACACCAGCAGCGTACCGCCATAAGGCGGCACTTCCGCCACCTTGTCCTCGAGATCCGTGCCCGAGCGCAGGATCCGCAAGCGGCCGCCGTCCGATTCCCAGCCTTCGTTCATGTAGAGCAGGACGGTGATGAGCTTCGTCTTGGAATCCGTATGGATTTCGCCGTCGCGGCTGCGCACGAAGCCGCGCACCGTATACATGGTCGGACGGCCCGTGAGATCGATGTCGAACTTCTTCTCGATGGCGGACCGGAACGCGTCCCCCTCAAGTTCCTTCATCAATCCGGCGAAGTGGCCGTCAATCGAGAGTTCGGCTGGCGGGTGCGAGCCGGGGCCTGGCACTTTCGGGAAGTCCGCCGACACGCCGCCGAACTGTTGCGGCAGAATGAAATTCTCGACGATGAGCCATTCGTAAGGGTCGCGCTGGAGCGGCATCTTCTCGAGGGCGTCGAAATCCAGATAGGTCATCTTCGTCAAATCCTGCACGGTTTTCCGCCGATTCACGCGCACCATGGCGCAAGGGGCGGGCCTTGGCAACGCGGCCGAGACGCGCATCCGCCGCGCTTCCGGCTCATTTTTCATTGGTCAAGTTCAAGCTTTGGTTCAGAATGTCGTCGTTGCGGTGTCGAGTGCGTGTGGGTGTGTCGTGCTTTCACGAAACAACGTATTGCGCCTGTTGGCCTTCTCGGCCTTGAGCCTCGGGTCTGCGACGGCAGTTCTCGCGGGCGCGTTCCCCCAGACTGCCGGGGAAACGCAGGTGATCAGCAGCTGGTTTTTCAGTGAATCCTCGGTCGCGTTCAATTCGGACGGCCTGCTGGCACGGGCGCCGGCTCTTCGATCGCACGATGTCTCGACCCTGCTCGAATACGGCTATGACGCGGACACGACGCTGATCTTCAAGCCGAGTTTCCAAAGGCTCGACCTGACTGCGCCATCCGGACCGGCGTCGAGAGGCCTCGCCACGATCGAAGCGGGTGTTCGGCGCAGGCTCGGAATCCTCGGTGACGTGACGTTGAGCGCGCAGGCGTTCTCGCGGCTCATGCCGGATGACGACGCGCGCTTTGCTGCGCCCTCTCGTCTGCAACTGGAAGCCGGGCTGGCGGCCGGCCTGCCGTTCAGCCTGTTTCCCGGCTCGCTCCTGAGCTTCGCCGGCTTCGTCGACGTCTCCGCCTCGCTGGTGAAGCAGATCGGCGGTGCTCAGGACGAAGTGCGGGCAGAGGCGACGCTCGGCTTTCAGTCCAGCGAGCGGATGCTGGTGCTGTATCAGGTGTTCAGCGTCTGGTCGCTTCAGGGCGCCGTGCCGGGAGGGCCGTACCGGCGCCACAAGGTTCAGAGCAGCGTCGTCTACCTGGTAACGCCGCAGTGGCGCGTGCAACTCGGCATCTTCGCCACGGTGGCGGGGGCGACCACGCGCTATGAGCGCGGGGTCATGAGTGCTCTCTGGCGGCGTTTCTGACCGTCACGCGGCGAGGCTGAAGGACTGCGCCAGACGGTAGGCGCGGCGCGCCGTGTCCATGTCCAGGGGACGGCCGCGAACGCGTTCGACGGCCGCCAGCGCGAACCCCATGCGGGCGTCGCTGCCGCCGGCCGAAAGCTGCGCGTCCAGAGCCGCGATCTTGGTCGAGAGGCGGGCGCGGTCGTCGGCCCCGCCGCCCATGAGCAGGGCGAGCATCAGGGCGAGCGCCGGCCGGTCGTTCGAGGTCACGCGGGCGATCCGGTAGATGTTGACGAAGTGCTTCACGGCGCGAGGCGAATTGCCCGCGATGGGAGCAAGTTCGGTGAGCAGATCGGACTCCGCCGCAGACATGGCGTCGTCGAGACGAGAACGGCTCCCCTCAATCTTCGCCGGCGCGCCGGCCCGGGCTCCCTCGATGAAGCTGCGAGCCCAGCCGCTGGGGTCCGACTCCTGCACGTCGATGCGGATGGGGAGCTGGACGAGCTTGTCGAGCCTTGCGCCCGCGCTTTCGAGCGACACCGGGTCGGCCGCCAGCACCGTCGCGAAGTGGCGTCCATCCAGCAGGTTGTGAACCGCCTGGGCGACAGCGAGGCGACGCGGCGGCGGCAGATCGTCCAGAGAATCCACCGAAACGACGATGCGCTGCGGCGCAGCCATGCCGGCATCCGACCGCCCGGCCATGGCGCGATCGAGCGCTCGGATGAAGTCGCGCGCAGGCCGCGTCCGCGCCTCCGCGGGCAGGTCCGAGAACGGCGTCTCGGTGCGTTGGAAGGATGCGCCCGCGCTGGCGGTCACACGCCGTTCCGCCGCTTCCGTCTGACGGGCGAGCGCTTCGGCTTCAGCCGAGAGTGTTTCGACACGCCGCGTCTGCAGCGCGAGCAGGCCAGAGAGATCGCGGCTGCGCGCGTCTTCGTCGGCCCGCAGCAGCGTCACGCCGCGCAGGATCGGCAGGGTGAAGCGCACGGCGCGCCAGACGTTGAGGGCGATGCAGGCGAGGGCCGCCAGAATGGCGATCAGCCGGATGACGCCCAACCAGTCGAGATGTGCGCCGAGCCAGGTCGTCACCGGGCCGATGTTGTCGCCGCCATGGGCCCCGAGCCACGAGATCCAGGAGGGGCCGTGCGTCTGGGTCAGCCCGAGAAGCCAGGCCAGGACGAAGAACAGGCCCGCGAAGACCAGCAGGCGTGTCTGGCCCTTGAATCCCCACATGGCGTGCAGGAATGCGCCGGCCCGGCCACCGGCGGTCGGGCGCTCTGCGAGGTCGCGGACGAGATCCTTGTAGTTGGTGACGGGATCGCCCGAAAATCCGAAACTGCGCATCCGGTTTTCGATCCGGCCGCGATTCGCGCGGGCATGCGCATCGACGCGCGAGCCGGGCGTCTCGTACAGGATCGTTTCCGGCAGCTTGGCGCGACGGCCGTCGAGTTCCTGCAGGGCGCGACGCTCGTTGTCGAGGCGCAACCGCGAGTCGGCCAGTTTCTCGCCGAGTTCCCGGGCCACCAGAGCGGGGTCGCGGACGGCATGCGCGGCCTCCGCAGCCAGATCGGCGTAGGGACCGGCCGACAGAGATTGGTGGATGGCGTCCGCGATGCCGTTGGCGGGTTCGCCTTCCAGGCGGGCTGCATCGATGCGCACCGTGACCAACTCGCCGAGGTAAGGCGTGTCGGTTTTTTGCGGCCTGGCTGCATCGGCAATGGCTCGGACGGTCGCGTCCAGGCGATCCAGGGCCGTGCTCTTGCCGGAACCCGCACGGCCGAACAGTCCGACGGTCAGCGGGCCCGGAGTGGCCGCATGGGCGAGCAGTTCGGCAATGGCGGAGAGCGGTTCGTCGGGCCGCAGCGGATCTATGGACGCCGACGTATCGGCGGTAAACACCTGAGGCGAAGCGCTGGCGGCGCGTGCGGGCGTGGCAGGGGCTTTGGGGGGAGCGACGCCGTCACGCAACGTCTCGACGGGTGCAGCCGCGGGCTCGGGCTTTGTGTTCTCGTTCACACGCGTTTCGGCGGCTGGAACGGGTCGCGGACCCGTGGGCGGCAGCGGCGGCAGGATCGTGGGGGCGGTCGATTCGGGAGTGGCGTCGAACGTCGGGTC
>JAQGJH010000023.1 GCA_028290705.1 Hyphomicrobiales bacterium
TTGCGCGCGGAGCAATCGGCGTTCCGTCAGGCGACCCCGTTCGTGACCAACGACGAAAGTCACGGCCTGCTCAAGTTCAATCCACTGGCGGACTGGACCCGCGCCGATGTCGAGCGCTTCATCGCCGACCATTCCATTCCCTACAACACACTCGACGATCGCGGATTTCGGTCCATCGGCTGCGCGCCCTGCACCCGCGCGATACGTCCCGGCGAGACCGAGCGCGCCGGTCGCTGGTGGTGGGAAAATGAAGACAAAAAAGAGTGCGGTCTGCACGTCAACGCCGACGGGCGACTGGCTCGCAGCCCTGCAGCCAGCGGAGTGTCAACATGATCCAGCTCACGCATCTTCAGAAGCTCGAAGCTGAATCGATCTACATCCTTCGCGAGGTGGTGGCTACCTGCGAGCGGCCTGTCATGCTCTATTCGATCGGCAAGGATTCCGCCGTCATGCTGCATCTGGCTCTGAAGGCCTTCAGCCCAGGGCGCCTTCCCTTCCCGCTCCTACATGTCGACACGACGTGGAAGTTTCGCGAAATGATCGAGTTCCGCGACGCTCGTGCGCGCGAATTGGGCCTCGATCTGATCGTTCATGTGAACGAGGATGGCGTGCGCGCCGGCATCGATCCCTTTCGCTCGGGATCTCGCCTTCACACCGACGTAATGAAAACCCAGGGGCTGAGACAGGCCTTGGACAAATACGGCTTCGACGCCGCCTTCGGCGGGGCGCGGCGCGACGAAGAGAAATCACGAGCAAAGGAACGCGTCTTTTCGCTGCGCACAGCCGGCCATTCATGGGACCCCAAGACACAGCGCCCCGAACCATGGGCGCTCTACAACACGCACAAGCGCGCGGGCGAGAGCTTCCGGGTCTTTCCTCTGTCCAATTGGACGGAGGCCGATGTCTGGGACTATGTCGCGCTGGAAAAAATTCCCGTCGTCCCGCTGTATTTCGCCAAAGCGCGGCCTGTCGTCAAACGCGACGGAGCCCTCATCATGCGCGACGACGAACGCATGGACCTTCTGCCCGGCGAAGTGATTCAAATGTGCCAAGTTCGCTTCCGCACACTCGGCTGCTATCCGCTGACAGGCGCAGTCGAAAGCACGGCCTCGACGCTTCCGGAAATTATCGCGGAAATGCGCGGCTCACGCTCGTCGGAACGACAGGGCCGCATCATCGATCATGACGGCGCTGGGTCCATGGAGCAGAAGAAGCAGGAAGGGTATTTTTGATGTCGGCCCTCATCGCCCAGCGCTCCGAGGCTTTCGACCTTGCGCAAACTGAAGCTGATCAGGCCCTGCGCGGCGCGACCCTCTTGCGCTTCATTACCTGCGGCTCAGTTGACGACGGAAAATCGACGCTGATCGGGCGGCTGCTTTACGATTCAAAAGCAGTGCTCGAAGATCATCTGTCGGCCCTGGAGCGGGATTCGCGCAAGTTTGGGACGCAGGGAGATAATCTCGATTTCGCGCTTCTCGTCGACGGCCTCTCGGCTGAACGCGAGCAAGGCATCACCATTGATGTTGCATACAGATATTTTGCCACCGGGCGTCGCTCGTTCATCGTCGCAGATACGCCCGGCCACGAGCAATATACGCGCAACATGGCGACCGGCGCCTCGACGGCGGATTTGGCGATCATTCTGGTCGATGCGCGCAAGAAGATCCTCACCCAGACGCGCCGCCACTCGTTCATCGCCTCGGCGCTCGGCGTCCGCCATATCGTGGTGGCGGTCAACAAGATGGACCTGGTGGACTACAGTCAGGCACGCTTTGACGAAATCGTCAGCGACTATAGCGAAGCAACCCGATCGCTCGGCTTTCTGAGCGTGGCCTGCATTCCAATTTCGGCCCGCGATGGCGACAATGTTGCGACGCCTTCGACGCGCATGAACTGGTACACCGGGCCACAATTGCTGAAATACCTTGAGACCGTGGATGTCAGTGATGTCTCCGCCCGCGCCGAGGCATTCCGAATGCCCGTTCAGTGGGTGAACCGGCCCAACTCAGATTTCCGGGGCTATTCGGGAACAATCGCCAATGGCCTCGTTCGCACCGGCGACGCAGTCGTCATCTTGCCTGGGGGACGACGCAGTCGCGTCACTGGGATTTTCGGCACGAGTTGCGGGGCCAAGCTGGGCCAGCGTGGACAGGCGGTTACGCTGACGCTGGCTGATGACGTCGACATATCTCGGGGCGACGTCCTCGTTGCGCCGGGCGGCGAGCTGACGCCATCAAGGCAGTTCAGGGCGCGGCTCATCTGGACAGGCGAAGCTCCCTTGAGCGCGGATAACGACTACACTTTGAAACTTGGAACCGCCGAGGCGCGCGCCCGCGTCCAGATCGCCAAGGCGATCGACATTCATTCATTTCAGCCGAAAGACGCCCGAAGTCTTGCGCTGAATGAAATCGGCCTCGCGGACATCACGCTCGACAGGAAACTTGCGGCCTTGCCGTTCGACGAAGACAAGATTCTTGGCGGTTTCATCCTGATCGACAGAAACAGCCACGCGACACTCGCCATGGGCTTTGTCGAGCGTCTGGTCGAACCCGAGCCTGCAAACGGGTCTGCGATTCCTCGAAACTGGATCATCGCGCTCATGGGACTTCCCGGCTCAGAGGCCCGCTCGCGCTTCCTCCGCGCGTCGAGCTGGCGGCTCGGCAGCGCGGCGCTCCTTGGCGGCGGCATCGCGGCCATCACGGCGTCGCCGGGCCTTGGACTTGTGGTCGGCGTCGCAGATGCCGCAGTCCGGCCTCTTTTGTCAGCGCTCCATAGGGGTCTCTGGAATCGCCTCGTCAGGGCGGACCGGGATCTCAACGAGAGCGGCGCCGGCATTTAGCCGGGTCGTCGAAACAGGGCTCTTATTTCCAGAGGAGACATCCATGACGTTTCAACCGGGGCGCAAGACCTTCCAGCGAGCAGCCCTTGCCGCGATCGCGATCCTGTCGACGATCAGCATGCCGCATGCGCAAACAGTACTGCTCAACGTGTCCTACGATCCGACGCGCGAGCTGTATCGAGACATCAACAAGGCCTTCAACGAGAAACTCGTTGCAGAAAAGAAAAAGCCTATCGCGGTGCGCAATTCACATGGCGGCTCAGGCGGGCAGGCGCGCGCGGTCATCGACGGCCTGGACGCAGACGTCGTCACGCTGGCGCTGTCTGCCGACATTGACGCCATCGCGCAGCGCAGCCAACGTATTCCTGCAAACTGGCAATCGCGTCTACCCAACAAGTCGACGCCCTTCAGCTCGACAATCGTGTTCCTCGTTCGCGCAGGAAACCCCAAGGCCATCAAGGATTGGGATGATCTCGCCCGGCCGGGCATCCAGGTCGTCACGCCCAACCCGAAGACGTCCGGCGGGGCGCGTTGGAACTACCTTGCAGCCTGGGGCTTCGGATTGAAGAAATTCGGCGGCGATGAGGGCAAGGTTCGCGAGTTTGTCGGCGCCATCTACAAGAACGCGCCAACCCTCGACACCGGTGCGCGCGGCTCGACTGTGAGCTTCGCGCAGCGCGGCGTCGGCGACGTGCTGATCGCCTGGGAGAACGAGGCCTATCTGGCGGACCTCGAGTTCGGCAAAGGCAAGTTCGACATCGTCACTCCATCGATCTCGATCCGCGCCGAGACTCCGGTATCCATCGTGGACGCCAACGTCGACAAGAAGGGCACGCGCGAGCTTGCTGAAGCCTATCTGCAGTTCCTCTGGAGCGATCAGGCGCAGGCGATCGCCGCAAGGCATTATTATCGTCCAGTCCGTCCTGAAGCAGCGGCCAAAGACGATCTCGCACGCTTCGCCAAGCTTGAACTCCTATCGATTGACGATGATTTTGGCGGATGGGCGAAAGCGCAGGCGACGCATTTCGGCGACAAGGGTATCTTCGACCAGATCTACTCACCTGCGCGCTGACGCAAACGGAGCGCCCTGTGGCTTTCAGCTTCCGACGCAAAAGCGCAATACCCGGTTTCGGCTTGGCGCTCGGCTATACGATCGCCTATCTGGGGCTGATCGTGCTCCTCCCCTTGGCCGCGCTGGTTCTTCGCGCGGCCGAGGTCGGCCCGAGTGGACTCTATACGCTTGTCACCGATCCGCGTGTTCTGGGCGCCTTGCGCACGAGTTTTGGGCTCGCCTTGCTGGCGGCTGCCACCAATGCGGTGTTCGGCATGATCGTCGCCTGGGTGCTGGTGCGGTATCGCTTTCCAGGCCGCGGCCTCGTGGATGCGGCCGTCGACCTGCCTTTCGCCTTACCGACCGCGGTGGCGGGCATCGCGCTGGCGGCGCTCTATGCGCCCAATGGGTGGATCGGGAGCCTGTTCGAACCCTACGGGATCAAGATCGCCTTCACGCCTTTGGGCATCTATATTGCGCTGGTCTTTATCGGCCTGCCGTTCATCGTCCGGACCGTGCAACCGGTCATTGCCGAATGCGACCGGGAGATTGAAGAAGCCTCCGCGACGCTTGGCGCCAATCGCTGGCAGACGGTCTTCCGCGTCGTCCTTCCGCCACTGACGCCTGCGCTGCTCACCGGTTTCGCACTCGCATTCGCACGCGGCGTCGGGGAATATGGTTCAATCATCTTCATCGCGGGCAATATTCCCTATATTTCGGAAATCGCTCCGCTGCTGATCGTCATCAAGCTGGAAGAATATGATTACGCTGGCGCCACGGCGATCGCCACAGTGATGCTCGTCGTGGCCTTTGCGATCCTGCTCGCGATCAATTTGGTTCAGGCCTGGAGCCGCCGGAGGCTTGGACATGCCTGACGCCAGCACCATTCTTCAACAGAACGCGCATGTCGCGGGCGGCGGGACAACCGCCGGAACGACGCGCCGCCGCGCGCCCGTAACGGGCGAAGGCCCGGTCGCCCGCGCCGTGCTGATCGGCGTCGCCATCGCGTTCCTGTCGCTGTTTCTTCTGCTCCCGCTCGTCGTCGTCTTCGTGGAGGCATTGCGGGCGGGCGCAGGCGCCTATGTGGCGGCGCTGACCGAGCCCGACGCTGTGGCGGCAATCCAGCTGACCCTGATGGTTGCGGCCATTGCGGTGCCGCTCAACCTGGTGTTCGGCGTTGCCGCCGCATGGGCTGTCGCGAAGTTCGAATTCCCCGGCAAGAGTTTTCTCGTCTCGCTGATCGACCTTCCCTTCTCAGTGTCGCCAGTGGTGGCCGGACTCGTCTATGTGCTTCTCTTCGGCGCTCAGGGCCTTTTCGGCGGATGGATGCGCGAGAATGGCGTTGAAATCATTTTTGCCGTCCCGGGCATCGTGCTGGCGACGGTTTTCGTCACCTTCCCGTTCATCGCCCGAGAACTGATCCCGCTGATGGAGGAGCAAGGAACGGGCGACGAGGAAGTCGCCATGACGCTGGGCGCCAGCGGACTTCAGACCTTCTGGCGCGTGACCCTGCCGAACATTCGCTTCGCGCTTCTCTACGGCGTTCTTCTCTGCAACGCGCGCGCCATGGGCGAATTCGGCGCGGTCGCGGTCGTGTCCGGAAAGATCCGCGGCTACACCACCACCATGCCGCTGCACGTTGAGATTCTTTACAACGAATACAATTCCGTTGCGGCCTTCGCGGTCGCATCAGTGCTGGCGCTTCTCGCGCTCGTGACGCTGGTCGCAAAAGTATTCCTCGAGTCCCGTTACAGCGACGAGCTTGCAGCCCGCTCGCACTGATGAGGCCATCATGAGAATCAGCATCCGGAATATCGTGAAGGCCTTCGAGGGGGGGCTTGGACGACCCGCGCTCAATGGCGTGAGCCTCGACATCCGATCCGGCGAATTGGTCGCGCTGCTCGGCCCCTCGGGCTCGGGCAAGACGACTTTGTTGCGCGTGATCGCCGGGCTTGAGGTCGCCCAATCGGGCACGCTCCTTTTTGGCGATGAAGACGCATCGGACATGAGCGTGCAGGAGCGCAAGGTCGGCTTTGTCTTTCAGCACTACGCGCTTTTCCGCCACCTCACCGTGGCCGACAACATTGCTTTCGGGCTGAACGTCAGAGATCGCGCGACGCGTCCGCCGCCGGCCGAGATCCGCCGCCGCGTCGACGATCTGCTCGAACTCGTGCAACTCGCAAGTTACGGCAAGCGCTATCCCGCGCAACTGTCCGGGGGACAGCGTCAACGCGTGGCCCTGGCGCGTGCTCTCGCGGTAGAACCGCGGGTGCTGTTGCTCGATGAACCCTTTGGCGCACTGGACGCGCAGGTGCGACGTGACCTTCGACGATGGTTACGGGACATCCACCATCGAACCGGCCATACGACCGTCTTCGTCACGCACGATCAGGAAGAAGCTTTGGAGCTTGCCGACCGCGTGGCGGTTCTTTCCGGCGGAAAAGTCGAGCAGGTGGGAACACCTGACGAAATCTACGACACGCCCGCGTCGCCCTTCGTCTACCGCTTCGTTGGAGAGTCGGGTTCGGTTCCGGTTGAATTCCGGGACGGGCGGATGTGGCTGGGAAAATATGCACTGCCAATCCCGACGGACTTCGAGAGCTCCCAAGCCGGCGACCTCTTTCTGAGGCCTCAGGACGTCGAGATCGTGGAACGTGAAGCGCCGGATGCCGTGGCGGCCAGGATCGTGGGGTTGCGCCGCAGTGGAGCAACGCGCCGCGCGGAAATTTCCATCGGAGGCGTGTCCGGACCGATCGAGACCGTGGCCTTGCCGCAGGCCGTCCTGTCCGTCGGCGAGGAGGTCGGCGTCCGCATTCGGAAGGGACAATTCTTTCCTCGGGCGTGAGACCTCGAAATCCGTTCCGGCTGTTGCGGGAGGAAACAGTCGCAAAGTTTGCAACTAGCGTCTTGCGGTCCGGCCTCCTCTCCGGACGTCTTCTACTTATGCAAGACCTGTTCAGCGCTTCGTTAGTGGCACGCCTCGCCACAGAAACTGCCCACCACCAGCAGCACGTCAAAACAACGCCTAACCGGCGCGCGCGTCTGGCGGCGCCGGGCTGACCGCAGATCCGGCTCAAATGGGAGAGCCGCAAGCCGGTCCGGCACCTCCGTGGTCGGCCTGTCCGGCTAGCCTTGAGGCTGACGTCGAGGCCTTTCTGTCGCGTCAGGCCGGTGACGACCCGATGGCCATTGATGGACCGCCCCGGGCGCTGAGCCCGACGACGCTCCGGAGCTACCGCGGCGTCCTGCGCTCATTTGCGTGGTCGCTCGTTCAAACTGGCGTCGCGCCGGAGTCGCGAGGCTGACGAGAGGCGCCAACGCGCTGAACGGCACGCATGGCGCCTCCTTCCCGCTTTCCGGCCTGATGCGCTGTGGATGTTGCGGCAGCGGCTACGCAGTCATCGGCAAGGACCGCTACGCGCAAGCAGAAGGGAACCTGCGACAACGAGCGCACGATCACCCGCCAGGCGATCGAGGCGCGCGTGCTCGATGGTCTCAAGGAACAGCTGCTGACGCCCGATCTCGTCACCGAATTCGTCGCAGCGTTTCACGACAAGGTCGAAGCCATCCGCCGCGAACAACGTGGCGACGCGGCGCTGCGCGCCCGCGAGGCCAGCGAGATCGAGCTCGAGATTTCAGGCCTGATGCGGTCGATAGAGCACGGCTTCTATGATCCGGCGATGAAGGCGCGGCTGAAGGACTTGCAGGCCGAGCGCGAACGCCTCGGCGTCAACGACGACGACGCGACCGAAGCTAACATGACGATCCTGTCGCATCCGTCCTTGCACGATCTCTACCGCCGCAAGGTCTAGCAACTGGAGGCGGTCCTCGACAGCGAGGATCGCACCGAGGCGATCGAGATCATCCGCTCGATGATCGAGTGCGTGGAGCTGTATCCCCGTCTGGAGGGCAAAAGCCTCGACGCGGTGCTTCACGGCGGCCTCGCCGCGATCCAAGCGACGTCGCGCGCGGTTGGTCTGAGACGAAGAAAGCCCCGGACCGGAAGGTCGCGGGGCTTTCTGATTTGGTTGCGGGGACAGGATTTGAACCTGTGACCTT
>JAQGJH010000065.1 GCA_028290705.1 Hyphomicrobiales bacterium
CGGTGGCGGGCGGCCCGGCGGACGCCCCGGCGGCGGCAAGGGGCCCGGCAAGGGCGGCTCCCGTCCCCCGCGCGGCGCACGCGGCTGAGCGCGGACATGCGGATCGTCGGCGGGCGCTTCAAGGGACGCGGGCTGAAGAGCCCGACGTCCTCCGTCGTGCGGCCGACGTCCGACCGGCTGCGCGAAACCATGTTCAACATTCTCGCGCATGCCTATGACGATGCGTGCGAAGGCGCGCGCGTTATCGATCTCTTCGCCGGTACGGGGGCGCTCGGACTCGAGGCTCTGTCGCGCGGCGCGGCGCATGCATTGTTCGTCGATGATTCGAGCGAGGGCCGCGCCCTGCTGCGCGCCAACATCGAAACGCTGGGCGTGGCCGGGATCACGCGCGTGTTCCGCACGGATGCGTCGAAGCTCGGCGCGATGCCGCCACAAGCGCCCTTCACGCTGGCGTTTCTCGACCCGCCCTACGGACGCGATCTCGCGCCGCGCGCGCTGGCCGGCCTCATGACCGGAGGCTGGCTGGCGGAAGGCGCGCTCTGCATCGTCGAGGAAGAAGCCGGCGCCGACGTGCCGACGCCCGAGGGGCTCAAGCAACTCGAGAAGCGCGTGACGGGCGATACGCAAATGCTGGTGCTTCGGCGGGTGTGAAAGAAACGACGGAGTTGAACGATCCGCCCGAAACGCCCTTGAGCTTTGCGCACACCCTGATGGATTGCCGCGTCGCTACGCTCCTCGCAAAGACGGTGGTGAGGTCGAAGCGCTGATGCGGACCATTGTGAAGAAGGATCAGAACTCGGACCGTCATTGCGAGCGGAGCGAAGCAATCCAGAGAACGCGGCCGGGCTTTGCGTAAATCAGGATGAAATGTCGCGTTTCCTTGCCCGTTGGGAAAACGACGCCAACTGCCGTCGATAGAAAGTGAAGCCTCACTTCCGTCCGAAGAGTCTTTCTACGTCGGAAAGTTTCAATTCCACGTAGGTCGGGCGGCCGTGATTGCATTGGCCGGAGCCCGGCGTGGCTTCCATCTCGCGCAGCAGGGCATTCATTTCGTCCCCCGTCAGGCGGCGGCCGGCCCGGACCGAGTGGTGGCAGGCCATGGTGGCGAGCACGTGGTCGAGACGCTTGTCGAGCGACACCGCCTGTCCGTCCTCGGCGAGCGTGTCGGCGACGTCGCGCACGAGCCGTGTCGGGTCGGCTTTCGACAGGATGGCGGGCACTTCGCGCACCGCGACGGCTCCGGGGCCGAAGCCCTCGAGCGCGAGCCCGGATTTTTCAAGCGCATCTGCATGCGACAGCAGGCGCGCCACGTCGCCCTCGTCCATGTCGACGATGGCGGGGATGAGAAGCATCTGGCGCTCGATGCCTGTCTGTTCGCGCTGCCGCTTCAGCCTCTCGTAGACGAGGCGCTCGTGCGCGGCATGTTGATCGACGATGACGATGCCATCGCGGGTCTGCGCCACGATGTAGGTGTCGTGCAATTGCGTCCGCGCCGCGCCGAGCGGGGCATCGAGATCCGGCTGCGCGACGGGGGTTTCGTGCGCGCGCGTGTCGGCTGACGGCGGTTCCGCCACGAAGGCGGCCTGGTGGCTTTCGCCGAAGCCGGGCGCGGGCGCTGCCGGCGAGGCCTGCCAATCCCAGTTCGCGGGCGCCGGCGCGCGCCAGGACGGCGTCTCGCGCGCCAGCATGTCCAGCGTGCGCGCCCCGCCGGTGCTGCTGGCGCGATGCAGCGCCCCCGCAAGCGTCTGTTTGAGCGCGCCGACGATGAGGCCGCGTACGAGGCCCGGATCGCGAAAACGCACTTCGGCTTTGGCGGGGTGCACGTTGACGTCGACCATGCGCGGATCGCAATCGAGAAAGAGCGCGAGCGCGGGATGCCGGTCGCCGGCGAGGTAATCCATGTAGGCCGCCCGCACCGCGCCGCTGAGCAGTTTGTCGCGTACGGGGCGGCCGTTGACGTAGAGATATTGCGCCTGCGCGTTGGCGCGATGGAAGGTCGGCAGGCCGGCGAAGCCCGACAGCAGGAAGCCCTCGCGTTCGGCTTCGACCGACAGCGCGTTGGGCGAAAAGTCGCGGCCGAGAATCTGCGCGATGCGCGCCAGCCGGCCGTCGCTGCCCTGCCCGCAATCGGCATGATCGAAGCCCGAGAGATTGTCGCCCGACAGCGAAAAGCGCACGCGCGGATGCGCCATGGCGAGACGCTTGACCACGTCGGCCACGGCCTGCGCCTCGGCACGATCGCTCTTCAGGAATTTCAGGCGGGCGGGCGTGGCGATGAAGAGATCGGCGACTTCGACGCGCGTGCCGTGCGGATGGGCCGCCGGCGTCACCGCGCCCTTGACGCCCTGGTCGACGCGCAGGCGGATCGCGTGGTCGGCCTCGGCCTGCCGGGTGGTGATTTCGAGCCGCGCCACCGAGCCGATGGAGGGCAGCGCCTCGCCGCGAAAACCGAGCGTCGAAATGGCCGAAAGATCGCCGTCGGCGAGTTTCGACGTGGCATGCCGGTCGACCGCGAGTTCGAGATCCTGCCGATCCATGCCGGAGCCGTCGTCGACGACGCGGATGAGCTTGCGGCCTCCCGCCTCGATGACGATCTCGATGCGTCTTGCGCCGGCATCCAGCGCGTTTTCCACCAGTTCCTTGACGGCCGAGGCCGGACGCTCGACCACTTCGCCCGCCGCGATGCGGTCGACGAGAATGGGATCGAGGCGGCGCACGTTCATGAGCGGTCCAGAGGGTCGGGAGCCTGCGCGATGCCCCACCGGGAGGCCCGCGACTCGCGTGAATCGCGAGCCGGTTACATGCCTACCGGACGGCCCGCCACCGCGACCAGCATCTTCTTGCCGTCGAACAGGCGGCGCGCGGCGCGGTGCGTGTCGGCGAGCGTCACGTCGGCCACGAGGCCGTTGCGCTCGTCGAGATAAGTCACGGGAATGCCTTCGATCTGCAGGCGCACGAGCTGGCCGGCGATCTTGGTCGAGGTGTCGAAGCGCAGCGCGTAGGAACCGATGAGATATTTCTGCGCCTTGTCGAGTTCTTCGGCGGTCGGGCCATCGGCCGCGAGTTTGCCGATCTCGTCCTCGATGACGGAGAGCGATTCGGCGGCGCGCTCGTTCTTGGTCGACGTGCCGCCCACGAAGGTCGCGGAATGCCGGTAGGTGGCGAGTTGCGAATGAACCGAATAGGCCAGGCCGCGCTTCTCGCGCACTTCTCGGAAGAGACGCGCCGAGAAGATGCCGCCGCCGAGGATGTGGTTCAGCACCATGGCGGGGATGTGGTCCGGGTCCTGGAGCGCGATGCCCGGCAGGCCGAAGCGGATCGTCGCCTGGGGCACGTCGACGTCGATGATCTTGCGCTCGCCGAGGCCCTGCAGGGTGATGTCCGGGACGGCGATGAGATGACCCGCTTCGGGCAGGCCGGCGAACACGTCGTCGAGCAGCAGAGCCAGCCGGTCGCGGTCGATGGCGCCCACCACCGCAATCTTGAGGCCGCCGCGCTGCATGGTGGCGCGATGCATGGCGACGAGATCGTCGCGCTGGATCTGCCGCACGCTTTCTGCCGTGCCGCGCGCGGGGCGGCCATAGGGATGATCCGGAAAGGCCGCCTGACGCCAGGCCTTGGCCGCCATGGCGTCCGGGTCGTTGGCCTCGGCGCGCAGGCCGGCTTCCATCTGGGCGCGCACACGCTCCATGGCGTCGACGTCGAGACGCGGCTCGTTGACGGCGAGCTTCAGCAGTGCGAAGGCCGCATCGACGTGGCGCGTCATGGTCTTGAGGCGACCATGGAACGTGTCGCCATCGGCCGAGAAGGAAATCTCGATGGCCTTGTCGTCCATCGCCTTGTGAAAGGCCTCGGCGTCGAGATCGCCCGCGCCTTCGTCCATCAGGGCGGCCAGCATGGTGGCGGTTCCGGACTTGCCGATCGCATCCTGGGACGATCCGCCCTCCAGGGCGAATTCCACGGCGACGAGCGGCACCGCGTAATCCTCGACGAGCCAGGCCTCGAGGCCGCTCTTGGACACGACGGTCTGGACTTTGGAGGCGCGGCTCTGCGGGGTCACGAGCGTCGCGGTCGCCGGGGCGGCTGCATTCTGGCTTGGCGCATTCATGAGTGTTTCCGGCCTGTTCTCGTTGAAGACCGGCGCGGCCACGAGGGCCGAGCCGGATGCTGCCGCCGGTTTCAGGCGGCTTGCGCGGGCTCGTCCTTGGCGGGTTCGTCCTTGGGAAGCAGGAAGCCCGTGACGGCGCGGCGGCGATCGAGCCATTTGGCCGCGGCCTTGCGGACGTCTTCCGCGGTGACGCCGTCCATGCGGTCGGGCCATTCGGCGACGTCCGCGACGCTCATGCCGGTGGTCAGCGCCGCGCCGTACCAGCGCGCCAGAGAGGTCTGGTTGTCCTGCGCGTAGATGGCGTCGGCGACGAGGCGCGTCTTGGCGCGGGCAAGATCGGCTTCCTCGACGCCGTTGCGGGCCACGTCGGCAATAATCGCCTCCAGGGCGTCGTCGAGTTGTTCGAGCGTCACGTCGGGAGCCGGCATGGCGTAGAACCAGAAGCGCGTCTCGTCGAGCGCGGTGCCCATGTAGTAGCATTCGGCCACGACGGCGATCTTCTGCTCCACCACGAGCTTGCGGTAGAGGATGCTGGTCTGGCCGCCGCCGAGCAGATGCGCCAGAACCTCGAGCGCCTCGGCCTCGCCCTTGTCCGCCGTGCGGTAGGACGGCACGAGATAGACGCATTGATGGCTCGGCTGCTCGACCTTTTCGTCGGCGAGCGTGACGCGGCGGTGCGCGCGCGGCTCCGGCTCGCGGGGCCGGCGGCGGACGGGAGCCTGCCCCCGCGCCTTGATGGGCCCGTAAATGCGCGCCGCCAGTTCATGCACGGTCGCCTCGTCCACGTCGCCCGCCACGATCAGGATGGCGTTTTCCGGCGTGTAGAAGCGGTTGTAATAGGCGAGCGCATCCTCGCGGCCGAGATCCTCGATCTCGTGGTGCCAGCCGATGATGGGCTTGCCGTAGGGATGGTGCGTGTAGAGCGCGGCCTGGACGGCCTCGTGCAATTGCGCCGACGGATCGCTGTCGGTGCGCATGCGGCGCTCCTCCAGCACCACGTCGCGCTCGGGGGCGACGACATCGTCGGTGAGAACCAGATTGCTCATCCGGTCGGCCTCGTAATCCATCACGACCGAGAGATGCTCCTTCGGGACGCGCTGGAAATAGGCCGTGTAGTCGTTCGACGTGAAGGCGTTCTCCTGGCCGCCGAGTTCGGCGACGAGTTCGGAGAACTGTCCCTTGGGATGCGATTCAGTCCCCTTGAACATCAGATGTTCGAGGAAATGCGCGATGCCCGACTTGCCGGCGGGATCGTCGGCCGAGCCGTTGCGATACCAGACCATGTGGGTCACGACCGGGGCGCGATGATCGGGAATGACCACCACCTCCATGCCGTTGTCGAGCTTGAAATGCGAGATCGCCGGGCCCTCTGCCGCAGGCGCGCCGCCGGAGCCCGAAGCTCCGGGATTGAGGCCGGCGGAGGACGAAGCAGCGGAAGACGATGGGGACGAATGCAGTGCCATGAGCGCCCGCGCGTTCGAGAGGACATGCGCCGCCGCAGAGGAAGGTGCGCGGCGGCCTTCAGGCAATATAGGACGGGGAGTTGAAAAAGTTCAGCCCCCCGGCCCCGGTTTGGTTCGGGACAGGAGGGCTGGAATGTCGATCGTCGGCGTGATCGCGTCGATCACTGCTCGGCGCGACGGCGGCGCTCGTCGAGCACCTGCGCGCGCGCGTCGGTCACGTCCACTTCCTGACCGCGCGGCTCGGCGACGTATTTCTGCGCCTTGGTGGGCTTGCGATATCCCGGCGGCGGCTCGGTCAGCCATGAGCGGGAGGGCTCCTGTCCGGGGACGAGATCGGCCACCGAATCGCTGTTGGAGCGTGCGTTGCGCAGGTCGGACCATGTCTTCTCGGCGTTGCAGACGCGGGCGAGCGGATCGTTGCACTCGTTGTCGCTGCCGCGAGAAGCCGTTCCGGGCGCAGCGCGCCCCTTGGCCAGCTCCGCCTGGCTGACGGGGTTCCAGACTTCGTCGACGCGAGCGCGGCCACGCTCCGCGGCGGCCTGACGGCGACGGACGACTTCCTGATCCTGCGGCCAGGCGCCGTTGCGCTGCGCCGCGGGCGGAAGCGGCTGCGGCAGAGCCTGGCGGTTCGGCGGCACCACGATGGGCGCACGCTCGCGATATTCGATGTTGGGACCATCCTTGTCGCCGCCAATGCCGACGAGGCCCAGCACTGCCGAGAACACGTTCTCGGAGCCGTCGTCGTCGAGCGCAAAGGCCGGGGCCGGAACGGCCGCCGCCAGAACGATCGCCAGCGCGGCCGTGCCTAGAAGAGAGAGCCGAGCTTTCGGCGCGGTGTCGGGGGTCATGATTTCGAGGGTTCGGGTTTCGAGAGTCATGGCGTTCCTGTCGTCCACTCGTGGTCGCGGCTCCGAGGCCGGGCCGTGTGAAGCCGGGCCTCGCGGAGGTACCCTTGACGCCGGTTCGCGGCGTTTTGGAGGCGCGGCCGATTCGGCGGACCGCTCAGGCGGGCTCTGCCGCCTTCTCCTTGATGAAGAAAGACTCATACAGAAGAAGGGCCACACCCGCAACGATGCCGACATCCGCCAGGTTGAAGACGTACCAGGAAAAGCTGCCGACGTGGAAATGGAAGAAGTCGGCGACGGCCCCGTAGGTGAAGCGGTCATAGGCGTTGCCGAGCGCGCCGCCGACGATGAGCCCCAGCCCGAAGGCCGCGATCCGGTTCTGCGCACGCCACATCCAGACCGCCAGCAGGAGCGTCGCCACCAGCGTGAGGGCGAGAAGGCCGTAGCGCCCCGCCGGACTGTCGGCGCGCAGCAGCGAATAGGAGATGCCGTTGTTCCACGCCATGACGAGATCGAGGAACGGCAGCACAGACACGGGCTGTTTCGACGAAATGTCGAAGACGTCGAGCATCCAGAACTTGTGGCCCTGGTCGATCACCAGCATGGCGAAGGCCGTGACGAGGCCGAGGACGCGTGGCGCGGGGAGGCTGGACGAAGCGGCGCTCACAGCAGCCCCGCGGCCTTCAGTTCACGCAAGGCGTCGGCATCGCGCGGCGTGACGTCCGGAAAGTCGGGATCGTTGCCGACGAGCGGCGAGATTTTCCAGGAACGGGCGCATTTGCGGCCCTGCGCCTTTTCCACCACGACGCCGACGCCCGGCACATCGTCGAGCACGAAAGCGCCGGCGGGCGGCGTCCCGTGACGAAGGGCGATGTCGGAGGTGATGCAGATTTCGGCGAAGTCGAGATCGCCGATGGCGTCACGCAAGGCGTCGTCGGCGAGGTAGACCACGGGCGCGGCCTCGAGAGAGGAGCCGATGGTCTTTTTCGCGCGTTCGATCTCGAGCGCGCCCGTGACGACGCGGCGAATGGAGCGGTTGGTGCGCCATTTGCGCGCCAGCGCATCGTCGCGCCAGGCCTGCGGCGTGTCCGGGAAAGTTTCGAGATGCACCGATGTCGCGGACGGATCGCGCGACAGCCAGGTCTCCTCGCAGGTGAAGGAGAGGATCGGGGCGAACCAGACGGTGACACGGCGGAAGATTTCGTCGATCGCGGTCAGCGCGGCACGGCGCGCGACGCTGGAGGGCGCGTCGCAATAGAGCGTGTCCTTGCGGATGTCGAAATAGAAAGCCGACAGGTCGCTCGTCATGAACTGCGACAAAGCCGAGATGACGCGCTTGTAGTCGAAGGCCGCATAGGCGTCGCGCACCGTCGCGTCGAGCTCGGACAGACGATGCAGCATCAGGCGCTCGAGTTCGGGCATGTCCGCAAGGGCGACGCGGCCGTCCTCGCGGAAATGCGCGAGCGAACCCAGCATCCACCGCATGGTGTTGCGCAACTTGCGATAGGTCTCGACGAAGGTCTTGAGGATTTCCTTGCCGATGCGCAGGTCGTCAGAATAGTCGGAGGCCGCGACCCACAGGCGCAGGATGTCGGCGCCCGAGTCCTGGATGACGGATTGCGGCGCGACGACGTTGCCGAGCGACTTCGACATTTTCTGGCCCTTCTCGTCCAGAACGAAGCCGTGGGTCAGCACTACGTCGTAGGGCGCGCGGCCGCGCGTGCCGCAGCTTTCGAGCAGCGAGGAATGGAACCAGCCGCTATTCTGGTCGGAGCATTCGAGATACATGATTTCGTCGCGGCCGCCGTCGCGAAGACGCGTGGTCGCGAGATCGGGCCGCTTTTCCAACGTGAAGGCGTGGGTAGACCCTGAATCGAACCAAACGTCGAGCACGTCGTCGATCTTCTCGTAATCGGCCGGATCGTGGTCGGGCCCGAGAAACCGCTGCGCCGCGTTCGGCTCGAACCAGGCGTCCGCGCCCTCCTGCTCGAAGGCTTCGGCGATGCGTGAATCGACCTTCGCGTCGTGGAGAATGTCGTGCGTGCCCTTGCGGACGAAGACGCAGATCGGCACACCCCAGGCGCGCTGGCGCGACACGACCCAGTCGGGACGATTGGCGATCATCCCGGTGATGCGGTTCTCGCCCGCCGCCGGCACCCAGCGCGTGCGGGCGATTTCGGCGAGCGCAGTCTCGCGAAGCGTCGGCTGATTGGAGCCCGGCGACAGAGCGCCCTCCCCCGAAAACGCCTTGTCCATCGCGATGAACCATTGCGGCGTGTTGCGGAAGATGACCGGCTTCTTCGAGCGCCAGGAATGCGGATAGCTGTGCTTGAGCGTGCCGCGCGCCACGAGGGTGCCGGCTTGCGTCAGCGCGGCGATGACCGCCTTGTTGGCGTCGCCCTTCTCGCCCTTGTGGTTGAGGACGAGTTTTCCCGTGAAACCGGGAGCCTCCTCGGTCAGCGCCCCATCCGCATCCACGGTGTAGGGGATGCGGGTCTCGATGCCGCGTGCGGCGAGCGCCCGGCCGTTGGCGGTCCAGACCTCGAAATCCTCGCGTCCGTGGCCTGGGGCCGTGTGGACGAAACCGGTGCCGGCCTCGTCGGTGACGTGTTCGCC
Organism: Hyphomicrobiales bacterium; assembly: GCA_028290705.1. Taxonomy (GTDB): domain Bacteria; phylum Pseudomonadota; class Alphaproteobacteria; order Rhizobiales; family Beijerinckiaceae; genus Terripilifer. Next base: position 9,033 of record JAQGJH010000065.1, read on the forward strand.
GTCGAGGAGCGGAACGGCGAAATCGTAACCCGGCACATGGCCGGCGAGGGGATGCGCCAGGGTCAGGCCGGCGAGGTCCACCGCCGCGACGTCGCGAAGGCGCTCGAAGCCTTCGACCCGCGCGGCCGCGAAGACCGAAGCCGCGAGGGTATCGGCGAGGATGTAGCTGTCGCCGACCTTGGCCCAGTTCTCGTCCGCCGCCGCGGTGACGCGGTAGAGGCCGTAGGCGACGCGTTTCGAATAGGCCACGGCGCGGTTGCCTGGCATGGTCCAGGGCGTCGTGGTCCAGATCACCACCCGGGCATCGGCTAGGTCCCCGGATGCTCCGGCGGTCGGCCGGAAGGCCGCGAAGATGGTGTCGCTGACGTGGTCCTCGTACTCGACCTCCGCCTCGGCGAGCGCGGTCTTCTCCACCACCGACCACATCACCGGCTTCGAGCCGCGATAGAGCTGACCCGTCATCGCGAATTTCATCAGTTCGCGGGCGATGGCGGCTTCCGCCGGAAACGACATGGTGGCGTAGGGATGGTCCCAGTCGCCGGTGACGCCGAGGCGCTTGAACTCGGCGCGCTGCACGTCGAGCCAGTGGCCCGCGAAGGTCCGGCATTCCTGGCGGAATTCGAGGACGGGCACGTCGTCCTTGCTGCGGCCCTTGGCGCGATACTGCTCCTCGATCTTCCACTCGATGGGCAGGCCGTGGCAGTCCCAGCCCGGCACGTAGTTGGCGTCGTAGCCGAGGGTCCCCTGCGCCCGGACGATGACGTCCTTCAGGATCTTGTTCAGCGCGGTGCCGATGTGGATGTTGCCATTGGCGTAGGGAGGGCCATCATGCAGCACGAATTTCGGCCGACCGGCGGCCTGCACGCGGATCTGGCGATAGAGGTCGGTGGCGGCCCAGCGCTCCAGCAGCAGCGGCTCGCGCACGGGCAGGCCGGCCCGCATCGGGAACTCGGTCCGGGGCAGGAACAGGGTCTTCGAATAGTCGCGGGTCGGCGCGGGGGCGGTCTGGTCGCTCATGGGAATTCTGCAAGGTCTTTGGCGCGGGTCGTGTGAGGCGGTCGGTGACGCGGCACCGGGCCAGCGGAACGGAGGCGAGTCCTCGCCCTCCCGGCCTTCGCATCGGTCCGCCGCGGCGGCCCTCAGGCGCAGGCCGGGCTCATAATTCGCGTTATCGACGGGGCCGGCAGGCCGGCCCAAGTCCGATGATCACCATGAGCGCGCATGCGGCGGCTTCTAGGCGGATTTCGCCACACTGGCCACCGGTATTGCAGAACGCGGTCCGCCAGGAGGCGACCCCGGACTCGGTGAACGCCGCGCCTGCGCACACCACCGCGATTTTTTCGATGTCACCTTTTTCAAGCTCGGCCGTTGTCACGCACGCGTTCGGGACCTTCGCCGATGGGGGGAGTGGGCCGAAACGCGGCGTCAATGGGAGACACGACCATGAGAAAAGCTCTGCTCGCCGCCAGCCTCGTCCTGTCCGCCTTCGCCCTCTCGGGCGCGGCCGAAGCGCAGGGCCTGCCCGGCGGCATCCGCCGCGGAGCGGCCGAGGGTGACCGGGTCGCCGGACCCGTGGGTGGTATCGTGGGCGGCGCCGTCGGCGGCGCGGTGGGTACGGTGAACGGAGCGCTCGGCATCGATCCGGGCCGTCGCGCCTACCGCACCCGCATGAAGTCGCGCCGTCATCATCACCGTCACCGCTAAATCGGCCGCTCTGTCACCGGGCGGCGTTCCTGGGCCAACAGGTAGAGCCCGGAGCCGATGACGATGGACGCGCCGATCAGCGTCCATCGGTTCGGCACATCGCCGAACACGAGGTAGCCGAGCATCAGCGACCAGAGCAGCTGGGTGTAGATGAAGGGTGCCAATACGCTCGCCGGCGCGCGGGCATGGGCCAGGACCAGCAGCCAGTGCCCCGCCGTGCCGAACAGGCCGACGCCGATCAGCAGCGCCCAGGTGCCCCACGCGGTCGGCGTCGTCCAGATCCAGGGCAGGAGCGGGCTCATCACGGCCAGTCCCGCGAGGCCTGAGTAGAACACCGTGGTGGCGGTGGAATCGACGCCCGCGAGCTTGCGCGTGGTCAGCACGTAGAACGCGTAGCACAGCATGTTGCCGATGCTGAGGAGCACCGCCGGCTGGAAGGCTCCGACGCCCGGGCGCACGATGACGAGCACGCCGAGGAAGCCGATCCCCACCGCCACGAGCCGGCGCGGCGACGACCATTCGCCGAGGAGCGGCCCGGCGAGCAAGGCCACCATCAGCGGCGTGGCGAACTGGATCGACAGGGTCTCGGCGAGTTGGAGCTTGCGCAGGGCCAGGAAGTTCAGCGCGGTGGAGCCGAACAGGAGCAGGGAGCGCAGGATCTGAAGCGCGAGCCGGTTGGTCCGCGCGACGCCCGGCGTCCGCACCGGATTGAGCACCATCAGCACCAGCGTGACGTTCACCGCGTAGCGCATGAAGGTCGAGAGCAGCGGGTCGACGCCGTGGTGCGCGAGGGTCTTGGCCGAGGCGTCGAGGCAGGCGAAGAACGCCAGCGTTCCGCACATCAGCGCGATGCCGGCCAGGCGCCGGTTCGGCGCCGGTGCGCCCCCTGAATCTCCCATCTCGACATGATTCCGGTTGCGGGCGCATCACCCGTGCGGGTTGCGTGGCGGGCGAAGCTTTAGAGCAGCGCGTCCCTGTGGACATCAGCGCCGGGGGCAGGGGAGACCCGATGCGAGCGATGCGCGCCTGTTCGCGATGGCTTTTCCCGGCCGCCTCAAGACGCGGGAACCTTTGGATGCCGCCCGCTGCATCCACCTCTTGTTATTCTCTGTG
>JAQGJH010000008.1 GCA_028290705.1 Hyphomicrobiales bacterium
CCAGCATGTACATCGCGCCGAGTGTGGCGATGATCGAGATCGGCACGGCAAGCGACGGGATGATGGTGGCGGAGACCCGCCGGAGGAACACGAAGATCACCATGATGACGAGCGCCACGATGAGCGCCAGGGTGAACTGGACGTCATCGACCGCGGCCCGGATCGAGGTGGAACGGTCGTTCAGGGTTTCGATCGTGGCCGAGGGCGGCAATTGCTCTGAAAAACTCGGCAGCATGGCCTTGACGCGGTCGACCACGTCGACCGTGTTGGCGTCGGGCTGGCGCTGCACCGCGAGCACGATGGCGCGCGCGCCGTCGTACCAGCTGGCGCGCTGGAAATCCTCGACCGAGTCGATGACGGTGGCGATGTCGCCCAGCCGCACCGTGCGGTTGTTGCGCGTGGCGACGATGAGATTGCGGAACTGCTCGGCATTGGCGAGCTGCGTGCGGGCCTCGATGGTGAGCTGCTGCTGGCTGTTCTGCAGCGTTCCCACGGGGGTGTTTGCGTTGGCGGCCGTGATGGCGGCCTGAATTTCATTGATGCCGATGCCGCGCGAGGCAATGGCGTTGGGATCGAGCTGAATGCGAACGGCGTACTTCTGACTGCCGTAGACCGAGACCTGGGCCACGCCCGCGACGGTCGAGAGCGCCGGCGAGATGACCTGCTGGGCAAAGGCGTCGAGTTCCGACAGCGTCGCGGTTTCGCTGCGCAGCGACAGCAGCAGGATCGGAGCGTCGGCCGGATTGACCTTGCGGTAGCTCGGCGGCGCGGTCATTTCCTCTGGCAATTGCCGCTGTGTGCGTGCAATCGCGGATTGCACGTCGGCGGCGGCCGCGTCGATGTTGCGGCCAAGTGCGAATTCGATGGCGATGGAGGTGCTGCCGAGCGTCGACGAGGACGAGATCGTGTCGATGCCAGCGATGGTCGAGAACTGCTTGATCAGCGGCGTCGCGACCGACGTCGACATGGTCTCGGGCGATGCGCCGGGCAGCGAGGCCGAGACGTTGATCACCGGAAATTCGGTGTTGGGCAGCGCCGCCACCGGCAGGAACATGTAGGAGAACACGCCGCCGACGATCAGGGCCGCAGACATCAGTGTCGTGGCGACCGGGTTGCGGATGCAGAATTCAGAGATCTTCATCGCGTTTTCCTGGTCTCGTCGGCTTCGGTGCGGGCGGTGCGCTGCTGTTCGACGTTGCCGCTGACGCGCGGCTCGTCCTTGAGGGTGATGCGTGCGCCGTTCGTCAGGCGCATCTGGCCGTCGATGACGACGCGATCTCCGGCCGCGAGGCCATCGAGGATTTCCATCCGCTGGCCTTCGGACACGCCGAGCTTGACGTTGCGCAGCTCGGCCGTGCCGTCATCCTTGGCGACGAAGACATAGGGGCCGTTCTGGCCTTGCTGGATGGCGATGGCAGGCGCCACCACGGTGTTCTGGCGCATGTCCGTGTCGAGCTCGACGTCGAGATAGCGACCCGGCCACAGCTTTTGGTCGGCATTGGCGAAGAGCGCCTTGGCGGTGATGGTGCCGGTCGATTGATCGACGAAGGAATCGATGAAGCTCAGCCGGCCGGTGGCGATCGTCTTGCCGCCTTCGACGGCGCGGACCGCCACGGAATCGGGCTGCGCCAGCGCCTTTTGCAGAGCTGCCAGCTCTCTCTCGGGGAGCGTGAAGGTGATGCGGATCGGATCCATGCTGGTGATGGTGACGAGGCCCGCGCCGGTGTCGCTGCTGGAGACGATGTTGCCCGGCGCGATCGGCACGGCGCCGGCGCGGCCCGTGATGGGCGCATAGATCCGGGTGTACGACAGGCGGATCTTGTCGGACTCGACCGTCGCGACATCGGCCTGCACGGTGGCGGCGGCGGCCTTGGCATCAGCGGTCGCCTGATCGAGCGCCTGCTGGGTTCCGGCATTGCGGTCGACCAGTTGCTGATAGCGCTTCAGGTCGCTTTCGGCCCGGGTGAGCAGAGCACGGTTGCGAGCCAGCGAGGCTTCGTCCTTGGCCACCTGTGCGGCCAGTTCGCGATCGTCCAGGGTGAAGAGCAGATCGCCCTTGCGGACCATCTGGCCTTCCTTGAAATGCTGTTCGAGAAGCTGGCTCGCCACGCGCGAGCGCACCACGACCGTCTGCTCCGGCTCCACCCAGCCGAACGACCTTTGCCGGATCGGGAGATCCGCGGTCCTGACGGTTTCGGCAATGACGCCGATCGCGCCACCGCCGCGGCGCGAGCCGGCGTTCTGCGCCGCATTTTGTGCGGCAGGTTTCTGCTGTCCGCCGATGAGCCCGTAATACCAGGCGCCGGCGCCCGCGATGGCGGCAAGCAGGATGAGGACGAAGAATTTACGCATCGGTCAGGACCTCTGCCTTTGGATCGTGCGGTGATGGGACAGGGGCGCATCGCCCGCCGGTGTGAGCTCGGGGAGCGTCGGCGCAGGCGTCGTCGCATGCTCCGCGTCTGAAGCGAGGTGCTTGATGCGGTCCTTGATGGTGACGAGCATATTGCGGACGTCCTGCATCGCCTCGATGGAAAAACCTTCGAGGACGGAATGCCGGATCTCATCGCCGAGCGGGTCGAGTTCGGCCACCACCTGGCGTCCACGCGCCGTGAGGTAGAGCCGCTTCACGCGGCGGTCCTGTGCGTCGCTGCGACGCTCGAGGTAGCCCTGCTCGACGAGACGGTCGAGAAGCCGCACGAGCGAGATGGGCTGAAGCTCGAGCTGTCCGGCGAGATCGACCTGCGTCAAGCCTTCCTGTCGGCGTAGGCGCCCCAAAACACCCCACTGGGCCCGCGTCGAGCCATGCTCCTTGGCTCGATGATCGACATAGGTCTGAAGCAGTCGTGAGGTTTCGATCAACTGGAAGACGAGTTCGCGCCGCAGTTCGCGCATGAGGTTCTCCGTTTCGAGACCTCACTTATATGAGCACTCATTATGTGCTTGCACATGAACTGCGTGTGATGCCGGCCAAGTCAAAGCTGTTCAGGACCGCTGATCAGTTCAGCGCGCGCTCCGCTTCGATGAGAAGGTCGAGCGGATACCAGGGTTGCTTCATGGTCGACGAGTTGGTCGGCCAAGTCGCACCCGTGTCGTCGGAGTGGTCGAGAGACACGACGACCCGGATCCATGGCCAGGTAGTGGCGACACGCTGCGCCAGATCGCGCGCGTCGCGGCCGCTGCACGCATCGGCAAACACCAGGTCGAGCTTTTCGGCGTGACGCTCGAGGATCGGATCGGCCTGTTCGATCGTCGCCGCTTCCATGACCTGAAAGCCGCTCTCCTCGATCAAAATGGCGCTGATCTGCCTCGTCTTCTCGTCATCGCTGATGACGAGCGCGCGCGAGATCTTTCCTGACTGTCCCATTGGCCTCTCCTTTTCGGTTGTTGCTTGTTCTTCCCTAGCGGGTTGGCTCGGCGTCCGGCTTCGCGGATCCGTTCGCCGGCGCAACGTCCGCCGGTGCTTCTCCCAGCAGCGCCGCGAGCTTGTCAGGCAGGGGCTCATCCGGCGGGTCGTTGTAGAAATTACGCAATGTCTGGCCGACGAGCTTCGAATTGGACGTTACGGCCATGCGCCGCTGAATGGCTTCCCACCGGCTTTCGGGAGACGATGCCGGGGGCAGCGTTTCGCCCCCGGCGACAGCCACGATGGCGTCCAGGATTGCGTTCATCCGTCCCTTGCCGATGACCGGAAACTCGCCGTTGCGTCCGGAGACTTCCAGCAATTCGCCGTATCCGGTCAGGATCGCGATGGGGAGTTTCGGCTGTGCCGCGCGGGCGCGATTGGCCACTTCCACACCCATCATCCCCGGCATGGCGTAGTCGATCAGGGCGATGTCGAACGAATCCTCGACGAGGGCGGCGAGCGCTTCGTGGCCGTTCTTCACCGGCACCACCTGATGCCCGGCTTCACGGATTTCTTCGGCGATGACGTTGCGGACGAGCGGATCGTCGTCGACGAGAAGGATCGTCAAAGGATTCATGGACTCGTTCCTTCCAGCGACAAGGTCGGCTGCTTCGTGACGTCTGCGGGTATGCTGTTGATTGTCGGAAGGCACACATGAAGGTGTGGCCAGCAGCAGGCGAGTACACGTCAACACACGCTCTTGTGCACGGTTCCGAACAAATTGTGATGGACGGGAAAACTCAGCCGCCCATTCGGCTTAGAAGCCGGGACTATTTTCGCCCCATCCAACTCCGCGAACCCCGGCATCGGGGATGCGCACGCATGTCCGCACGGCATCTCAACCTTCTGACCGATGTCATCGATATTGACGCGGATAAGGGGTCTTCACCGGTTTCTGGTGACGACGGCGATATTGCGGGCTCGGATTGCCGAGCGCATTGGGTCCCAGCGTGCGCGGATAGGGCGTCGGAACGAGACGTTGATGCCGCCTGACCGAACTTGTCCCGTCGATGACGGCGCCGTTGCCGAGTTGCTGAGGATATGGGGTCGGAATGAGCGGCTGTTGGGCGTGCGCGTGTCCGGCCGCGAGCCCAAGCGCCACGACGGCCCAGGTGAAAGCGCGACGTCCGGACGCCCAGGTGCTTCCCATCTTCATGTCGATCCTGTCCGTTCGGCCTTGCTGCAAGGTGCGTCATCACTGGATGTGGCCAATGGCCTGCTCCATGGCAAGGCTTCGCGTCAGGACAATGCCGCTGCCGGCGGACGGTTTCGTCAACGCTTCGTGTGCGCTCAGTCGCCGCTGCCCAGAAGCGCCGGATCGCCACCCAGGGCCGCGATGTTGCGGCAGATCGACTGTTCGGTGCAGAAGCGTGGCAGATAATGCGGTCCGCCCGCCTTTGGACCCGTGCCCGAGAGGCCGGCGCCGCCGAACGGTTGCGAGCCGACGACCGCCCCGATCATGTTGCGATTGACGTAGACGTTGCCGACGCGGAGTCGACGCAGGATCGTGCGCGCGCTGGCGTCGATGCGCGACTGCAGCCCGAAGGTCAGTCCATAGCCGGTGCCGGATACGACGCCGAGGATGTTCTCCAGATCGTCACGCTCGAACCGCGTCACATGCAGCACCGGGCCGAAGATCTCGCGTGTCAGCTCGGCTGGGTCCTCCAGTTCGAAGACGTGCGGCGCGACGAAATGACCCGCAGAGGGCGCGGTCCCGGCGTAGAGCACGAGATGCTTTTGCGAGGCTTCGGCGATGTAGTCGTCCAAGGCGCGGCGTGCATCCGCATCGATCACCGGCCCGATGCGGGTCGCTGCGTCGCGGGGATCGCCGATCTCCCAGGTGGAGAGCGCCCCGCGGATCATGTTCAGGATCGGCTCGGCGACATCGCTCTGGATGTAGAGATGCCGCAGGGCGGAGCAACGCTGGCCGGCGGACCGGAAGGCAGAGGCCAGAATGTCGTCCGTCGCCTGTTCGGGGAGAGCCGTCGAGTCGACGATCATGGCGTTGATGCCGCCGGTTTCGGCGATCAGCGGCACGATCTCGCCCTCCCGCGCCGCCAGCGCCCGGTTGATGAGGCGCGCCACTTCGCCCGAGCCCGTGAAGACGACCCCGCCGGTGGCGGCGTGTGCGACGAGTCTCGCGCCGACGTGACCGTCGCCGGTCACGAAGTGAAGCGCGTCCTTGGGTATGCCCGCGTCGTGAAGCAGGCGCACCGCCTCGGCGGCGATGAGCGGAGTCTGTTCGGCTGGTTTGGCCACCACGCTGTTGCCGGCCATCAAGGCCGCGACGATCTGGCCGGTGAAGATCGCCAGCGGAAAGTTCCACGGCGAGATGGCGACGAAGACGCCGCGGCCCAGCAGTCTCCACTCGTTGGTTTCGCCTACGGGGCCGGGCATGTCTTGCGCTCGCAGGATGCGCAAACCTTCGGCCGCGTAATAGCGGCAGAAGTCGATGCTCTCACGCCACTCGGAGACGGCGTCGTCGAGCGTCTTGCCGGCCTCCGCCTGCAGGAGCGCGATCAGCCGTGCGCGCCGCTCCTCGATCAGGTCGGCGGCCTTGAACAAAACGGCGGCGCGTGTCTCGACCTTCGTCCGCGTCCAGCCGGCGAATCCGCGTTGCGCCGCCTCCATGGCGGTGTCGGCCAGTTCCGCATCGGCGTCGACGACATGGCCGATGGGCGCTCCATCGATCGGGCTCGTGACCGTGCGTTTGTGCCCCGTGCGCAGACGGCCGTCGATGATGGGGGCAGCGTAGCCGGGTCCGGCATTCTCGCGCACCAGGCGGAGCAATTGCCGCAGTGCTGCGGGATCGCCGAATTCGACGCCGGGAGAGTTCAGCCGTGACGGTCCGAAGAGGTCGCGCGGCAGGGCGATATGCGGCGCCCGGGGATGTTCCATGTCGAGCGCCGCCGAGGGCTGGCGCAGCAGGTCGTCGAGGGACGCCGCCGGATCCGAGGCCCGCGCGACGAAGGAGGTGCTGGCGCCATTCTCGATCAGCCGGCGCACCAGATAGGCGAGCAGGTCGCGGGTCGGGCCCACGGGCGCGTAGATCCGGCAGGCGACGTCCGGGTGCAGCCGCGCCATTTCGCCGTAGATGGCTTCGCCCATGCCGAACAGGCGCTGAAACTCGTAAGAGCCCGCATCGTCGCCCGCCATGTCGCGCACGGTCGCGATGGTTAGGGCGTTGTGAGTGGCGAATTGCGGAAACAATCGAGGGCGGCAGGCCAGCAGGCGCTGAGCGCAGGCGAGATAATTCAGATCGGTCATGGCCTTTCGGGTGAAGACCGGAAAGTCCGCGAGACCGCGCTCCTGCGCCCGCTTGATCTCGGTGTCCCAATAGGCCCCTTTGACGAGGCGGATCGCAATGCGCCGGTCGAGATGGTCGGCGAGTGCCACCATGTAGTCGATCACCGCCATGGCGCGCTTCTGATAGGCCTGAACCGCGATGCCGAAGCCATCCCAGCCGGCGAGTTCCGGATCGGCGAGCACACGCCCGACGATGTCCAGCGAGAGATCGAGGCGGTCTGCTTCTTCGGCATCGACCGTGAAGGAGAGATGGGCGGCCCGCGCACGGCAGGCGAGGTCGCGCAGCACCGGCGTCAGTTCGTCGATCACGCGTTGGCGGGCCAGAGGTTCGTAGCGCGGATGGAGCGCCGACAGCTTCACCGAAATGCCGGGGCGGTTGCGTCGTTCGGGCGCGTCCTCGGCGTCGGCGCTCAAGACCTCGATGGCGTGGCGATAGGATGCGGCATAGCGGTCGGCGTCATCCTGCGTGCGTGCGCCTTCGCCGAGCATGTCGAAGGAAAACAGGCCGCGGTCGTCATGGTGCTGCGCGGCGCGGCTGCGCGCGCCCTCGATCGTCGTGCCGAAGACGAAGTGATCGCCCATCAGGCTGATCGCCTGTCGCATGGCGGTGCGCAGCGCCGGGCGGCCGAGCCGTCGCGCGGCCTGCACGAGAATGCCGACGGGAGTTTCTGACGGCTGGAAAATACTCGACGCGACACCGAGCGCCCACACGGACGCATGAGCCAGCAGGCCGCCCGAGCGGGGAACGTGGTCGGCGAAATCGGGCTGACCGAGCCGATCCTCGATCAACTCGTCCATGGTGGCTTTGTCGGGAATGCGCAGCAGGGCTTCGGCCAGCACCATGAGGGCCAGGCCCTCGCGCGTCGTCAGCGCATATTCGCGCAGCATTTGCTCGATCGAGCCGAGCTGCGCGGGTGTTCGCCGCAGCGCCGCCACGAGTTGTGCGGCTTCGGCCTCGATCGAGGGAACCCGTTCGGGGCGGACTCGCACCTGCGACAGCAGCCGCCGGGCGATGGTTTCGTCCGGCGCGGCGTAGGGAGCCTCGAAGAGCGGCAGGTCCGGTCGTGACGTCACGTGCGAGCCTCTCGGGCTGATCGACCCACGGCTGCGGAGAGCCGCCTATCGCGCACGAAGTGTCGGCTTCCCGAACCTGCGTTCAACGGCGCTTACTGCGCCGAGGCCTGCAGGGTGGCGAGCGCCGAGCGCGCTTCCACGATGCCACCCTTGAGAGCCTGCTCGTAAAGCGAGCGGGCGCGCTCGGGATCGGGCCGGATGCCGATGACGCGCTCTTCCCGCAACACCTGCGGATCGTAGCTGCGCGCCAGCGAATAAGCGGCCTGCGGATTGTTCTCGCGCACGAGGCGATTGAGAATGGCGCGCGCGGCGCCGACGTCGCCCTGGCGCATGAGGCCCGCGACACGCGCCATCATGGCGTCCTGCTCGTCGCGCGGCATGGCCGAGACGCCGGGGATCGGCACGGTGGCGAGGGGGCCCACGGCTGCGATGCTTCCCGTCCCGTTGACGGGCGAAGGCGCTGCGCGCGGCACGATCGTGGCGCCGCCTTCCGCTTGCAGGACGGCTTCACGCACGGGTTCCTCGCGCGGCAAGGCGTCGCGCGGCAATTCAGGAACGCGCGCTTCCGATGCGAGAGACGCCTGACGCTGCGGCGCAGGAGCCGGAGTGGGGGGCGCAATCGTTCCGGGCAGCGCGCTGAACTGCAGCGCCATGGCGTCGGCCAGCCGCTTTTCAGCTTCGAGGCGGGCGGCTTCCGTCTGGGCGATGTCGCGCGGCGGTTTCGGATTTTCCAGACGCGCTTCGATCGGCGTCTGGAACTTGGTCTGCATCGCTCCAGTCAGACGGCTGAGGATGGGCGTCGAGCCGTCGTCTGTCTTGACCAGGGCGACGCCGCCCACGACCGCAAGGATCGACAAGCCGACGAGGGAAGCCGAGAAGATGCGGACACCGCTCCGGCGTTTTCTCAATCGCGGACCCCGCCACGCGTTCCTGCTCATGCGCGCATCCCCCCAACTCCAACACACGGCGCGTGACACAGACGCGCGAGACCGACTACGCCGCGCCATGAACGTGGCGCGCACGAACCTCCCGCGAGAATGCAGGGGCTAGCTGCAACTCTCTGAGGTATCTGATTTTCTTACACTATTTCTGCGGATTTGATCCAACGATCATTGCGCTGGATTGTGTTCTAAATGGGATTGCAGCTCCGTCAACGCTGATTTTGCTGTGCACGCCAGCTCATGAAATCGCGGAACAGTTTTTCGCGTTCGGCGGCCGGCAGGGCGCGCGCTCCCTGCGACTGCGCCAGGAATGCATCGAAGGCTTTCTGGTCCCCACCGGCGGCCGGCGCGACGTTCTTCAGGGCGGCCTCGGAGAGGGGCGAGCGGGTCCAGCCCGGGACGTCGGCGGCGAGGTTCACCTCGCGCCATTTCGGATGAAACGGCGGCTGCTGGAAGCGGTCCCATTTCTCGAACAGCGTGTTGGTGAATTTCTGCAGGCGCGCGTAGCGATCGCTGTTGCGCGGCCAGTTGAACACAGCCAGCACCGTCGGGACCGCGATCGTGTCGACCGACTCGCCCTTGGGAACGAGGGACGGGTAGTCGGTGCTGGTCAGTTCGCCGAACGCATAGATGTCGTCGAGAACCTTTGCGCCACGGATCGGCACGAAATGCAGGCCCCACTCGGCCGGGATCTTGGTGAAATAATCGACCGGCTTGCCGACGACGCGGACCAGGGCGGCGATCTCGCCTTTGCGGAGCTGTTCAAGCCCCGCGGAATGATCGATCAGCAGCATCTCGACGGGAATGTTCAGGCGCTCGAGCACGACCGGACCGGTGAGAGCTGCCGAATTGCCCGGAGGACCAAAGCTCACCTTCTTGCCTCGCAGGTCTTCGAGCGAACGAATGTCCTTGCGGGCGAGGATGTGCACCTCGGTGGTGTAGAGACGCATCAGATAGCTGATGCGGTTCTGCAGGTTCGAGACCTTGAGCTGCGTGCGGTAATATTCAAGCACGTCCGACTGCGTGAACGCCACGTCGACACCGCGCAGATAAAGCAGATCCTCGACGTTGGAGGCGGCGCCGTAAGCCAGGAACGGCAGGACGCGCAGATTGTCGCCGTCGTCGAGCACGCGCGCGATCTCGGCGGCGAAGCGCGGATACAGGCCTTCGAGCTGTCCAGATGCGATGCCGACCGTCCAGGCGTTCTTGCGATTTCGAATCGAATTTTCGCTTTCGACGTTGCTCGCGGGTTTGCCTTGTTGAGCGGTGGCGGGCGTGACGACCGCCGCAGGCAGAAAGAGAAGTGCGCACAAGGCGATGACACGGAACATGAGTCGAACTCCGCGATCCAGGGGATGCTGGCTTGCCGGGGGGACGCGAGTGCGTCTGCTAAAAACGGTAGCTCCGCATTTACCCCCAATTCGTCAAAATCGGGGCGAAAAAACGAGCTAACGTTTCAATATGCTACTGCAAAGATGACGCAATTAAGGGTCAGAGAGTTCGACCTCAAACCTGGAGCAGTCTCGATGCAAAAAATTCTCTCCCGTCGAACCTTCGTGACGCAGGTCGGTCTTGGCTCGGCCTTTCTCGTCACGGGCGCGCATGCGGCGACGGAGCCTCAGTGGAAGGCGCGGCAATATCTCAATCAGCCGGCTGGAAGCCCGCTCTTCAAGGCGCTGACGGACATCTGGACTGCCGTGCGCGAGCAGACGAACGGGCGTCTCGATGTCACGGTTTATCCACAGAACAATGGGCTCCCGGGCTCAGATCCGGCGGCGTTGAAACTTCTGCAGAGCGGCGAGATCGAGTTTTACACGCTGATGGGCGGTATTCTCTCGCAGGCCGTGCCGGTGATGGACATTCAGGGCCTGCCGTTCGCGTTCAAGACCATCCCGCAGGTCTACAAGATGGATGACGGTCCGCTCGGCCGCTATCTCGATCGCGAGTGCGAAGCGAAGGGCATTCATCGCATCAAGCACGGTCTCTTCCAGAACGGCTTTCGGCAGATCAACATGCGCGAAAAGGCCATCAACACGGTCGACGATCTCGCCGGCGCCAAGATCCGCGTGCCGGACGGCGACATGTTCCGCGACTTCTTCAAGACCGTCGGGGCCGATCCCGTGACGCTCAACATCAATCAGCTCTACGCGGGGCTGAAGGACGGGCGTGTCGACGGCCAGGAAAATCCGCTCGTCATCGCCGAGACCAACAAGCTCTACGAGGTGACGAAGAACATCTCGATGACCAATCACATGTGGTCCGGCTTCAATCTCCTGGCCAACAACGCGTTCTGGAAAAAGCTGCCGCAGGACGTGCGCCGCGTGGTCGAGCGCAACGTCGCCAAGAACGTGGATGCGCAGCGCGCCGCGACCGACGCGCTCAACACGCGTCTTGAAACGACGCTGCTGGAGCGAGGCATGCTGATCAACAAGGCCGATGAAGCCAGTTTCCGGGCCAAGCTGAAGGGCGATTTCTATCCGCGCTGGAAGAAGCAGATCGGCGTCAAAGCCTGGTCGCTGCTCGAAGAGGGCGTCGGCAAGCTCGGTTGACGGCCACGCCAGCCGCGGGAGCAGACCCGCGGCTGGCTCGACCGGTCCGGTCCGGAAAGGCCGGCCATTCTGGCGACTGATTGCTGCGCCGCACCATCTTGACGGAGGCGCTTCTCTCCTATAATGAACGGTCATTCGTTTTTTATAAACAGGATGGCCGTGCCCAAGCTCACCGACGAACAGCAGGCCGCCAGGCGGACGCATATTCTCGACGCGGCCGAGCGATGCTTTTCGCAGCATGGCTTCCACCGCTCCACGATGCAGATGATCTGCAAGGAGGCGGGAATCAGCGCAGGCGCGCTCTACGTCTACTTCCCGTCCAAGGAAACGCTGATCGAGGGACTCACCGAGCGCGACCGCCAGGAAATCATGGCGCGTTTCGCCGGGGCCCGGGGCGGCAAATTCATGGACGTCGTCGAGGCCATCCTGCGCGGCTGCATCCTGGCGCAACCTCAGGAGAAGGCCTGCCTGTGCATCGAGATCGGCTCCGAGGCGACGCGCAATCCGGCCATTGCGGCGGCCATGCATCGGTTCGACTCGTCCATCCGGGGCTCGCTGCGCCAGTTGATCGAGCAGGCTGTGGCTCTCGGCCAGATTGCTCCTGTTGCTCCTCTCGACGATGTCGTTCTGGGCATGGCGATGATCGGCGACGGCCTGTTCTGGCGGCGTGCGGTCGATCCCGGTTTCGACGCCGAGCGGGCGCTGCCGCACATCATGTCCATGGTCGCCACGCTGGTGCGGCCACTCGAGACCTCTTCCAGCGACACACCCGTTTCTTCCGAGATTGCACCATGAAAAATTTTGCGACGAGATCTTCTGCATGCGCCATGGCGGCTTTTCTCGCCATGGGTTCGGCTGCGCTCGCGGCCTCGCCAGGGGCTGACGCTTCGCAAGCGCGGCCGAGCGCCCCCGCGGTGACGGTGGCGGTGGCGAAGACGCGTTCGCTGGCCGAGACCGTGACGATCAACGGCACGCTGGTGGCGCGCGAGGAAATCCTCATCGGTCCCGAGATCGAGGGATTGCGCATCGTCGAAATCCTGGCCGAAGAAGGCGACAAGGTCGCGGCCGGGCAGGCGCTGGCCAGATTGTCGCGAGACGTGCTGGACGCGCAGCTGGCGCAAAGCGATGCGGCGTTGACGCGGGCCGATGCGCAGATCGCCCAGGTGAAAAGTCAGATCCGGCAGGCCGAGGCTACGATCGGGCAGACCGGTCCAGAATTGCAGCGCGCGCAGTCGCTGCTGAAGAACGGCGTCTCCACGCAGGCGCAGATCGACCAGAAGCTCGCGGCGGACCGGACCGCGCAGGCGCAACTCGAGAGTTCGCGTCAGGCGCTCAACGTCTCTGAAGCCGACAAGGCGAGCCTGCTGGCGCAGCGTCGCGAACTGCAGGTGCGGATCGCGCGGAGCGAAGTCAGGGCGCCGGTGGCGGGCGTGGTGTCGCGCCGGACCGCGCGGCTGGGTGCGATTGCCTCGGCGGCCGGCGACGCCATGTTCCGGCTGATTTCCGCGGGCGAAGTCGAACTCGAGGGCGAGGCCTTCGAATCCCGGTTGTCGAGGCTTGCAGTCGGCCAGGCCGCCGAAGTCTCGGTCGGGGAAGCCCGCATCGCCGGCAAGGTGCGTCTGGTGTCTCCCGAGATCGATCGGACGACCCGGCTCGGTCGGGTCCGCATCCTGCTCGAGCCGTCGTCCGCCGCCCGCATCGGCGGCTATGCGCGCGGCGTCGTGGTGACGCGGCGCGCCGATGGCGTGAGCATTCCGTCGGGGTCGATCCTGTATGACGGCGCGCAGCCGCTCGTCCAGGTGGTGAAAGGCGATCGCGTGGAGACCCGGAAGGTCAAGGTCGGGATCGCGGCTGACGGCTTTTCGGAGATCCTCAGCGGCGTTGCGGAGGGCGAGCCGGTCGTCGCCCGCGCCGGCTCGTTCCTGCGCGACGGCGATGCCGTGCGTCCCATCTCGATCGCGGAGGCGCGCTAATGTCGCTCAACATCTCTGCCTGGTCGATCCGGAATCCGATTCCGCCGCTCGTCCTGTTCACCGTTCTGGTGCTTCTCGGCATCGTCTCGTTCTTCAAGCTGCCGATCACGCGCTTCCCCAACATCGACGTGCCCATCGTGTCGATCAACATCACGCAGCCGGGCGCGGCGCCGACGGAACTTGAAAGCCAGGTCACCAAGAAAGTCGAGGACGCGGTCGCGGGCGTTCAGGGCGTGAAGCACATCACCTCGACGGTGTCGGAAGGCACCTCGGCGACCACCATCGAATTCCGACTGGAGACCAATTCGGATCGCGCGTTGAACAACGTCAAGGACGCGATTTCGAAGGTCCGGACCGACCTGCCGCGTTCGATCAACGAGCCGATCGTTCAGCGCGTCGACATCGCCGGGCTGCCGATCGTCACGTACGCGGTCGCGGCTCCGGCGATGACGATCGAGCAATTGTCCTGGTTCGTCGACGACGTCGTCGCCCGCTCGCTGCAGAACGTGAAGGGCGTCGGCAGCGTCGCCCGCGTCGGCGGCGTCGACCGTGAAATCCGCGTCTCGCTCGATCCCGACCGGCTTGCGTCCCTGGGAGTCACGGCGGGCGACGTGAACCGCCAGCTTCGCGCCATGAACGTCGATCTCGCGGGCGGGCGCGGCGAGATTGCCGGCCGTGAGCAATCCATCCGCACGCTCGCGGGCGCGCGCCGCGTCGAGGATCTGGCCGACACGATGATCGCGCTGCCGGGCGGCCGCCAGGCGCGTCTCGGCGATCTGGGATCGGTGACGGACGGCGCCGCCGAGCAACGCCGGTTCGCGCGTCTCGACGGCAAGCCCGTCGTGGCCTTCGCGGTGACGCGTGCGACGGGGGCGAGCGACGCGACCGTGGCGCGCGATCTTGAAAAAAAGATCGCGGAGATCCGCAGCAAGCATCCCGAAGCCGCGATCGATCTGATCGACAGCTACGTCACCTACACGGTCGGCAATTTCGAGTCCGCCATGCACACGCTGCTCGAAGGCGCGCTGCTGTCGGTGCTGGTCGTGCTGATCTTCCTGCGCGACTGGCGCGCGACGCTGATCACCGCCATTGCGCTGCCTCTGTCGGTGTTCCCGACCTTCTGGGCGATGGACGCCATGGGCTTCTCGCTCAACCTGGTGAGTCTGCTGGCGATCACGCTCGCGACCGGCATTCTGGTGGACGACGCCATCGTGGAGATCGAAAACATCGTCCGGCACATGCACATGGGCAAATCGGCCTGGCGCGCCTCGCTCGAAGCTGCGGACGAGATCGGCCTGGCGGTCATCGCCATCACGTTCACGATCGTGGCGGTGTTTGCGCCCGTGTCGTTCATGGGCGGAATCGCAGGGCAATATTTCAAGCAGTTCGGCCTGACGGTGGCGGTCGCGGTGCTGTTCTCGCTGCTGGTCGCGCGGCTCATCACGCCGCTGGCTGCCGCCTATTTCATGAAGTCCAAACCAGACAAGCATCATCATCGCCCGGACGGCGCGGTGCTGCGCTTCTACACCCGCATGGTGCGCGCCTCGGTGAAGCATCGTTTCATCACGCTCGCCATCGGCGCGGTGATCTTCGCCGCGTCCATCTATTCGACGCGGCTGCTGCCCTCGGGCTTCATCCCGTCGGAGGACGTTGCGCGGCTGTTGCTGGCGGTCGAATTGCCGCCCGGCTCGCGCATCGACGACACGATCCGGGTGACGGACGACATTGCCGCGAAAATCCGGCAGCGCCCGGAAGTCACGAGCGTGTTCGCGGACGGCGGCAAGATCGGGCTCGGTTCCGAAGAAATCCGCAAGGCGCAGCTCGTCATCAACCTGACGCACAAGAGCAAGCGCGACATCGCCCAGAAGGACATCGAGCGCCAGATCGGCGACGAGGTCTCGCAATGGCCCGACATTCGCAGCTGGTTCATCAAGGACAATGGACAGCGGGGCATTCAACTGACGGTCGCGGGCACAGATCCCGCGGCGGTCGAGAAGGCCGCGTCGGCGCTGGCGAGCGAAATGAAAACCTTGCCGCTCGTCGCCAACGTCGTGTCCACGGCGGCGCTCGACAGGCCCGAGATCCGCATCAGCCCCAAAGCCGGACGCGCGGCCGATCTCGGCGTGTCGACCGAAGCGCTCGCGGAGGCGATCCGTGTCGCCACGATCGGCGACATCGACGCGAACCTCGCCAAGTTCAACGCGGGCGACCGGCTGCTGCCGATCCGCGTGGAGCTGACGCGCTCGGCGCGTACCGATTTCGATGCGCTCGCCAATCTCAAGATCGCGACCGCGTCGGGCGGCTCGGTGCCTCTCGCGTCGGTCGCCGACATCAGCTTCGGGCAGGGGCCGACGAGCATCGACCGTTACGACCGCGTGCGGCGCATTTCCGTTGAGGCGGATCTCGTCGGGACCGATGCGCTGGGCGAGGCGCTGGAGCAGATCTACGCCCTGCCGGCGGCCAAGAACATGCCGGCCGGAACGAGCGTGCAGCAAGCGGGTGACGCCGAGATCATGGGCGAGGTCTTCATGGGCTTCGCGCAGGCGATGGGCGCGGGCATCATGATGGTCTTCGCGGTGCTGATCCTGCTGTTCGCCAGCGTGACGCAGCCGATCACCATCCTGCTGTCGCTGCCGCTGTCGATCGGCGGCGTGATCATCGCGCTGTTCGTGACGCATAATCCCGTGTCGATGCCGGTCGTGATCGGCATGCTGATGCTGATGGGCATCGTCACCAAGAACGCCATCATGCTGGTGGATTTCGCCGTCGAGCAGATGGCTGCTGGCGTGCCGCGCACGGAGGCCATCGTGGATGCCGGGCGCAAGCGGGCGCGGCCGATCGTCATGACCACCATCGCGATGGCGGCCGGCATGGTGCCGTCGGCGCTGGCCATCGGGGATGGCGGCGAATTCCGCGCGCCCATGGCCATCGGGGTGATCGGCGGCCTGATCGTCTCGACGGTCCTGTCGCTGATCTTCGTCCCGGCGGTCTTCACCGTCATGGACGACATCGGCCACGGCGTGGCGCGCGTGTTCAAGCGCTTCATCGGTCCGGGCGAGGCCGGGGAGGCGCGCGACGCGGCGGCTCATCCCCCCAGCCGACTGCCAGCCGCGGCGGAATGAGATGACGCACGTTCCGGTCGATCCGACCGCTGCGCGCCTGCCCTATGACGCGACGCTGCGGGGCCGTCACGTCGAACTGACGCGGTTGGAGCCCGGGCACGCGCGGGATCTCCATGACGCGAGCCACCGCGAGGGGGCCGAAGGTTTGTGGACCTATCTGGCGGAAGGGCCGTTCGCCAACGCGGAAGCCTTCGAGCACGCCATCGCGTTGAAAGCAGTGTCGCTCGACCCCTTCTATTTTGCGA
Organism: Hyphomicrobiales bacterium; assembly: GCA_028290705.1. Lineage (GTDB taxonomy): Bacteria > Pseudomonadota > Alphaproteobacteria > Rhizobiales > Beijerinckiaceae > Terripilifer. Next base: position 16,614 of record JAQGJH010000008.1, read on the forward strand.
TCCGCGATCTGGAATCGGGACGGATCGCCGGACATTGCGCTTTCCTGCGCATCTTTCCGGAGCATCGCTCCATCGAGGTCGGCAACATCCTCTACACGCCGGCGCTTCAACGCAGCGCAGGGGGAACGGAGGCCATGTATCTGCTGGCGCGTCATGCGTTCGAGGATCTGGGCGTGCGACGTTACGAGTGGAAGTGCAACGTCCTGAATGCGCCCTCCTACAGGGCTGCGCTGCGATACGGATTCACCTTCGAGGGCGTGTTCCGCCAGCACATGATCGTCAAAGGCTGCAATCGCGACACGGCCTGGTTCTCCATGCTCGACTCGGAATGGCCGGCGCGCCGCGCCTCCCTGGAGGCTTGGCTCGCGCCGGGCAATTTCGACGAGGCGGGACGTCAGCGCTCGAAATTGTCGATGCTCTGAAGCGAGGCCTGCTGCTGGCCATGGTCGAGCCGCACCATGCGGATCGTCGTCACGCCCTTGTGGCGGAAGCCCAGGGCGTCGGCCGCGCCGGCCGAGAGGTCCAGGATGCGGCTGCGGATGAAGGGACCGCGATCGTTGACCGTGACGGTGACGGAGCGTTGGTTGGCGAGATTGGTCACCCGGAGCTTCGTGCCGAAGGGAAGCGAGCGATGGGCGGCTGTCAGCCCCCGCGGGCGAAAACGGGCGCCGCTGGCCGTGCGGGCTCCATGAGAATAGAACGACGCCTTGCCGGTCCAGCCCTGGCTGCGAGCCTCGGACCCCTGGGCGTGAGCAGCGCCCGATGCGGCGGCTGCGATGAATGCGAACGATGCGAACGCTGTGAGAACGACTGACTTCAACAAGAACTCCCGGGCTGGATCAGACATGCGTCTGCGCGGGGCGTTCCTGATGGTGCGATGCGGTCAGAACGTGGCGCCGGGGAGGTGATCCGAAGGCCCGGCGGAACAAGCCGCCGACCTGCGGCGATCGGGTCACAGTGTCGGGAAGCTCGAAACCCTCACATGGGACGGAGGCTCAGCGCCTTGCCTTCCTTGGGATCGCGGACCCAGAGGCCGTCCGCCTGCCGGTCGAAATGGGCCTTGTGGCCCTTGCGCGCCATGAGCGCCAAGCGGCCGCGCTCGATCTGCCAGCCGACGGGATCGAAGATCACCAGACCCTGATCGCGACACGCCGGAGCCAGTTGGGCGCGATTGGTGCCTTTCGGGCCGCGTGACTTGTCGTCCAGCGTCAGCATGCAGCCCGTGTCCTTGCCGGCGTCGCGCAAAGGCGCGTAGCGGCCGGCCGGGTTGGTTCTGGGTGGCGCGGTCTGGGCGCTGGCCGTCATGGCGCTTTGTTGAGTGGCGGCGGGTTTCCGGGGCTCGAACCCGCTCTGCACGGGCGGCTGATCGCGGAAGCCGGACTGCGCCACCTGCTGGCGCGGGGCGGGCGCAGCGCCGGAGACGAGTTGGTAGGTCTCGCCTTCCGGGCCGGTCGCCTGCAACGAACCGTCGTCCGCGCGCGCCTTGAATTCCAGCACCGGCGCGCCCTGCGCATCGTCGAGACGCAGCGTCTTGTCGTCGACCAGGGACCAGCGACCGACGTCGGCGAGGATCGGAAGCGCGCGGCGGCAGCCGGCGGGGACGGCGAGCGGCAGCGCTTCGGCTTTTTGATCGTCTTCGGCGCGCAAGACGAAGCGGCACTTCCGGTTGGTATCGTCGAGCGACATGTCCCAAGGACCGGCGACCTGCGCGGGTCCGGCGAGATCGATCGCCGCTCCGGCATCGGCGCCGATCAGCAGAGATGCCGCGACGAACGCGCCCATGGCCGCGATGGCGTTGCGGGCGCGGGGCGAAGTGGTCGTCATGTGGTCATCTCCGGCTGGCTCTCCGCCAGTGTCGAACGGATGGAAGCCGCGCGGCAAGCGCCGTGCTCGTCACTTATCCCCGGCTATCATCGCTTGCCGCCGCGCACAAGCCTCGACTCGGCAACCAGCGAGGGAGGCGCATCTCCCTTCGCCCATCGATCGATGTTCTCGACCAGCAAAAGCGCCATGTCACGCCGCGTCCGGTGCGTGCCCGAGCCGACGTGGGGAAACAGCACCACCTCGCCGAGCTGGAGGAACCTCGGATTGACGTGCGGCTCCGAGGGAAACACGTCCAGCCCCGCGCCCGCTATCCTGCGGTGTTCGAGCGCATCGAGAAGCGCGTCTTCGTCGACGAGCGATCCGCGCGCGATGTTGATCAGGAAGCCGTCGGGACCCAGCGCCCCCAGCACGCCCGCGTCGACGATGTGGCGTGTCTCGGGACCGCCGGGCGCGGCGACCAGCAGCACGTCGCTGGCGGCGGCCAGCTCGCGCGGCGTTGTGAAAAAGGCATGGGGTACGTCGTCCTGGCGATGGCGTCCGCAATAGGCGATGGACATGCCGAATGCCTCGGCGCGATGCGCGATGGCCTTGCCGATGCGGCCGAGCCCGAGAATCCCGAGGGTCATGCCCCGCAGCGAGGCGGTGAGCGGGAAGGGCGCGGTTTCCCATTTGCCGTCGAGGAGATAGCGCTCGGCGGCGGAGAAGCGTCGCACCGCGTTGAGCAGCAAGCCCATGGCGGTGTCGGCTGTCTCGTCGGTCAGCACGTCGGGCGTGTTGGTGACGAGAATGCCGCGTTGCGCCGCATGGGCGGCATCGATGTGGTCGTAGCCGACGCCATGGTTGGCGATGAGCTGGAGGTTGGGGAAAAGATCGATGAAGGCGGCGTCGATGGCCTTGGCGCGGCCGTCGACCAGAATGCCCGCGCCGGTCACGATGGCGCCGATGTCGCCCGCCTTCGAACGAAGAAAGGCGCCCTCGTCGGGCGCCTCCCAGAGCTTGTGCAGCGTGTGACGCGTCGCCAGTGTTTCCTGGACGAAAGGCGAGAGCGGAACCGGCATCAGCAATTCGACCATGGGTCCGTCTCCCGCTCCAGGCTTGTGCGGCGGGGCCGTTCAGTTCTTCTGAATGCCCGCCTTGGTGATCACGTCGCCCCATTTCTTGATATCGGCTTCCAGCCGCGCCTTCAATTCGTCCGGCGTGGTGGATTTGGCCTCGATGCCGAGGTCGAGCAGCTTGCGCTTGATCTCGTCCTCCGCCAGCACCTCGACCAGCGCCTTCTGGAGCTTTTCAATCACCGCCGGCGGGGTGCCGGCCGGCGCGAAAAGCGCGTTCCACGACGTCACGTCGTAACCCGGCGCACCGGCCTCCTGGGCGGTCGGGATGTCGGGCGAGACCGTCGAGCGCGTCGGGCCGGAGGCCGCCAGCGCGCGGATCTGCTTGTCTTCCAGCATCGACTTCAACGATGCATAGGAATCGATCATCAGGTCGACGTCGCCCCGCGTGAGCGAGAGCAGGAGGTCGGGCGTGTTGCGGAAGGGGACGATGCGGAAGTCGACGCCCGTGGTGGTCTTCAGCAGTTCCGCCGACAGGTTCTGGGTGCTGCCCGCGATGACTGTGCCGACGTTCAGCTTGCCGGGATTGGCCTTGCCGAAGTCGATGAAGTCCTTGAGCGTCTTGTATTTGGACGAGCCATTCGTCGCCAGGATGAAGTCGAAGAATCCGAGCGTCGAGATGGGGGTGAAATCCTTCAGCGGATCGAAGCGCAGATCCTTGAACATGTTCACGCTCACGGCTGTGCCGTTGGAGAACAGCGCCAGCGAGTGACCGTCATTGCCGCCGGAAAGCACGGCGCGGGCCGCATTGATGCCGCCGGGGCCGGGCTGGTTCTCGATGATGAAGCGCTGGCCGACCTTGTCGCCGAGCCGCTCGGTGACGATGCGCACCGTGATGTCGGCCACGCCGCCCGCGCCGAAGGGCACGACCACGCGGATCGGCTTGGTGGGATAGGCCTGCGCCGAAGCGGGGCTCGAAAAGCCCATGGCGGCGAGCGGCGCCATCAGCGCGAGTGCGCCCGCGAGGGTGCGCCGCGTGAAGCTGCGCCGGGGTGAAAACGAAGTCGACATTGCTGTCCTCCTGCCGCACGGGCGTGCGGGTTGGTGAATCGGGTTTCCTCCGGACGCGCGCGATCTTGGGGCGGCGCGTCCCTGGCTCCGGGGTGCGCGTGAAGCTACACGCCCGGCCCGGAGCTTCAAATGGGAAGATTTCAAGGATGGGTGAATCCCGTCGGCTGACCGGCGTGACCTTGGCGCGACCTTGGCGTGGCCTTGGCGGGACGTCAGCCCTGCGGCTCGGCGCGGCTTTCGTGCCAGCGTCGCAGCACGAACCGGGACACGGCTTCGAGCGCGAGGTAAATCGCGATGCCGGCCAGCGAGATCAGCAACAGGGCGGCGAACATGCGGGGAATGTTCAAGCGATATCCCGCCTCGACGATGCGATAGGCGAGACCCGCGCCGCGCCCGGCCGTGCCGGCGGCGATTTCGGCCGCAATGGCCCCGATGAGCGAAAGGCCTCCGGCGATGCGCAGGCCGCCCAGAAAATAGGGCATGGCGGAGGGCAGGCGCAGCAGGCGCAATTGTTGCCAGCGCGATGCGCCATATAGCCGAAACAGATCGCGCAAATTATGATCCGCGGAGGCGAGCCCGAGCGCGGTGTTCGACAGAATGGGGAAGAAGGCGACCAGAAAAGCGCAGACGAGCACGGCGGTGCCGGGCTCGAGATAGACGAGCAGCAGCGGCGCGATGGCGATGATGGGCGTCACCTGCAGCACGACCGCGAAGGGAAAGAAGGATCGTTCGAGCCAGCGCCATTGCGCGAACAGGATCGCGAGCGCGACGCCGCCGCCGACCGCCAGCGCCAGGGCAAGGGCGGTGGTGCGCAAGGTCGCCCACAACGAGGCCGAGAGCGTGCCCCAGTCCTGCACCAGAGTCGCGGCCACGAGTGTGGGGGCTGGCAGGATGTAGGGCGGGATTTCGCCGAGCCGCACCAGCGCCTCCCATGCGGCGAGGACGATGAAGAACACGCCGAACGGCAGAAGCCGCTGGCTGAACCTCGCGTGGCGCGTCATCGGGCTGTCGCCGGCTGCATGACGGATTCGAGCGCCTGCGAGGCGGCCCGGCATGTCTCGACATAGAAGGAGCTGACGCGAAAGGCTTCGTCGCGCGGCCCCGGCGGCGCGACGTCGATCGTGTCGATGACGCGTCCGGGCCGCTGCGAAAAGACGACGATGCGCGACGACAGGTAGACGCTCTCGTAGACGGAATGCGTGACGAACAGGATGGTGGCGCCGAGTTCCGCCTGCAGGGCCAGCAGATCGCGGTTGAGGCGCGCGCGCGTGATCTCGTCGAGAGCCGCGAAAGGTTCGTCCATCAGCAGAAGGGCAGGCCGCATCACGAGGGCGCGGGCGATCGAGACCCGCATCTTCATGCCGCCCGACAATTCGCGCGGATAGGCTTTCTGGAAATCGCCAAGGCCGACGCGGCCGAGCGCCTCGACGATCCGGGGCGCGGCCTGCTCGCGGCTGTCGCCGCGCAGGCGCAACGGCAGCCAGACGTTGTCGAACACGCTCGCCCACGGCATGAGCGTCGCATCCTGAAACACGAAGCCGATCTCGGGCCGCTGGCCGTCGCGCCACGCAATGGTCCCGGCGTCCGGCTCCGCAAGGCCGGCGATGAGGCGAAGCGCCGTCGACTTGCCGCATCCGGAAGGACCGAGCAGCGACAGGATCTCGCCCTGCCGCACGTCGAGATCGAGTCCCTCGAGCGCAGTGACGCCATTGGCGAAGCGTTTGCCGACATTGCGGAGCGAAAGGAGTGCGGGTGTGCCGGGATGCGCGTCTGTCACGGCGACTTTCTGAGTTCGAGCCCCACGCGCTTGTTGACGAAGCGCAGCGTGTAGGCCTTCCGGTAATCGATCGTTGCGGGCAGCACGCCGGTTTTCGTCATCTTGTCGAAGAAGCTCTTCTGCCGCTCGTCCGTCATGGCGCCGATGCCGAGCGTCAGCGAGTCGCCCGAATCGACGATGCCGTATTCTTTCATGCGGGCCAGCGAAAAAGCGAGTTGCGCGTCGGTCATGTCGGGGTTGTCGCGCTTGATGGCGGCATTGGCGGCTGTCGTTTCGCCGTTCATGTAATTGTACCAGCCGATGATCGAGGCATCGACGAAACGCTGCACGAGATCGGGCTTGCGGTCGACCAGGTCGCGACGCGTCTCGATGGTGGTGGAATAGGTGTCGAAACCCTGGTCGGCGAGCAGGAAGACGTTGGGCCTGAACTTTGCCTGCTGCTCCACCGAAAAAGGCTCGGAGGTGAGATATCCCTGCTGCACCGAGGCCTTGTTGGCGATGAAGGGCGCGGGATTGAACGTGTAGGGACGCGTGTCCTCCTCGCGAAAGCCGAAGGTGGCGCGCAGCCACGGAAAGGCCGTGGCCATCAGGTCCTTGCCGATGAAGAGCGGCGCGCCGACCAGCGACGCGAAGCTGTCGCGGCCCTGGCCTGGATGCGACATGAAGATCTGCGGGTCTTTCTGAAACGCGGCCGCGACCACCAGCGTGGGGATGTTCTGCTCCACGGCCGAAAAGGCCTGGACCATGTTGCCGCCCATGTAAAAGTCGATGCGGCCGGACGGCAGGAGCAGGCGGTTATTGACCTGCGGGCCGCCCTGGACGATTTCGAGATCGATCCCGTATTTCGCGTATGTGCCGTCGACCAGCGCCTGATAGAAGCCGCCATGCTCGGCCTGAGCCAGCCAATTGGTGCCGAACCTCACGCGGTCGGCGGCGGATGCGCCCTGCAGCAGGGCGAACATCGCGACGACGAGACCCAGGGCGCCGCTTCGCAGCGCCTTCCTTCCGTTCATGAATCCCTCCTTCGCCTGAACCGTCCCGGCTCGAGCGTTACCGGAGATCTGGTGCGGTCTCCGGCAAAGTCCATGCCTTTGTGGCCCCGTCGTCGGGGCGGATGCAAGAGGCTGCGTCGTGCGGCTTGCTGGCGCGTGCTTTGCCTTCTAGCCTCGCACCCGGGCGACCCTGGGGAGGCGACATGCCGCGCACGCATCATTGGACGGAGCTGACCTGGCCTGAGTTCGAGGCCCTCGACATGGAGCGCATGGTGGCGGTGCTGCCGGTGGCGGCGGTCGAGCAGCACGGGCCGCACCTTCCGGTCGGCGTCGACACGTTCATCATGCAGGGCTATCTGGACCTCGTCATCGAAAGGCTCCCGGCGAATGCGCCGGTGTTGTTCCTGCCGATCCAGACCATCGGCAAGTCGGACGAGCACGTGTCGTTTCCCGGCACCCTGACCCTGTCGGCCGAGACCGCGACGCGCGCCTGGATCGAGATCGGCGAAAGCGTTCGGCGCGCCGGGTGCCGCAAGATCGTGATCCTCAATTCCCATGGCGGCAACGTCGCGGTGATGGACCATGTGGCGCGCGAGTTGCGGCGGCGTCGCGGCATGCTGGCGGTGACGTGTTCCTGGGGGCGCTTCGGCTATCCGGACGATCTGTTCGAGCCGGAGGAGCGCAGCCACGGCATCCATGGCGGAGACGTCGAGACGTCGCTGATGCTGGCATTCCGGCCCGAGACCGTGCGGGTCGAGGAGATCCGCGACTTCCCGTCTGCGTCCATCGACATGGAGGAGGATTTCACATGGCTGCGGGCGCATCACCCGATCGGCTTCGGGTGGATGTCGCAGGATCTCTCGGCTTCGGGCGCCATGGGCAATGCGCTGGAAGCCAGCGTCGAGAAAGGCGAGGCCAGCGCCGACTATGGGGCGACGGCGTTTCTGGAACTCCTGCGCGACGTCGAGGCGTTCGATCTGTCGCGGCTGGCCGAGGGGCCGCTGGATTAGGTTTTCGGCCCGAGACGCTTGGCGAAGCGATAGGCGCTGCCGCCGTCCTCGTAATAATCCTCTTCCTCGCCGGTCCGGTCGTAGCCCGACTTGTCATACAGCGCGATGGCGCGCGGATTGTCGGCCCGCACCTCGAGGGTTAGCCATTCGCAGCCGCGTCGTGCGGCTTCGGCCTCGCAGGCCTCCAGCAGCGCGCGGCCCGCGCCGCGGCCGGCGTTCGGCGCATCGACCGCGATGGAATAGAGGCTCGCCTTGCGCGACCCCTTGCGGAAGCCCACCAGGGCATAGCCGGCGATGTCCGAATCCTCCTGCGCCACCAGCATGCTGGTGGACGGGACCTCCATGTAGCGGCGGAGGCTGCGGCGCGACAATTGGTCTGACGAGAAGACCGCGTTCTCGATCCGCTCGACGGCGTCGAGATCGGCTATTTCGGCCTTGCGGATGCGCACGGCTTATTCCGCCCGCCAGGGGTAGGTCCAGGTTTCCGTCAGGGTTCTGGTTCCGGCTTTCAGGAAAGCGCGCAGGTCGGTCGACTGACCGGGCTCCAGCGCGATGTCGATGGCGGCCCTGAAGCCGCCGGTCTGCGGATTGGGCACCATGAACGAGCGGGTGATCCGGCCATTGCTGACGGTCGGCACCAGTTCGACCATGTCGGGCTGGGGCTGGAAATAACGCAACTCGCCACCGGCGAAATCGACGATGAAGCGGCGCGAGCCCGGGGTGACGGGCTCATGCGAGCCGAGCGCGCGCGCCTCCGTCTGGTAGGTGTTGATGACGCGCGCATTGGGCGACTGGCGGCGCAGATCGAGGCTCGAGGTGATCCTGTATTCGAGCGTCAGGGGCTTGCCGGGTTCGACCGGCGCGTTCGGCACCCATGAGGCCACGACATTGTCGTTGCTCTCGTCCGTGGTGGGCAGTTCGACGAGTTCGACGCGGCCTTCGCCCCAGCCGCCCCGCGGCTCGACCCAATAGCTCGGGCGCATTTCATAGTTCAGGTCGAGATCCTGATAATGCTCGAAGTTGCGGTCGCGCTGGACCAGGCCGAAGCCGCGCACGTCCCGGTCCATGAAGCCGGAAATTTCCGGCCGGGCCGGGTTGCGCAACGGCCGCCAGATCCATTCGCCGGTGCCCGAGTGAATCAGGAGTCCGTCGGAATCGTGGAGTTCGGGCCGGTAGTCGCCGGTGACGCGGCGGTCGTTCTCGCCGACGAAGAACATCGAGGTGAGGGGCGCGATGCCCAGCTTGGCGATGGGACGGCGCGGGTAGAGCGACACGCTGACGTCGACGAAGCTGTCGAGGCCGGGCTGCAGGTCGAAACGATAGGCGCCGGTCAGCGATTCGCCATCGAGCAAGGCGTAGACCGACACCCTGTCGGAGTTCTGATCGGGCGTTTCGATCCAGAACTCGTGGAAGTGCGGGAATTCTTCGGGCTGGCCACCCGAATTGATCGCGATGCCGCGCGCCGAAATGCCGTAGCGCTGGCCGCGCCCGAGCAGCCGGAAATAGCTCGCTCCCAGGAAGGAGATCACCTCATCGAAGATCTTGGGGTCGTTGAGGGGATGATGCAGGCGGAAGCCCGCAAAGCCGAGATTGATCGGCAGCGGCTTCTCGAATTTGGTGCGGCCGTAATCGAACAGGCTGGCGGAATAGGGGATAGGCGTGGCGATGCCGTCCCGGATGATGTTGACGGTCACGGGCCGCCGATAGAGATGGCCAAGGTGAAACGTGTGCAGGCGATAGGACGTACCGTCCAGAAAGGCGCGATCGGAGCGGAAGCGTATATCGCGCCAGGCGTCAAACTCCAGCTTCTGGAGCGCTTCCGGAAGAGGGCGGGCTGGCTCGTAGGGCGCCCCCGCGAGATCCCGGGCGCGGCGCTGAACCTCCTCGAAGCCGAATCGCGAGGTTGGGCCGGGCGAAGCCTGCTGGGCGAGCCCCGGAGCCGCCAGGCCGAGCGCGGTCAGGCCGGAGCCGGCGGCCAGGAACGTGGTGACGGCGCGACGTGTCAATTCCGGCATGGTTTTCGGACCTGTAGGGCTGGCTGAACGGCTGGCAGGAGGATCTCGATCGACGTAATCCCGATTGAGCTTGGCGGCAAGCTGGCCGGCGCGGGCGCGCGGGCCGGTAATGTCGCCACACCGGAATGTTTTTTAGAGAAACAGGCGGATCGCGGCAAAATAAAGCTTGCGATGCGGTCAGGAATGCATATTTTCCGCCTTGCCCAATTTCGCACGTGCCTGTGGTCGTGTGTCGGTTGGCGGAGATCCGGACAAGAGGCCGGTCACCCGTCAGAAAAAACCGGCAGCCGGAGCGAACCGGCGAACCCCGCCAAACGGGGGACGCGACTTAAAGCAACGACGGACCGGGCTTTTTCGTCTCTGTCGGCCCTCCAAAGGCCGGCGTACCGAAGAGGCTTGTC
>JAQGJH010000068.1 GCA_028290705.1 Hyphomicrobiales bacterium
GATGTGAGCGACGATCTCAGTGGTGGTCACCCATTTCACCTGCAATCTTTTGCGAGATTGCTTCCGAAGCGCGACGTAACGGGTCGTCTGCGAGATGAGCGTACCTAGCTGTCGTAGACGCCTGCGCATGTCCAAGAAGTCGACCGATGACCGGGAGGCCAAGGCCAGATCCTGCTCCAACGCTGGCGAATGAGTGACGAAGGTCGTGGATGCGCAAACCTTCAAGGCCCGCATGTTTGCGGATCGCCGTCCAGGGTCGCTTCAGATCAGATCTCGGCTTCATGGGGTCATCGCCAGGAATGACGAAGGGTCCAAGGCGAGGCAGCGTCTCCAGAACGCGAAGAGCAGGCGTCCCCAGAATGATCGTTCGACGACCGGTTTTAGAGTCGGGCAGGAACAGAGCCGCGCGTTCTATGTCCACTTCCGCCCAACGGAGATGAAGGATCTCCCGTAGACGACATCCCGTGAACAGAAGAAGCCGGATGGCTCCCACGGCGTACGGTGAAACAAGTGTCGTCCTGTTCTCAGGCTTTGGAGCGTGTTTCGCCTTTTCGGCGCCCTCGTCGACCGCGTAAGGGAGGCCGGTTGTCTCGGCTAGACGAAGGGTGTCACCGAGCCGTCGAAGCTCGTCCGAGGTCAGGAACCGCTCCCGCCTCATCTCGCGAAACTTCACGACACCACGAGCCGGATTAAAGCCCTCGGGGACAAGGCCTTGCTTGTTTGCCCACGTGTACATCGAGCTCAAGGACGCAATCGCGTAGTTTGCAACGAAGGGCGTCGAGGACAGAGAGGCATGGAGCTTAGCCACATCTCCTTTGGTCAACTCCGCAGCACTACGAGTTCCCAAGCCGGCAGCATCGACCTTACTAAACGAGTGCCGGTAAGCAGACACCGTGGCCGCCTTCCTCTTGGCCAGAACATGCTGATCCATAAATTGCCCGGCTAGCTCCTGGACCGTGAGCAACGTCGACCTAGAGTTCGCGACCTTGGCTGGATCTAAGCCAGCCGCAACATCCCCGAGGATCTTAAGGGCCCTGTCCCTAGCTTGATCAGGGGTGATCGGCCCATATAGGCCGATGGTCATGAACCTCTTGGAAGCGACTGCACCTTTGGGGCGATAGCGAAGGATGAAGACCTTCCGGCCGGTAGGGGCCACCCGGAGGCCAAACCCAGGAAGAGTGCTATCCCAGATAACGTACCGCTCCACCGCGGCCTGAGCTGCGTCAACGACGCGCTTGGTAAGCTTGACCTTCGCCAGTTCGGACATTTCTGTCTTGCCTTTACATCGTTGACCAAACCACAACAGCGGGTGACCATCTGGTGACCACCGGAAAGGAAGCCAGAGGACTTCAGAGATATCTAAGTACCACGAAATTGGGCAGTTTAGTCCTGCTGGATAGCTAGAAACGTGCTGTTACAGCAATGTCTTTGTAATTCGTAATGAGGGGGTCGGGGGTTCGAATCCCTCAAGCGGCACCATTTTCCAGCTCCTCGTCGAATGAACGCCAGCGTTCCCGAGCGAATGTCCGGACATTCCGGAACAGCCTCGAACGCGTCTTCAAGAATGCGGCACGTCGGGCTCGGCAGCGCATGAACATGCTGGTTGTACGGACATGTTTCCGCGATAAGTCATGCGAGATCCAGAGAATCCAGCCACAGGAAGCTACGACATGGCCAGCAACATCCGCCGCTTTATTTCCGCCCGCTCGGGCCGCGAGTTCGCCCTGAACATCGACCATGTGGTGCTGATCACGCCCGGAGACGTTCCCGACACCACCGAGTTGGACATGGTCGGAAAGGCTCGGAGCGTCCTCGGCTCCTACGCGGAAGTGCTGCTGCACATCGAAAGCGGCACGGCGGAAACGACGCCTCCGGGCGGCGAGAAGACTCCCAGCGAGACGCCGTGAGACCTCCGGTCGGCGCAAGCTCCGGCGCGCCCGTGTCGCCCGGCTTGCAGGCTGCCGGTCGGCCACTAGACTGAACGATGGACCTTCGCACGTGAGGTGCGCCCGTCCGCCAGCCCCAGTCTCCGGGAGTGAGCCATGAAACTCGGTCTATGGGCGCCTCTGCCGCACACGATCCTCCCGGAGCCGGCGATCGTCGCCGCCCTGCAGGATCTCGGAGTCGCCGGGCAAGGGCTGCCGACCGACCGATCTTTTCGCTTCCTCGCAGAGACGGTTTGCCGCGCGGAAGAACTCGGGTTCGACATCACCCTGGTGGCGGAGCGGCTGGTCGCGCGCGACCTCGAGGCATGGGTCGTGTCCTCGGCGCTGGCGGTGCTGACGAACCGCATCCAGATCATGACCGCCGTTCACCCCGGCATCGTCACGCCCCAGATGGTGGCGAAGATGGGCGCTTCACTCGACAGGCTCAGCGGCGGCCGCTTTGCCGTGAACGTCGTGCCCGGCCGACGCGCCGAGGAATTCGAACTGTTCGGCAACGGCAGCTGGATCGGCGACACGACCCGTCGCTACACGCGCATGGACGAATTCATTTCCGTCATGACGGCGCTGTGGACCCAGGACAAGGTCGATCACGAGGGAGAGTTCTACACGGTCCGCGAGAGCAGCCTGGCCACGCGCGTGATGACCCGGCCGCGACCGCCGGTTTACGCGGCAAGCGGGTCCGATGCAGGCAAGGACATCATCGCACGTCGCTGCGACACGTGGTTCGTGTCCCACGAGCCCGGCCTCGAGGCCTACGCATCGAATCTTCGCAGCATTGCCGCGGACATCGAGGACATGCAGCGGCGGGCCGGCGGACATGGGCGGACGCTCGGCTACGGCATCAGCACGCATGTGATCTGCGCCGACACCGCGGACGAGGCCGACGAAATCGCCGCGTCGTTGCGAGCCTATCCGGAAGCCAACGTGGTCTTGAAAGCACTCGGCGCCGGGCTGGTCGGCACCCCCGCGACGATCGCCGAGCGCATCGGTCGCTACGCCGACATGGGTGTGAATTGCCTCATGCTGCAATTCCACCCGATGCGCGAAGGACTCGAGACTTTCGCCACGAAGGTGATGCCCCTCTTGCGATAGAATACCGTCACTTGGCGACCATGATGGCGCGCACGCTCTTGATGGTGTCGGGCGGTGTGCGATAAATCTTCTCGACGAGCGCCTGGACCTCCTGGCCCGACAGCGGGCTCACGTCGAGTTGCAGCTTCTTCGCCTCGCTGATGAATTCCGGGCTCTTCATCATCTCGGCGAAGGAGTCCCGTAGAATTTTCACGCGCTCCTGCGGCACCTTGGGAGGAGCCACGTACGGCCGGCCCATGGCGAGCCAGCTCAACGAAAATTCAAGCTGCTCTCGCTTCGAGGCATCCGAAATGAAGTCCGTCACCAGCGGCACATCCGGCAGTTCCGGGTGCTTCTCTGTCGCCAGCTGGACGAGAACGCGGATCTTGCCATCGGCTATCTCTTTGCCTTGGGTCGCCAGCATCCCCGAAACGAACCAGCCGGTCCGTCCCATGATCTCGCCGCTCTCCGCGGCCAGCGTCAATTCGGGATTGCCCTTGTAACCTTCGATGACCTTGAATTTGGTGCCGATGAGCGCGTTCATGAGCCGCGAGTAGACCGCATCGGCCGTCGCCGTGCCGCTCGAGCCGACCAGCATTTCCTGTTTGAGCGTGTCCTGGAATGTCCTGATCGGAGAATTGCTCCAGGCGACGACCACCGGGATTTCTTTGCTGGTGCTGCCCAGCCAGTTCATCGTCGTCCCGTCGAACCGCGCATTGGCGACCGGACCCGTCACGCCCATGATGGGCTCGACGCCGACGTGGTTCTGGACCGCGCCGATCGTGGTGCCATCCGCGGGCGCGGAATTCGCGAGCAGGTTCATGACGCTGAGGCTTCCGGCGCCCGGCATGTTCTGGACCACCATGCCGGGCTTGCCCGGGATGAAAGCCGGCCAATGACGGGCCACCAGGCGAGCATATGTGTCATACCCGCCGCCGACCCCGGAACCGACCAGCAGATTGATCTGCTTCCCCGCGTAAAAATCATCCGCCCGCACAGCAGGAGCTGCCAAGCAGACGGCGCCGATCACGGCTCCGGTGAATGCCTTGCGAATGGAATCCATCGGCTTTGGTCCTCTCCTGAACGCGGCGGGCTTTGTCTGGGTCTCCTGCGAAGGAGCAGCCGCCGACCGTAGCCAACCTCCGGCCGCATTCCAACCACCGATGGAGCCGAGCCCGTTTCGGCAGTCTTTGCCTCGGATTAACCGTGACCTCAGGACGCCCATGGTCTTTCACCGGACCGAAATGTCCATGACCCAATGATGAACGCATCGAGACAAATGCAACCGATCTGCACGGAGCCCGGACATGAACCAGACCCTGAACCTCATCGCTGCCCGTCACCCGGAACCCGAATTGACCGAAGGTGACGTCCGCGCGCTCCGGCAGGCGATGCTGGAGGAGGGTTTTGGCGACCGCGGGCAGGCCGAGGCCCTGTTCATGCTGGACGCTCGGGCCGGCTCGAAATGCGACGCCTGGACGGAGCTGTTCGTCGAGGCCATGACCGACTATGTCGTCTGGCAGCTCCGGCCGACGGGTGTCGTCACCCCGGACAAGGCGGACTGGCTGCTGGCCCTGTGCGACGAGACGCAGACACCGGCGCGCCTCGCCCTGCTGGTCAATGTGCTGGCGGAAGCTCACCTGGCGCCAAAGGGGTTCATCGCCGAGGTGCGGAACCGGGCGGCGACATGGGCAGGCGTGGCTGCCCTCGCGACGCGCCGGGCGGCCTGATCATCCCTGCCGGAGCTGGCTCTCGCGACAACGGGAAGCTGGACCTGAAGGTTCGGACCAATCGATCGCCGACATCCCTGGCATGACCGTCGAAGCCGCCCATGAGTTCTCTGCGGACGGTTCCGTCTTGCGGAGATCGCCGGGCGTGAGCCGGGAAGTCGTCTCGGCGCCATCCGGCCTTGGCCAGTCCGCCACGGAACTGTCGGGCGGCGAGGCGCAGCGGGCGAAACTCGCGACGGAATCGCGGCAGGCGAACCGCGTCGGCGTGGCCGGTTCAGGTTGTCGCTTCCGCGATTGGGGGCAACCTTGTGACCGCGGCAGGCATTGGTCCGGTGAACCCAAAGGAAAAACCGATGCAATTGCCCCATGGTCTAGTCGTCGCCGTCGTGGACGGAGAAATTCTGAACCTGTACTCGAACACCGGCGACGAACGCAGTCCCAAGCTCACCGCCATGACGCCCAGCTCGCCCTCGGGTGAGAACAAGTCGTCTGGTTCGCGTCATCAATCCAGCTCTTCAAATCCGGACGAGAGCCGGCAGGAAGAAGACAGCTTTGCCGCGGCTGTCGCGGCTCACCTGAATGGCGAGGTCCTGTCGGGCAAGATCGAAAACCTGTTCGTCATCGCCGCGCCGAAGACGCTCGGTGAACTGCGGCTGCACTATCACAAGAGCCTGGAAGCCAAGCTTCTCGGAGAACTCGCCAAGGACCTCACCGGACACTCGATCGCCGATATCGAAGCGGCCTTGGCCAAGGCTGCGTAAGAGACTTGCAGTTTGACGGCGCGTCGCGGGCGGCATTCACCCGCCCGTGACGCGTCGCAGGATGCCGCCCGCATCGGCGGGAGCGGCCTCGCCGGCCCAGACGACATATTGATCCGGCCGCACCAGCACCAACGCGGCCTCGTAGGCCTCGCGCCCGCCGTCGCGCGTATCGCGAATGACCTTCAGCGGGACGCCCATGCCGTCGGCCGCCCGCTGAAACGCCGCTACCTCCGCATCCCCGGCTCCGAGCGCGAGAAGCGTGAAACCCTCGCCCAGCGCATTGAAGCTGTTTTCGCGGGACGTCAGCGGAACGGGAGCCAGATGGTGGCCGGCCCGCGCCTTGAAGGCGTGCACGCCATGGGCGCTGTTCACGCCGCCTTCCGGCCCGAAGACCACGGGTGAGCCCTCGTAATTGGGTTCATATTGCTGGAACCTCGATCCGATGTCGGATTCCCGCGCCTTCCAGGCCGCTTCGAATTCCTCAACGTCGTTGTCAGGATTATATCGGCGCAGAAACTCGGCGTCCCGCTTGATCCGTGCGGTGATGAAGTCATCCGCCGTTTGCCAGAAGACCGGGCGGCGCTCGTTGCTGTAGCTTTCAAGCAGGGCTTCGCGTCCCCAGCCCTGCAGCACAGCGGCGAGTTTCCAGCCCAGATTGACGATGTCCTCGAGCCCGTTGTTCAGGCCGAACCCGCCGTAAGGCGGGTGAGCATGCGCGGCGTCTCCGGCGATGAAAACCCGGCCGACCTGATAGGCCTCCGCGACCGCAACCCGCATGTTCCAGAACGACAGGTGCTCGAACGCGCAGGCCACGGGAAATCCCGCCGCCTCGCGGATCAGCCCGAGCGCATCGAAGCTTTCCAGCTCCGAGTCTCTCGGCACGGGCGCATGGAAAAACCAGCCGTCCGGGACGCTGATGCGCCCGAAAAACTGCCAGTAGCCCTCGAGGTCGGGGCGGATGACACGATAGGTGGAGCGCTCCGGAAAACGCTTCAGACGCTCGTTGAGCTCGGGCGACTTGAACACCGCGAGCAGCATGGTCTTCTCATAATCCTGCTGCGACCGCTCGATGCCCATCTGGCTTCGCACCGAGGAATGCGCGCCATCGCAGCCCACCAGATAATCGGCCGACAGCACCGCGGTTTCGTCTCCTTCGAGACGCTTGATCGAGACACGAACGCCATCTCGGTCCTGCGTGATGTCGCCGGCCGTCCAGCCAAACAGCACGTCGGCGGAATCGAGCGTCGCGAGCTTCTTCCGCAGCACCGCTTCCATCTGGTACTGGGGCAGCCGTTCATTGTCCTGCGAGTAGAACCTGCGCACCAGCTCGCGGCCTGCCGGGGCATGCCAGTAGTCGCTCATCAGGTTGCCGTAAGCCGTCAGCTCGCCGATCGGAAAACCGGGTGGCATGAGCCTCGACTCGCGCAGCTCCTTTTCGAGTCCCCATCGCGCGAAATGCTCGAGCGTGCGCTGCGTGAGATTCTGGCCCTTCGGAATCTGGCTCAGCGTCGCGCGGGGCTCGACCACCGCGCAGGAAATGCCGCGGAGCGCCAGGTTGACCGCGAGTCCGGCTCCGACCGGCCCACCGCCAACGATGATCACCTGATATCTGGTCTTCATGTGATGCGTCCTGTCAGCGAGCGGCTTCGGCGATTTTCCGGGCACGCTCCACCACCGTCTCGGGGCTCTTGTAGACGCGGTCGAGAATCTCGGAAATTTCCTCGGCGCGCACCGGATCGACCTCGATCGCCTGCTTCTCGGCTTCGGCCTTGTAGTCGGGGTCCGTCATCGTCGCCTGGAAAGCGGCGCGCAACGCGGCGACCCGCTCCGGAGGAACACCGGACGGCGCGGCGAGAGGCCACGCGATCGCAAGCCTCGCGAGGAAAAGCTCCAGCAATGTCCTGTCCTCGTCATTGGCTGCGAGATCGAGCGCCGAAGGCACGTTCGGCAGATCTGGCGCGGCCTTCGCGCCGAGCTGCACCAGGATGCGGATGGTCTTGTCGGCGATCCAGTTCGGCTTGCTGGCCTTGATGTAACCCCACGACAGGCCCGCCATTCCATCGGCTTCACCGCGCTCCACCGCCAGCAAGGTTTCGGTCGCTCCGGGATAACCGGTCACGACCTTCAGTTTGGTGCCCAGGATCGAGTTCATGATGAGCGGAAACGTCGCCGTATCGGCTCCCCCGCCCGTCGTCGCGACGACCATCTCGCGGGTTCTCAGATCGGTGAGCGAATTGAACGGCGTGTTGCTGCGAACGAAGACGAGATTGGTCTCGCGGCTCGGACTGCCGATCCAGTTCAGCGCGCGCGGGTCGAATTGCGCGCTCTTGTTTCCCATCAGCGGCTCGAAGATCACGCCACGCGAGAAGGTCCCGATGACGGTGCCGTCCTTCGGGGCGATGTTGGCGAGATAGTTCACCGCCGTCAGGCTTCCCGCGCCGGGCATGTTCTGGACGATCACGTTCGGCTTGCCGGGAATGTGCCGGCCGATATAGCGGCTGATCGTTCTCGCGTTCAGGTCGTATCCGCCGCCCGGCGAAAAACCCACGATGATCCGAACGGTCTTGCCCTTGAAGAAATCCTCCACAGCATCCGCGCTCGCCTTCGTGCCCAGCGAGCTCATGGCCACCAGAGCCAAGGCAAAAATCGCAGTCCTGCGCATGCGAACCATCAGAGTCCTCCCGTTGAGCAGCGCTTGTCTCGGCTGCCTTTTTTAGAACGTCGTTCTAATCTGCCACATGCCGTGACCGACGCGCAAGACGGCACGCGGAAAACAGAACGCCGTTCCGAAAACTGGACGGCGCCGGACGCGACGTCTAGGCTGGCGCCATGGATGACACTGAAACCAGGAGCGGCGTGGCGTCGGTCGAGCGGGCTCTCGCCCTGCTCCGCGCCTTCACGCGCGATCGGCCGCGACTGAGCCTCGCGGAACTTGCGGAGGCGACCGGGCTCTACAAGAGCACGCTGCTTCGCCTCGCCCAGACGCTCGAAGGAGACGGCTTGCTCAGCCGGACGCCCGGCGGCATCTATCATCTCGGACCCGCCTGCCTTCATCTGGCGACGATATATCAGCAAGCCGTCGAACCGGCCGAAATCATCCTACCGGCCTTGCGCGCGCTCAACCGGCTGACGGGCGAGAGCGCGTGTTTCAACATCCGGAACGGCGACAAGCGCGTCTGCGTCTACAGGATCGAGTCCGTTCACCGGCTGCGCGACCACGTGATGGTCGGCGACGTCATCCCGCTTGCACAAGGCGCCGCGGGTCACATCCTCAGCGCCTTTTCGGGCATGCCCGGCCGCAAATATGCATTGATCCGGAAGCGGGGGCTCGCGATCAGTCTGGAGGAGGTCACGCCCGGAGTCGCCGCCATCGCGGCGCCGGTCTTCGAGGCCGGCGAGAGCCTCGCGGGCGCGCTCGTGGTCAGCGGTCCGCGAACACGGCTCGACAAGATCGCCATCGACAGGATCGGACCTCTGCTGCTGGACTCGGCGCGGGATGTGACGCGACAGCTGGGCGGAAGCCTGGCGTTGTTCGAAGCGGGCGCCGGATGATCCGCGACGCTGCACGGCATGCCGGATGCGCCGGCCGTGGCTTGAACCTCCAAATGCGGCTGAAAAGGCACTGAGAGGAAACCTACGGGCCGATCGTGCATTGCCCCAACGTCGCCCGCGCTGACGCTGGCTCGCGGCCCTTTGCGGCCGAGGTTATGAGGATCCGCCTTTGGTCTCTCTATCTGCACCGGTCCTGTCCCGGCCGCTTCATCCGCTGCACGCGATCCTGCTGGCCTTCGCGTTTCCGCTCTTTCTCGGCGCCTTGCTGAGCGACATTGGCTATTGGGCGACCTACCACGTTCAATGGGCCAATTTCTCGTCGTGGCTGATTGCCGGCGGCCTGTTCATGAGCGCCTTCGCGGTGCTCTGGGCGCTCGTCAATCTTTTCCGCCGCGGCCCTGCCGGCAAAGGCCGGCTGCTGATCTATTTCGTCGTGCTTCTCGCCATGTGGGGACTGGGCCTCGTCAATGCGCTGGTGCACGCGAAGGACGCGTGGGCCAGCATGCCGGCAGGTCTCTACCTGTCCGTCGTCACGACGGCGCTGGCCCTGGTCGCCTCCTGGGTCGGCTATTCCGGATTTCGCAGCGGAGACTTGAAATGAGCCGATCCTCTCTCCTGATCGGCGTCATGGCGCTGAGCCTCGTGGCTGTCGCGGGCGGAACCGTGTCGGCGCAATATGGCGCCACGCCCAATTTGCCCGAGCCGCAGCGCGGTCTTCTGCCCTCGATGAAGATTCCGCGTCCCGCCCAATGGGGCAATGAACTTCCCACGGTGCCGCAAGGCTTCAAGATCGAAGCCATCGCGACGGATCTCAAAATTCCTCGCCAGACGCTCGTTCTTCCCAACGGCGACATTCTGGTCGCCGAGGGATCGGGCGGCCGCGCCCCGACGCTGCGCCCGAAGGACTTCATCGCCAATTTCATCAAGAGCCTCGGCAAGACCTCGGTGAAGGGCGGCAATCGCCTGACGCTGCTGCGCGACAGCGATGGCGACGGCAAATATGAAGCCCAGGGCGTCTTCGCCGACAATCTCGATGCGCCTTACGGCCTGGCCTACGTCAACAACGCGATCTACGTCGCCACGCAGGATGCCGTGGTGCGCTTCGATTACACCGAGGGCCAGAGCCAGGCGGGCGGGCCCCCGACGAAGCTGACGGACCTTCCCTCGGTGATCAATCATCACTGGACCAAGGCGATGACCAGCAGCCCCGATGGCCGCTTCCTCTATGTCGGCATCGGCTCGAACAGCAACATCGCCGAGCGCGGCATGGACGCGGAGGAAGACCGCGCCATGGTCTGGCAGATCGACGTCGCCACCGGCATGCACAAGCCTTACGCCACGGGACTGCGCAATCCGACAGCCTTCGCGTTTCAGCCGCAGACGGGACAACTCTGGGCCGTCGTGAACGAGCGCGATGAAATCGGACCGGATCTCGTGCCGGATTATCTCACCTCGGTGCGCGAAGGCGGTTTCTACGGCTGGCCCTACAGTTACTGGGGACAGAATGCCGATCCGCGCGCACAGCCGCAAAAGCCCGAAAAGGTCGCGGCGACGCTACGTCCCGATTACGCGCTCGGCTCGCATGTCGCCGCCCTCGGGGTGGCGTTCTCCAACCAGGCGTTGGGCGCGGAATTTGCCGACGGCGCGTTCGTGGGCATGCACGGCAGCTGGAATCGGAGCAACCCCGTCGGCTACAAGGTGGTGTTCGTCCCCTTCCGCGATGGACGTCCGGCAGGTGACGCGATCGACTTCGTGTCGGGCTTTCTGGTCAATGAAGGCTCCACGCGCGGACGCCCCGTCGGCGTCACGGTGGATCCGCGCGGCGCGGTGATCGTCGCCGACGACCTGTCGAACACGGTCTGGAGAGTGACGCGAAACTGAGGTCTCGCGCGAAAGAACGCGACGCCCGGCCTGAATGGCCGGGCGTGTCAGGCCGACGTCGGCGGGCGCTTGGGCAAGTTGTCGAACAGATCGTTGTTGAGGCCGGCAACGAACTCCAAAGCCTCGTGCGAAGACACGACGTCGGCATATTTGGCGTTCATGTCGGCCAGGCTGATGGCATGGCTCGCGTCGCAGCGGTCGAAACATCCGTCTTCCACCACCGACACACGGTAGTTGAAGCTGAAGGCGTCCACGACCGTTGCACGGACGCAGCCGCTCGTGCTCGTACCTGTCACCACAAGGCTGTCGCACCCGAGCAGGACGAGGTAGCTCAGCAGATTGCTCGCGTGAAAGCCGCTCGGCTTCTGCTTCAGCACGACCAGGTCCTGCGGCTCGGGAGCGATGTCCGCCACGATGTCGTTCGGGTCGATCCGGCGGTCGGCGCCCGTCGTCCATTCCTGCGTTCGGGCGTTCTTCCACGACCAGCTGCCGGCGTCCCAATTGTCCGGCCGAGCGACGCCGGTCGTGTAGATGACCGGAAGGTTCTTCGCCCGGAAAGCGGTCGCCACCGACTTGATGACCGGAACGGCGTCCCAGGCATCCTCGCCGCATGAGTTGGGCCATCGTTCGATCGACGTCATGACCGGCTCGCGCACGTCTCCGGTAAAACCGTAGCTGACATCGATGATGAGCAGCGCCGGCCGGCGGCCGAAACCCTGACGTGCCCCGTACCCCGACGCCGCAAACACCTGCTTGTCGCGTTCGGTGAGAAATCTCTCCCAGATTCTCGGCATCGAAACATATCCTTGTTGGCGGACGTGTTCGCAAACAGGACCGCCTCAGCCTCTGGGCCTGCCGGTCTTGTTCTCGCGTCGGGATGGGTCAGCGCATCTTCACATCGAGCCACCAGGCCTCGCCCGACGGATCGTTCGGCCAGTCGACATTGGAGCGAACGCCGTTGATCAGGCGGTGCGACCAGAGGAACTGCGCCGGGACGTCTTCGGCCAGCTTGTCTGCGACCTGTCGCATGATCTCGCACCGCTTCTCGGGCTCGAACGTCGCTCTGGCTTTCTGAAAAAGCCCGTCGACCTCGGCGCTCGAATATTTGATGCGCGGCGAAACGCCGGTCTCGAAATATTGCGACAATGCGACCGCCGGATCGGCGACTTGCCCGCGCCCCATGTAATAGGCCGGCACGCGGCCGTTGCGGACGTTGGACCAAAGGTTCGCCCATTCGGGCGTCTTCAGCGAGACCTTGAATCCGACCTGCTGGAGCATCTGCGCGACGGCCTCGGAGATCTGGCGGTCGGAGATGTAGCGGCCGGTCGAGGAATAGAACTCGACCTCCGGCCCGCCCTTTGCGAAGCCCGCCTCGGCCAGCAATTCCCGTGCTCTCTTCGGGTCGAACCTGGCCGCGCTTTTGGCGCCTTCCGTATAGCAGAACTGATGCGGCCCGAGAGGTCCGTCGAGCGGATCCGCGTAGCCGAGCAGCAGGCGCTGGATGATCGCATCACGATTGATCGCATGCGCGGCGGCCCGTCTGACGCGCACGTCGTCCCAGGGCTTCGATGCCGGGCTGAAGGCCACGAACATGATTTCGACCGATCCTGTGGGAACGATCTTCACGTCGGGCCGGCCCTGCAGCCGCGCGACGAGTTGCGGCGGAACCAGACGGGCGACCTGCACCTCGTTGTTCAGCAAGGCGGTGACCCGCTGCTCGGCCTCCCGCATCTGACGGTAGACGACGACATCGGGCGCTTCAGGACGCTTGTCCGGCCAGAGCTCGTTCTTGCGGATGACGTAACGCTGATCCACCGCGAAGTCTTCGTATTTGTACGGGCCCCAGCCGAACGGATGACTCTTGTAGCCGGCCTTGCCGTGCGTCTCGTAAAGGTCGGCGCTCGTAATCGCGAACTGCCCGAAAATATCTGCCGGGAGCTGAGAACTCGGGGTCTTGGTGTTGATGTCGACGGTCTTGTCATCGACCGCGACGACGTCCTTCACGGATGCGAACAGGAACCTCTGCTGGCTGTCGGGATCGGTCATGATCCGGTTCCAGGAGTGGACGACGTCGCGGGCAGTCGGCCCAGGTCCTCCGTCGCTTCTCTTGAGATCCGTCCGCAGCGTGAATCGCCACGTATGGCCGTCGTTGATGACGTCCCATTTTTCGGCGAGCATGCCGACGAATGCTTTTTTCTCGTAATCGAGCCGTCCCAGACAGCCGTAGACCTGGCACCAGATGAAATAGAGCTGCGACTCGCTCTCCGCATAAGGATCCATCGTCGTGATCGTCGAGGTCGACGTCACGGTCAGCACGCGGTCGGCGGCCGCGACAGGTGCGCCATGCATCAGTAAACCGGCGGCCAGCAGAGATCCGAATCGTGTTCGCGCCGCGCCCTTGCCCATGACATCCTCCCTGCACGCACTCCTCGTGACGGGAGCGACTGGCTCGATCTGATGCCGCGACTCTTGTCCTGTCAAGACAGCCGTCCGCGCCGCCTCGGCAACCTCAATTCGGTTCGGCGAGCAACTTCCGGAACTTCTCGATCTCCGCCGGAACCAGCGCCCTGACGTAGTCCGGCGACATTTCCTCGCTCGTCGCCGGCAGCGATCCCAGATCGTCCACGCGCTTGGCGAAGGCTTCATTGGCGACGGCGGCGCGCAGGGCCGCATTGAGCTTGGCGATGACCGGCTGCGGCGTCCCCTTGGGCGCGAACAGGCCGTTCCAGCCCTGCTGCTGGAAGCTCGGAAGTCCAGCTTCCACCGAGGTCGGCACGTCCGGCAGAGACTTCAGTCGCTGCGGAGAGGAGATCACCAGGCCGGTGAGCGTCTTGCCCTGGATGGCGCCCGACACGGACGCGGCCGCGTCGCACACGCCGTCGATCTGGCCGCTCACCGCGTCGTTGAGCGCGGGTGCGGCCCCGCGATAGCTGACGAGTTGCACCTCGACGCCGCTGGCCTGGATGAAGGCCCGGCAGATGAGATAATTCGATGATCCGACACCCGCGTGCCCCATGTTGATCTTGCCGGGATTCTTCTTCGCATAGGCGATGAATTCGGTCAGCGTGCGCGCCGGGAACTTGGCGTTGACGGCGATGACCGGCAGCGTCTTGGCGACGAGTCCGATCGGCACGAAATCATCGGACGTGTATTTGATGTCCTTGTAGATGCTGTAGGCCGCAGCATTGGTGCCACTGTTGCCGATCGCAATCGTATAGCCGTCGGGATTGGCGCGCGCCGCGCGCGTCAGGGCCGTGGACCCGCCCGCCCCGGACGTGTTTTCGTTGACGATGTTCTGACCCAGGTCCGCGCGCATGTATTCGGCCGCAAGCCGCGCGATCACGTCGGATGTTCCGCCAGCCGCGAAAGGCACGATCATGGTGATGGGACGGGTCGGATAGGATTGGGCGAATGCGGGCGCAGCCGCGCAGCACAGGAGGACTGCCAGACCGAGCCGCTTCGCGAGCGCATGAGGTCTTGGGCGAGCGAAAGTTTCGGCTGACGACATGTTTCTCTCCCGGCTTTTGCGCCATACTGGCCGAAGCCGGCAAGGTGCGCAATTCAACGCCACGCTTTCGACGCCAGACTTTCGTCGGCTGCATCACTCATGCACTGCGGGATGACGGGCCCGTCACCTTCAGCGACCGGACGAAGTCCCGCAGAATCTCCTGAAAGCTTTCCGCCAGCGTCGACGGCGGGACGGATCGCTTCGACAGGAGCCCGACCGTGCGGGTGATGCGTGGACGCGACAGCGGCACGGCGCGCAGATGCGGCGGCAGGTGCATGGTGGCGAGATAGGGTGCGATGGCGAGGGCCGTTCCGCCTTCCACCAGCATGAAGGCCGTCATGGTGTGCTGCACCTCGTAGGTCCAATTCATCCGCTCCGCCCGCAACCCCAAAGCTTCGTCGACGATGATGCGGTTGGCGGTCTTTTCCGTCGCGCGGATCAACGGCAGGTGCATGACCTCCGCGAAGGTCACGACCTTGCGGTGCGCGAGCGCATGATCCTTCCGGCAGATCAGGAAATACTCGTCCGAGATGAGCGGCTCGGTCGCGAGGTTCCAGCGGTTCGACGCCAGGATGGCGATGCCGAATTCCGCCTGGCCCGACGCGATCGTCTCGCCGATCTCGGTCGCAGACTTGTCGAAGATCCGCACCTTGGCGCCCGGATGCTTTTGCATGAAGGCGGTGAAGACCGTCGGCAGCATGTGCACCGCCAACGTCGGCATGCAGGCGAGGCTGAGGACGTTCTGGTGGTCGCGATGGCGGTCGCAGATGAGGTCGAGCTGATGCTCGAAATCCTTCAGCAGCGCGCGCGCATGCGGCAGCAGGTCGGAGCCCGCCTGCGTCAGGCTGACGTGCCGCGTCGTCCGGGTGAAGAGCTTCACCCCGATGCTTTCCTCGAGCTTTCGCAAGCGGTGGCTGACCGCCGTCTGCGACAGGTTGAGATGCGCGGCGCCACGGCGAAAGCTGCCGAGATCGGCAATGCTGAGAAAGGCTTCGAGCCCCGGAACATCGACCTTCATGGTCCCTCCCATTGATGAACCGTATAGCGCAATCGGGTCAAACAGACCACTTCCTGCATCAGTCCCGTTCCGGCAGACTGCTCTCGTCCACGCCGGCGCGCTTCCTGGAAGCCGAAGACCGGGGCGGGACGGGAGGATCGACACGCCGGCCGGCCGCTCGATGGCGACGCGGGCCCGACCGCGCCGCGACGCCCCGAGGAATGAGCCGATCCGCGGATCGGCGCGCAAGAGGTTCGCACGCCATGATGGTCATCGACTCGCAAGTTCACATCTGGGCCGCCAACACGCCCGAGCGTCCCTGGATGGAAGGCATGGAGAAGCGCGCGCACATGCCCGTGCCGCTGACCGCCGACCTGTTGTGGAGCCACATGCGGGAGGCGGGCGTGACGCACGCCATTCTGGTGCCCCCCTCCCTCGACGGCGACCGCAACGATCTCTGCCTCGCGGCCGCGCAGGCGCATCCCGACCGCTTCGCCGTCATGGGACGGCTGCTGTTGAACAAGCCCGGCGCGCGCGAAAAGCTCGTCGCCATGAAGAGCCAGCCGGGCATGCTGGGTGTGCGGCTGACTTTCCATCGCGACAACGATCGTCCCTGGCTCACGGACGGCACGGCCGACTGGTTCTGGCCGGAGGCCGAAAAGCTCGGCCTGCCCGTCATGGTCCACGCGCCCGAACGCCTGCCGAAGATCGCCGAGATCGCACGCCGGCATCCCGATCTCACCATCATCGTCGACCACATGGGTTTCGCCCGTGAGACCATGGACGACGAAGCGCCGGGCGGCGCGGACCGCATCCTGCAACTGGCGGACCTGCCCAACGTCTCCGTCAAGGTCTCGGCCATGCCGTGCTTCTCATCGCAGCCCTATCCGTTCCGCAACCTGCACGAACCGCTGAAGCGCGTGATCGCGGGCTTTGGCGTCCAGAGATCGTTCTGGGGCAGCGACTTCTCTCGGCTGCCCGAAAACTGCAGCTACCGGCAGGCCGTCACGATGTTCACAGAGGACCTCGACTTCCTCAAGGGTCAGGATCTCGAATGGGTCATGGGCCGCGGTCTCGCGACTCTGCTCGGCTGGCCCGCCCCGCGCTGATCACATCAATCACCCCGGCCAACGGGGGATCGCAACATCTCCGGAGGAAACGCCATGACAGTGCAAGCGACGACACGCGTCTTCAGACCTGAATTCAAGGCCGCCGCGGTGAAAGCCGCCACGGTCCTTTCGCTCGGAATCCTCTTCGCCGCCAGCGCCGGCCGTCCCGCGTCGGCGGACGCGGTGGCGGATTTCTACAAGGGCCGCACCGTCGATCTGATGGTCGGCTTCTCGACCGGCGGAGGCTATGACGTGTCCGCGCGGCTGGTCGGACGCAACATCGGCAAGCACATCCCGGGCAATCCGACCGTCGTCGTCAAGAACATGGAAGGCGCGGGCAGCATGCGCCTGGCCAACTGGCTCTACGCCGTGGCGCCGAAAGACGGTTCGGTCTTCGGCAGCTTCGCGCGCGGCGTACCGCTCGATCCGCTCTTTGGAAATCCCGGCCCGCAGTTCAAGGACGGCTCCAAATTCTCCTTCATCGGCAGCGCCAACGACGAAGTCTCGATCTGCGGCGCATCCCGCAAGGCCGGCGTCAATTCTTTCGACGATCTGCTGACGAAGGAACTCGTCGTCGGCGGCTTCGGCGCCGGCACGGAATCGGAGCAGCACGTCAAACTGCTCAATGTTGCGCTGAACACGAAGCTGAAACTCGTGAAAGGCTATCCGGGCGGCAATGACGTCAATCTCGCGATGGAGCGCGGCGAAGTGCAGGGCCGCTGCGGCTGGTCGTGGACCGGCGTCCGCGCGCAATATATGGACCGGGTGAAGGACGGGTCGCTCGTCGTGCTGGTGCAGAACTCGCTGGCGAAACACGCCGACCTTCCGGACGTTCCGCTGATCATGGACCTCGCGAAGGGCGAGGACGAAAAGCAGATGCTGCGCCTCGTTCTGGGTCCGCAGAAAATGGGCCGGCCGTTCATGGGGCCGCCGGATCTGCCGGCCGACAGGCTGGCGGCGCTGCGCCGGGCCTTCGAGCAGACCATGAAGGATCCGGAATTCCTGCGCGAGGCCGAAAAGTCCCAGCTCGAGATTTCGCCGATCAGCGGGGACGAGATGGAGAAGATCATCGCCGACGCCTACAAGACGTCCCCCGATCTGGTGAAGCGGACGGCCGAAGCCATCAAGTAAGACGGCGCGCCGCGCCGGTTCAGCCACAAGGGAGAAGAAGCCGTGCCGGATCCGTCACATCGCACAGGAACGATCCAGTCTGGAGACGTCGCGCTCTTCTACCGGGCCTTCGGCAACCTCGAGCCCGGCGGGGCGACTCCGCTGATCATCCTGCACGGCAGCAATTATTTCGATTCCTACGACTGGATCGACGTGGCGGCAGGCGTGGCGCGCGAGCGTCCCGTGGTGGCCTTCGACCATCGCGGCTTCGGCCAGTCCGAGTGGAGCCGCGACAAGGACTACTCGCTCGACGCCATTCTGGCCGACATCTGCAACGTGTCGGCGCATTTCGGCTGGGAGCGACCCGCAATCCTCGGCCATTCCATGTCGGGACGCCTCGCCATCTTCTTCGCCGCGCATTTTCCCGAACGCCTGTCGCAACTCATCGTCGTCGACAGCGCCATGGGCAGCGGCAATCCCGGCAAGTACCAGGTCGCGGTCGGCAAGGCCGAGAGAGTCTATCCGACCGTCGAGGACGCCATGGCGACCCTGTCGAGCCGCCACTCCCCGCCGCGTTTCGCGCTCGACCGGCAGCGCGCCGAACGCGCGCTCCGCAAGGTCGAGGGCGGCTATGCGCTCACGCGCGATCCCGACCATCGCAACACGCAATCGCAAGCTCCCGGCGCGCCGCTTCCCCGGCTGCGCGACCTGGACGTGTGGCAGTCGCTGGGCCAGGTCTCCTGTCCGGTGACCTTCGTGCGCGGACGCCTGTCGGATCGCAACAAGCCGGAATATTACGACCGGATCGCCCGCGACGTTCCGCACTGCCGGATCGAGACCGTGGAAGCGCGGCACGACATTGCCCATGAAGCGCCCGCTGACCTGATCGCCCTGCTGGGACGCATCGTCCGGTGAACCCCTTCACTCACCAGCCGAGCGTCCGCGCCGCCAGCTGACGCAGCGGGTTTTCGGGATCGGACACGAGTTTCGCCGTCAGGGCGATCGACATGACGACCAGCAGGGGCCGCACCCCGCGACCGCCGTAGCGCATGGCGAGCCGCGCGCCGATCTGGTTCCCCAGAACGTTGGCGCACGCCATGGTGAGCCCCAGGGCCCAGATCACCTGCCCGCCCGCGATCATGGCCAGCAGGCTCGCGACGTTGGTGGCGAAGTTCAGGAACTTCGTGTTGGCGATGGCCCGCACGAGGCCGAGCCCGCCCATGACGACGAAGAGCGTGGTGAAGAACGAGCCCGTGCCGGGGCCGAAAAACCCGTCATAGAAGCCGATGACCGCCGCCGCGGCCGTCAATGCTGCGGGTCCGAGGCGCGACGCACGGTCGGCCTGCCCGAGCGGCGGCGCGAGCAGGAAATACAGCGCGATCGAGACCAGCAGCACCGGCACCAGGCCCGCCAGAAACCACGGATCGACGATCTGCACCGTCACGGTCCCGGCCGCCGCTCCCAGAAAGGCGCCGGCAGCCGGAAGCGCGAAGCGGCGCAGGTCCACGTGCCCGGCGCGATAAAAGGCCCAGAACGCCCCGCCGGTGCCGAACGCGCCCTGCAGCTTGTTGGTGGCGAGCGCCGGCACGGGCGGCACGCCGGCCGCCATCAAGGCTGGCACGGTCAGCAGGCCGCCTCCGCCCGCCATCGCATCGATGCCGCCGGCCAGAAAGGCCACGCAGGCCAGGATCGCGAAAGTCTCGAACGTCAGTTGCATGCGCCGTCGATAGCCGGTCACGCCGCCAAAGGACAGTCGCGGGGCTTTCTGAGACGATCTGTGAACCACACATTCGCCGCTGCGTTGGTCGGCTCAACACCGGCGGAGCGCGATGATTTATTATGGCGACGGGTCCCGCAGGCTGGATCTTTCCGCCTGGCGCCATCGATGCCGCCATGTCGGCGACGAACGGCCGGGCGAAACACCTCTGGCCCGGCATGAGCGCCTCGTCGCGCTGCTGATCGAATCCGGCCAGGTCGCCCAGGCGCTCGCCGACCGGGCCTTCGAGGCCGCAGGCGCGCGCGACCTCGACGATCCTGCGTCATGCGCCGCGCTCGACATCGTCCGCGCGCTGGCTCGCGACGTCGCCCGGTCCTGGTCGAGCGATTTCGACGCGGCTCCGGGTCAAGTTCCTGAAGCGTCTCCCGATGCATGGCCCGAGACGGTCACGGTGCGCGAGCCGGAGGGCTTCGCGTTCTATGCGCTCTATCCGGAAGCCTATGCGGTAGCCGCCCGGCGGCTGCCGCCCTCCGACGCGCATGTCATCGGCCTGCGCAGCATCGGGATCGTCCTTGCCGCCATGGTGGCGGCAGCCCACGCGGGTCCATCTCTCCCGGCCGTCGACACGGTGCGGCCGCACGGCCATCCCTATCGCCGGCGGATCGATGCGCCCGATCTGATGCGCCGCCTCGCCCGCACGCGCCCGCCACGGATCTGTATCGTCGACGAGGGGCCGGGCCGCTCCGGCAGTTCGATGGCGGCCGTTGTGGAAGCCCTCGTGGCGCACGGGCTCGCGGATTCGGACCTGCACCTGTTTCCCGGCCATCCCCACGGTCCCGGCCCCGAAGCCGGCCCCGACACACGGCGGATCTTCGAGACCCTGCCGGCGCATGTCGTGGATTTCGATGAGCTCGTGCTCGGGCGGGATGCGCCGGGCGGCGGCCTCGCGGGCTGGGTCTCGGATCTCACCGGCCAGGCGACCGCGCCCCTGGCCGACCTGTCGGCTGGGCGGTGGCGCACCTTCCGATATGAAGCCCCGGCGGATTGGCCCGCCAGCGACATCCAGCAGGAACGCCGAAAATATCTCCTGACGTCGGACTCCGGGCGCTATCTTCTGAAATTCGTCGGGCTGGGGCGGCGCGGTGCGGAAATGGCCGAAGTCGCCCGTCAGGTCTCGGACGCGGGCTTCTCGCCCGAGCATTTTGGCGTGCGTCACGGCTTCTCGGTCGAACGCTGGCGCGACGACCTGCATCCGCCAAAACCGGGCGAGCGTCCGGCATGGCTGCGTTTCGTTGCTGACTATCTGGCGTTCCGCCGATGCCGCCTGATCGCGCCCGGTCTCGCCGGCGCCGGGGCGGCGACGTTGCGCGACATGACTTTGCACAACGCCGGGGTGGCGCTCGGGCCGCAAATGCGCACCGCCGTCGAGGCCAGGCTGCGGGATTTCGACGATGTCTTCGCGCAAGGCCGGCGGTGCTGCATCGACGGCCGGATGCATGCGCACGAGTGGATGTGCAATCGCGAGGGCATCTTCAGAAAAGCCGATGCCACGGATCACCATGCGGGGCACGATCTCGTCGGCGCGCAGGACATCGCCTGGGACATTGCGGGCGCGGCCGTGCATCTTTCGCTCGACGAAGCTGAAGTTCAGGCGCTCTGCGACGCCGTGGAGCGCGGCAGCAGAAGCGCGGTTTCGCGCGACCTCGTCACCTGCTTCCGGCCCGTCTACCTGGCCTTCGAACTTGGCCGCCTCACGCTTGCGGAAGGCGGCGCATGGGAGGCCGACGAGAAGTCCCGCCTCGCCTTGCAGCGCCAAAAGATGGAGCGCCTTTTGTGCGCCGATCTCGACCGGGTCGCCTGATGCGGCTCACCCATGGGGCGAATTCGCCCCCTCGATGCTCCGAAGACAGCGCCCGAGCGCGTCCCTGAGCCGCTCGTGCGAGCTGCCTTGCTCGGTGGGATAGAGGGACTTCAGCCCGCGCCCGACCTGCCGCAACAAAAGGGCGCGGCCCTGCACGCGCTCCCGTTCGGTCAGGAGATCGTCCGTCGGCGTCTCCCTGACGCCAGCGTCGCGTCCATGTCCCGAGGCAAGCGAAACGTCCGTCAATGACATGATTTTTCCCCGCGGAATGCGCGTGTTCATCGCCCACGCTGGAGCGCTGGCCAGACGAAAGAAGAACCGGGATGCGGGCCGATATCGCTCACGGAAACTCGAAGACGTCGCGGATCACCGAGGTTCGCGACAGTCGCGCCGGTGCACCGAGGATCTGCAGGGCGCATTCGTCCGGGGTCAGCCCGCTCCGCTGTGCCTTGCGGATCGCATCCGGCTGGAGATGAAGTCTCCCCCGCTGCGCCAGGATGAGCTTCACCTCGAAGGCATAAGCCGCTTGGGGCGTCTGGTGGGTGACCAGTTCGAGCGTGTCCAACATCACGGGCCTCATCTCTCGACGTCCGGACCGCCGACCGAACGTTACGGAACCCAACACTCGAGCCCAGTATGGGTTTCCTGCCGCCAGCCAGAAATTTAACGTTTCGTTAAACATTCCGGCTCGAAGCGACGCCCTGCGGCTGAAAAACTGCGCTCAGCCAGGCCAGCCGATCAGGAAAACAGGCCGGAAAGCCAGTAGCAGGTGGCCGCGATCGCCGCCGAGGCCGGGATCGTGACGATCCAGGCGATCACGATGCTGCCCGCGATGCCCCAGCGCACCGCCGACACGCGCCGCGCCGCGCCCACGCCCACGATCGCGCCCGTGATCGTATGGGTGGTCGACACCGGAACGCCGAGCCCCGTCGCCATGAACAGCGTCAGCGCCCCGCCGGTCTCGGCGCAGAATCCCTGCATCGGATTGAGCCGCGTGATTTTCGAACCCATCGTGTGGACGATGCGCCAGCCGCCGAACAGCGTGCCGAGCGCCATCACGGCCTGGCAGGTGATCACCACCCAGAACGGCACGTAGAACGTGTCTCCCAGCTGACCCTGCGAGAACAGCAGGACCGCGATGATCCCCATGGTTTTCTGCGCATCGTTGCCGCCGTGGCCGAGCGAATACATCGAGGCCGAGACGAACTGGCCGATGCGGAACTTCCGGTCGACCT
Source organism: Hyphomicrobiales bacterium (assembly GCA_028290705.1). Taxonomy (GTDB): domain Bacteria; phylum Pseudomonadota; class Alphaproteobacteria; order Rhizobiales; family Beijerinckiaceae; genus Terripilifer. The sequence goes on from JAQGJH010000068.1 coordinate 22,479, forward strand.
CGTGCGGCGTGCTGCGCACGAAGATCCACGAGACCGCCAGCACGAAGATCAGCGCCAGCAGAAAGCCCACGAGCGGCGACAGGAAGATCGCCGCCGTGGTCTTCAGCACGCCCGACAGCACCATCGAGGCGACGCCGGCCTTGGCCACGCCCGCGCCGATCAGCCCGCCGACCAGCGCATGCGAACTGCTCGACGGAATGCCGTAACGCCACGTGATGACGTTCCAGACGATCGCGCCCATGAGCGCGCCGAAGATCACCCGCGGGTCAACGATGTTCGGATTGATGATGCCGGTGCCCAGCGTCTCGGCGACGTGCAGCCCGAAGAACAGGAAGGCGATGAAATTGAAGAACGCCGCCCAGGCGACGGCGAATTGCGGACGCAGCACGCGCGTCGAGACGATCGTCGCGATCGAATTGGCGGCATCGTGCATGCCGTTCATGAAGTCGAAAAACAGCGCGACGCCGACGAGGCCGATCAGCAGCGGCAGAGCGAGAGTGGCGTCCATTCCGGGCCGGTCCTACACGTTCTCGATGACGATGCCGCTGATCTCGTTGGCGACGTCCTCGAACCGGTCCATCACCTTCTCGAGCTCGCCGTAGATCTCGCGGCCGATCATGTACGCCATGGGATCGGAGCGTCCGAAACGCTGGAACAGATCCTTCAGTCCCTGCTCGTGCAACTGGTCGGAGGCGCCTTCGACCCGCGTGATTTCTTCGGCGATTTCGGTCAGGCGCGGGACGTTCGAGCCCATGCGTTCCAGCAGCGGCAGGGCCTCGGCGACCAGATGCGCCGCCTGGACGATCATCGCGCCCATTTCGCACATGCGCGGATCGAAGCTCGTCTGCTCGTAGAGCATCACGGTCTTGACCGTCTTGTGCATCATGTCGATGGTGTCGTCCATCGACTGGATCAGGTCCTTGATGTCACCGCGGTCGAAGGGCGTGATGAAGCTTTTGCGGGTCGCCAGAAGGACATCGCGGGTAATCGCGTCTGCCTCGTCTTCGAGCCGGATGATGGCCTGGCAATTCTGCGCCGCGTCCGGTCCGCCCTGCAACAGGCGTTCGAGCGCTTCGGCGCCGCCCACGACGGTTCTGGAATGACGGGCGAACAGATCGAAAAATCGATCCTCCCGCGGCATGATCGCCCGAAACCAGCCCAGCATCGTCCCTCGCGCCGTTCACCGTCACCAGCCGGCGGATGTGCGGCCGCCGACGAATGCCTTGGTAAAAGGCTTCGGCCGCAGCCGCAACTCACCTGAACGGTTTTGCGGGGGACGACCTGGCGCGCCGGGCCCCCGGCCCGGCCCGATCAGCCGCCCGTCACTGGTTCGACTGCTCCTCCAGCGCCACCTTGACGCGCGCCACCAGCTCGGGTGTCGCGGACGAAAACTTGTTGGCGAGCTGCTGCAGGAATTCCCCCGTCTCGGGGCTGTAGGCATAGCCGCCGCGGTCGAGTTCCACCTTCAGCTCCGGATCCTTGAGCGCCGCATCGAAGGCCCGGCGCAGCGCCTCCAGCCGCCGGGGCGGCAGGCCCGGGGGTCCCGCGAACGCCACCCCGAACGCCGTGTAGGACGCCATGTAGTCGAGGATGTCGCGCTTGTCGGGATCGTCGGTCAGCTCGCGCAGCAGCGGCACGCCTTCGATGCTCGGCTGCTTTTCAAGGCTGAGTTCCGCCAGCGCGAAGGCGTCGCCGTTCTTCAGCCAGGTCGGCTGGGTCGCCATGATGCTGTCGAGCGACCCGGTGCGGGCCTGGATCTCGCCGCGCTCCATCGCCAGGAACATCTCGGCCGCGCCCTTGTAGCCGTAGATCACGCGCGTCTTGTATCCCAGCACGGTGCGCATCAGCGTCGGCACGAAGGTCGATTGCGACGACTTCCCGGGCGAGCCGAACAACACCTCGGTGGTCTTCATGTCGGCGAGCGTCTTCACCGGCGCGGTCTTGTGCAGCACCACCAGCGAGGTCGACGAACTGATCCGGCCGATCCAGCTGAAGTCGCCGAATTTGTACCGCGCCTGCGTGCCGAGCGTCTGGTCGATGCCGGCGGTCTGGTAGACGAGTCCGAAGGCGGACCCGTCCTTCGGCGAGACATTGAACAGGTAGTTGCTCATCGTCATGCCGCCGCCGCCCGGCATGTTCTGCACCACGATGTTGGGGCTGCCCGGCAGATATTTGGACATGTAGCGCCCGAGCAGGCGGCTGCTGAAATCGAGATTGCCGCCCGCGCCGGCCGGCACCAGCAGCACGATGTTGCGGCCCTTGTAGAAGTCCTCGATCTCGTTCGACTGCGCAGCCGTCGGCGGCGCGAGGAGCAGCGCGGCCGCGAGTCCGGCCGCCGCGGCCCCGGTCCGGTCGATCCACATGTGACCCATCTTGTTCTCCCTGAAGGCGTTTCCCCGCAGCAATGTGCCGCCGAAAGGCTCGGCTTGGCAAAGCGAAACTCGTGCCATTCCGGACGCGTTCCCGGGCAAGACTGCTTGCCCGCCGCCTTGAGATAGGGTACCCCCCTACCCTATGAGCCATCTCGCCCACCAGAAGCCGCGCCTTCTCGCCCGCGTCCGCCGCCTCAAGGGGCAGATCGAAGCCGTCGAGCGCGCCGTCGAGACGGACGCCGAGTGCGCCGAGGTGCTGCACCTGCTTGCCTCGGTTCGCGGCGCCATCAACGGCCTCACCGGAGAGCTGATCGAAGATCACGTGCGCGAGCACGTCATGAACGAGCCCGACGCGAATGCCCGCGCCAAAGGCGGCGGCGAGTTGATCGACGTCATTCGGAGCTATCTGCGATGACGGCGCACATCCACGATCCGGTCGAACCGCCATCGTCCGGCGGACACGATCACGTCTTTCTGGGCGAAGGCCACGCGCGCAACGAGAAGCGCACGCGTCTCGTCATCGTTCTGACGCTCGCCATGATGGTCGGAGAGATCGTCGCCGGCACGATCTACGGCTCGATGGCGCTGGTGGCCGATGGCTGGCACATGGCCACCCATGCGGTCGCCATGCTGATCGCCGCGCTGGCCTATTATTTCGCCCGCAAGCACGCACGCGACAGCCGCTTCTCCTTCGGCACCGGCAAGCTCGGCGATCTCGCGGCCTTCGCCAGCGCGGTCGTGCTGGCGCTGATCTCGTTGCTGATCGGCTGGGAAAGCTTTCTGCGCATCACCGCGCCGGTGCCGATCGAATTCAATCAGGCGATCGTCGTCGCGGTGCTGGGTCTGGCGGTCAATCTCGCCAGCGCCTGGCTGCTGCGGGGCGAGCACCATCACGACCATCCCGACCACGACCACGACCACCACCATCATCATCACGAGCACGGCGGGGACAACAACCTGCGCGCGGCCTACATGCACGTGCTGGCGGATGCGCTCACCTCCGTCATGGCCATCGTGGCGCTTCTGGCGGGCAGCATCTACGGCTGGCTCTGGCTCGATCCGCTCATCGGCATCGTCGGCGCTCTCGTGATCGCCCGCTGGTCGTGGGGCTTGATGCGCGACGCGGGCGGCGTCCTGCTCGACTTCACGCCGCACGGCGCCGATCTGCCGGCCAGGCTTTCGGCGGCGATCGAAGCCGAGGGAGCCCGCATCGTCGACCTCCACGTCTGGCAGCTCGGCCCCGGCCACCGCGGCGCGATCCTGTCGATCGTTGCGCCCGATCCGCAACCGCCGTCGCACTATCGCCACAGGCTCGCGCATCTCCACGATCTGTCCCACGTCACCATCGAGGTCGAGCCGGCGTCCGCCTCTCAGTCCCGATAGGCACGGGGCAGAAGGTCGGACAGGTGCTTGAGCAGCGCGGCCTCGCCGAACGGCTTGCCGAGCCAGCAGGCCGACTGGAATTCGAGCCCACGCGCAATGAGCTTCGGATAGCCGGACGCCACCATGAAAGGGATGCGCATTTCCTTCAGCCGCGCCGCCGTCAGGCTGCTGGTCCCGTCCGCCACGTTGAAATCGAGGATCGCGGCGTCGGGGCGCGTACCGGCCAGATAGGCCAGGCAATGCGCATTGGTGCGGAAAGGCCCGCCCACCTGCAGCCCATGCTCTTCCAGAATTTCCCGGATGATCGCCGAGGTTTCGACTTCGTCCTCGAGAACCAGAATCGTAGCGGTGGCGGTCTGCGCGGCCATGGGCAGTTCCCGAGACGCGGCCGCGCGGCAGGATCGATGCCGATCGTCGGGGCCGTGACCGGCCAAATCACGACACACGAAGTCTGACAGGCCTCGGACGCGCTCACAACCTCCGCGTGAGTTCCGTGCGGTCTCGTTTGATGCGCGCCCGCAAACAAGCTCGTGACCGAGGGCCTGCGCGCGCGACTGAACGAACCCGCGCGACGCACGTTGCCGTGCCGACCCACCCCAAAACCGGAAGGCGCACAGGATGAACATCAAGGACGTTTCGGAGCACATGCGCGACATCGACTTCGCCATGCTGTCGACCCGCACCGAAGGCGGAGACATCGCCGCGCGCCCGATGAGCAACAATCGCGACGTCGAGTTCGACGGCGACTCCTGGTTCTTCACCTACGAACAGGCCCGCACCGTCTCGGACATCGAGCGCGACGCCCATGTGGGCCTCAGCTACCAGGGCAAGAAGGGCCTGCTCGGCAAACCTCCGATCTTCATCGCCGTCGAGGGCAAGGCCGAGTTGATCCGGGACAAGGCCGCGTTCAAGGAGCATTGGACGAAGGATCTCGACTATTGGTTCAAGAATGGCGTCGACACGCCCGGCGTCGTGCTGATCAAGGTGCGGGCGTCGCGCGTCCACTATTGGGACGGCCAGGACGAGGGCGAAGTACCGCTGAAATAATCCAGTCACACCAAGCAATTGAGTCCTGCGTGCAACAGCAGCGCTAAATGCGTCAGGAACGCTGCGGCACCCCGCGAAGCCACGGATTCCACATGCCAGTCTGGTGCGTGGGATGTGTGATTCGCGGGTGTTCCGATGAGCGGGCAGGATGCTTACGTCGTGGAAGTGAAGCCGCGCTGCTGGCGCGTGATCGTACCCCAGAGGGGCAAGCTGACGCCCCTCGTGCTGCGGGAGACTTTCGTCTCCAGGACCGAGGCGCTGTCCTGGCTGCGATCGTCCGATGGACTGACCGCGACGGCCGCGGCCCGGCCGGCTGCACGCGCGGCGCGCGCCATGGCAGCCCTGGCCTGACGTTCAGCGGTTGGCATCGGCCCTGACGCCGCCTGGCGTATCCTGCGCCATGGCGTCGTCGGCCGAGGCCCACAGCTTTTCAAGAAACGCCGGTTCGCGCGCCGCATAGGCGGCCTCTCGTTCGCCGATGTAGTCGCGATGCAGCGGCACGCCGTCGCGTTCCCGCGCGAGCTGGATCTGGAAGACGTGGCTCGAACCATAGTCGAACACGCATTCGCAGGTGGAGAGATAAAACTCCCACATGCGCTGGAAACGAGCGTCATAGGCGGCTGGCAGCAGGCCCTCGTCGCGCGCGGCCAGAAACCGGCGACGCCATTCGCGCAGCGTGCGGGCATAATGCACGCGCCAGATCTCGACATCGGTCGACCACAATCCAGACCGCTCGATCTCCGCGAAGGTCTCGGACAGCGAGGGCGCATAGCCACCCGGAAAAATGTACTTGCGCAGAAAACTCGACGTGATGCCGGGCGGCGCCTTGGTCGAGATCGAGTGAATCAGCGCGACGCCGTCGGGCCCGAGCAGATCGCGCACGCGCAGGAAATATTCGCGCAGATGCGTCACCCCGACATGTTCGAGCATGCCGACCGAGACGATGCGGTCGAACTTCTCCTCGACGCTCCGGTAGTCGCACAGCCTGAATTCGACGCGGTCCGCGAGACCGGAGGCCTGCGCGCGCGCCTGGGCGACGCGATGCTGCTCGACCGACAGCGTGACGCCCACCACCCGCACGTCTTCGACCGATGCGAGATACAGCGCCATGCCGCCCCAGCCGCAGCCGATGTCCAGCACGCGCTGGCCGGGCTTCAACGCCAGTTTCGCCGCGATGTGGCGTTTCTTCTTGGTCTGCGCATGCTCCAGCGTCTCGTCGCCATCGGGAAAATACGCGCAGGAATATTGCAGGTCGCGATCGAGGAAGAGTTTGAAGAGATCGTTGCCGATGTCGTAATGCGCCCGCGCATTGGCCCGCGCCCGCGCCACCGGATTGTGCTGCATGAACCGGCGCAGCCGGCGCGCATACATGTTCCAGACGATCTGCCCGCCGCTCATGTCGAACTGGCGCTTGTTGGCGAAGATCAGCGTCATCAGGTCATGCACGTCGCCCTTTTCGATGCGCAGCGTGCCGTCCATGAAGGCCTCGGCGGAATTCAGCTCGGGATCGAGCGCGATCTTCCAGTCGAGCGAGGGATCGAGGACACGCAGCGTCACTTCAGGCCCGCCGCCCGGCCCAGCCTCCTCGACCTTCCCGTCCGGCCCGATGAGCGTGATGCGGCCCCGGCGGACGATCTTGCGAAGCAGTTTCGGGAGCAGACGCATGCAATGAAACTCCCGACGGCACGAAGGGCGGACTTCAGCATCCCAATCGCCGCCCCGGAGTGCAAGCTCGACCGCGGGCTTTCGGCGCTTTGCCACAGGGGCTTTGCCAAAGGGGCTTGGCCATGCTGAGATATTCTCCCAGCTGGAGGGTCGCGCATGTTTTCGAGGCAGGTTCCCGCCGTCGCCCGTCTCGTAGCGCTCTGCGTCCTGGCAGCCAGCCAGCCTGCGCTCGCCGCGCCCCGGGTCGTCCACGGCGCCGAAGGCCGCACCGTCGTGGCGATCGAAGGGCTGGCCCGGAAGGGCGATTGCGCGATCGCGACGACGACCGGAACCGTCGGGGCGCGCCGCCTCCGGGGCGATGGCGCGATCGAGGACTTCGATTTCACCGACCGTTTCGGCAAGGCCAACGTCTATCTCGAGGACGAAGCGCGTCCGCGCGACGGCGGGCGCATCCGCGCGGCGCTGGACGAGGTTCTGAAGCCCGGCACGAAGATCTCGGCAACGATCCTGGGATGCGGCGCGGCGGGCAGCATCCAGAGCCTGATGGCCCTCAAGGTCCTGTCCGCGGGAGACCGGCCAGCCGTGGACGCGACGCAGCGGAAGGGCACGATCACCGGCGAACTCAGCTATCCAAGCGATTTCATTCCGTCCGACATGACCGTCTGCGCCGAAAAGCCCGATGGCGCGCCCGCGGGCTGCACGAGCCGGCAGCGCCGCACCCGCAAGAACGTGACATACGCGCTCGATGTCGCGCCGGGCGAATATTTCGTCTTTGCGCGCACCAAGGAGATGCCGAACACCAAGGCCTATTGGTCCGAGTTCGTCCGCTGCGGCAACGACGCCTCATGCAAGTCGCACACGCGCCTGCTCGTCACCGTGCCGCCGGGCGGCAAGGTGACGGGCATTCACCCGCAGGACTGGTACGTCAACTGATCCCGCGTCACGGCTGCTGCGTGATCCCCGCCGCCATCACGGCCTCGCGCAGGATCTTGCGCTCCTGCGCGACGATGCGGGCGAAGTCCTCCGGCGACGAACCCATGGGATCGATCCCGACGGACACGAGACGCGCCGCAAGCGCGGGGTCCTGCGACGCCTCGCGCGTCGTCGTCGCGATGGCCGTCACGATCTCGGCCGGAATGCCCGCCGGTCCGATCACGCCGTTCCAGGACGTCACCTCGAAGCCGGGGAACAGCGACGCGACGGTTTGCAGGTCGGGAGCCTGCTTGAGAGGCTCGAGCGTCGACACCGCCAGCAGCTTCAATTTGCCGTTGGCCCTGTGCTGCAGCAATTCCGAAGCATTGCCGAAATAAATGTCGACCTCGCCGGCGAGCATCGCCGAAATCGCCGGACCGCCGCCGCGATACGGCACCGTCACCACGTCGAGACCCGCCCGCTTGGCGAGCAGCATGGTCGACAAATGCCCGAGCCCGCCCACGCTGGCGGTCGCGGCGTTGAGCTTGCCGGGATTGTTCTTCACATAGGCGATCAGTTCGGAGAGCGAGTTCGCGGGCAGCGACGCCCTGGCGCCGAGCACGAATGGCCCGGTCCCGAAAATGCTCAGATGCTGCAACTCGGTCTCGCTGTCATACGACACCTTCTGCATCATCGGCACGATGATGGTCTGCACGGCCGCGCCGAACATCAGCGTGTACCCGTCCGGCTTGCTCTTCGCCAATTGCGCGGTGGCGAGCGATCCCGCGGCATTCGGCCGGTTGTCGACGATGAAAGTCTGCTTGTATTTGCGCGAAAAGAAATCGGCCAGCATGCGCGCCATCGTGTCGGTGTTTCCGCCCGGCGGAAACGGCACGATCATGGTCACGCTGCGGTTTGGCCAATCGCTCGCAAGCGCGCGCTCCGGCATCGCCAGTCCGATCGCCGCGAGAGCCGCCGCCGCGAGCACGATGCCACGTCTCGAGACGCGCAGCTTCGATCCATGTTCCGTCATGCCGTTTCCTTCCCGTCGATGTCTCGCGCCACGAAGCACGATCCATGCCGCAGGGTCTCGACGCCGGCATTGGAGTCCAGAGCGACCCGAATCCAATATTGTCGACAGGAACACGGCTGCCGCGTCGCACCTCCGAATCGAGGCCGACTCTATACTTGCCAGGTCGGTGAGGCCGTGCGGCTTCCCGCGAGTCGTTTCAAGGGTTTGCGGCTCGGGTCTGATCGAGGTCTCGGACTGGACCTGCCCCCGCCGAGAGTCCCGTCGGAATCCAGCCGGAGTCTAGTGGCCGCCCTCGATCAATAAAGCAGACCAAGAGTCCCGTCCCGTAGGAATTTTGTAAATATATGGCCGCTATAGCTAAATGACTTCGGATGGTCGGTCTCCCGCCCAAGGCATCATGCCGTTCCGTCGAGCCGGCCCGCCCGGAATGTCCCCTCCCCCAGTCACGCGTCAGGCCCGCTCCGGCGGGCCACTGCAGAGGCACGACATGAAACTCCGGAACATATCCATTTCAGCGAAGATCGCCCTGGCGTTCTCCATCGTTCTGCTGGTGTCGCTCGCGACCAGCGCGCTTCTGTATGGATATCTGCGCCGGGTGAGCGAGGCCGAGGACCGCTCCTCGCAGGCGATCCTGCTCATGCAGGACGTCGACACCGCCTTCGACGCTCTCATCGAGCAGGGCGACCGCATCCACAACTATCTCCTGACCGTCTCCTCCACCGAGACCGACGCCTTCCAGGCGGCCGCCAAGCTCTTCGCCGACGCCATGACGGGCGCCCAGTCGCGCGCCGCCCTCCACCCGGACCCGGAGCGCATGGGCACGCTGCTCAAGGCCATGCGGGACGCAGGTGACGCCTGGCGCGTCGGCGTTCCCGAAATGCAGATCAAGTTCGTCAACGATCCGGCCAATTACGACCGGGCCATGAGCCTGCCGATTTCCCCGCCCGCCATGGCGCGCATGAAGGATTTCCGCACATCCATGAACGCCGTGCGCAAGAGCGCCCGCGAATGGGTCGTGCAGACCCAGGAGGTCAAGGCGACCGCGGTGGCCGAATCCCAGATGGTTCAACTCGGCGGCGCGGGCCTCGCGGCGGGCATCGCCGCCCTGATGGCCCTGCTGCTCTCGCTCAGCATTGCCCGGCCGCTCCGCAACATCACCGGCGCGATGAACCAGCTCGCCGAGGGTGACGACACCGTGGCGATCCCCTCGTCGGACCGCCGCGACGAAGTGGGCCGCATGGCCGCCGCCGTCGCGGTATTCAAGGAAGGAGCCATCGAGCGCAAGCGTCTCGAAGCCGTCGCGGCCGAGACCGCGAGCCGCATCGAGGCCGACCGGCTCGCCCGCGAAGCCGAGAACGCCGAGCGTCAGCGCCAGGCCGATTTCGCCGTCGCGACGCTGGGTGAAGCCCTCGACCGTCTGGCGCGCGGCGACCTCGTGCACCGCACCGAAATCCCGCTCTATCCGGCGGCCGAAGATCTCCGCATCAACCTGAATGCCTCGATCGACAAGTTGCACGACGCCATGGTGTCGATCGTCGGCGCGGCCCGCACCATCAACGGTGGCGCGAGCGAGATCTCGGCCTCGACCGACGACCTGTCGCGCCGCACCGAGCAGCAGGCCGCAAACCTCGAACAGAGCGCCGCGGCGCTGGAGGAAATCACCGTCACGGTCGGCAAGACCGCCGAAGGCGCCCAGCAGGCCGCCGCCATCGTGGCCGCGGCCCAGAAGGATGCCCGCCGGGGCGGCGAGATCGTCGGCCGGGCCGTCAATGCCATGGGCCGCATCGAAAAGTCCTCGCAGGAGATCAGCCAGATCATCACGGTGATCGACGAGATCGCGTTCCAGACCAACCTGCTGGCGCTCAACGCCGGGGTCGAGGCGGCGCGCGCCGGCGAACAGGGCCGCGGCTTCGCGGTCGTGGCCTCCGAGGTGCGCAGCCTGGCGCAGCGCTCCGCCGATGCCGCCAAGGAGATCAAGGTCCTGATCAACTCGGCCAGCGTGCAGGTGGGCGAAGGCGTGGGCCTCGTGCGCGAAACGGGCGAGTCCCTGACCCGAATCCTGTCGCAGGTCGACGACGTCACCCGCGTGGTGTCGGAAATCGCCAGCGGCGCGAAAGAGCAGGCGACCGGCCTGCAGGAGATCAATTCCGCGGTCGCCCAGATGGACCAGATGACCCAGCGCAACGCCGCCATGGTCGAGGAAACGGTCGCGGCCAGCGAGACCCTGCGGATGGAATCCGACAAGCTCGTGAGTCTCGTGGGACGCTTCGAAGTCCGGCAGGAATCGGCCGCCGGTGGGACCCGTCGCGACAATGTCGCGACGATCCGCGGCGCACGGACTGAAAAGAGCGCGACGCGGCCCCGCCCGCGGGTCGAGCGGGCCGCTGCCTCCCGCGGCCAGGCGGCCGTGGCCTACAAGCCTACCGAAAAGGCCGAGGCCGACGACTGGACCGAATTTTGAAGTCATGAATGGATGCAAGGGCCCGGACCGTAAAGTCCGGGCCCTTTTTTTGTGCAGAAAACCGCACCGTAATAAACCCAGGAAAACATTCGGCCGATTTCATGTAAAGACGCAGCTGAAGACGGTAGAAAGCGCGCGTACTGATCTTGTTGCCACGAGACATGCACGCCACGACCTTAAGAGCGGGCAAGATCTACTGAGAACACATTTTTAATGGTCAAGGTCACGCCATGCTGGAAATTTCCGTTGCGCGGGAGGATCTTGTCGGGAGTAAAATGGACCGGATGCGAAACGCCGTTCCAAATCCGGCCGTCGGAAGCCGCTGGCAGCCGTGCACGATTATTCGACCTTCGTGGTGGTTTCTTCAAATCGACACGCAAAAGACTTGTTTTTTACTATTTGTTTACTTGATTCAAATCAACGTGATCAAGGTAAGTCACGGCTACGCTCATGAAAGTTCACAGCGATTCGTGCAAAAAACGGCGGGCCACATGTCCAGACGCAACGTTGATCTTTCAGAACGCCTAGACTTCATGCAGTTCGACGAGCGCTCCCGCACCGTCCTGCGCGACCTGCGTCCTTTCCTCAAGGACGCCATCGGCGAGGCCCTGACGGGCTTCTACGACCAGGTCCGGGCCACGCCCGAGACCCGAAAATTCTTTCAGGACGAGCGCCTCATCGATTCGGCCAAGCGCCGGCAGGAAACCCATTGGGACGCCCTCGCCTCGGCCGAGTACAGCGACAGCTATGCCCAGGCGGTCAAGCAGGTCGGCAAGACCCACGCGCGCATCGGACTCGAGCCGCGCTGGTACATCGGCGGCTACGCCCTGGTGACCGACAAGCTGCTCAAGCTGATCGTCAGCGACCGGCAGTCGAACCTGTTCAAGCGCGCCGCCGCCAGCCCCGAGGCGCTCGGCGAAACCCTCGGCGTCCTCGTCAAGGCCGTGCTGCTCGACATGGATCTGGCGATCTCGACCTATCTCGAAGAACTCGAAGATCGCCGCCGCGAGGCCGAGACCGCGCGCGCCGAACTGGCCCGCCAGCAGGTCGAGGCGCTTCAGGCCCTGACGGTGTCGCTGGGTGAAATCTCCGGCGGCAATCTGACGACCCGGATCGACCGCGAATTGTCGGCCGATTTCGCCGGCCTCAAGAATGATTTCAACGTCACGGCCGGAAAGCTGCAGGACATCATCGGGGCCGTCATCGCCTCCATGCAGACGATCGAAAGCGGCAATCACGAGCTGGCGCAGGCCTCCGACGACCTCGCCCGCCGCACCGAGCAGCAGGCCGCTTCGCTCGAGGAAACCACCGCCGCTCTGGCGCAGATCACCGAAGGCGTGAAGCTGACCACCCGGGGCGTCGAGCAGGCCCGCTCGGTCGCCACCACGGCCACGCGCGACGCCGCCCACACGAGCGAGATCGTGTCGAAATCAAAGGCCGCCATGGAGGAGATCAAGAAGGCCACGGCGCAGATCGGCCAGATCACCGACGTCATCGACGAGATCGCCTTCCAGACGAATCTGCTGGCA
>JAQGJH010000074.1 GCA_028290705.1 Hyphomicrobiales bacterium
GCGCGGAGATTCCATGATCGAGGCCGGCATTCTGGATGCCGACACGGTCATCATCCGCAAGCAGGAAACAGCGGAAACCGGCGACATCGTGGTGGCGCTGATCGACGATGAAGAAGCGACGCTGAAGAGATTGCGCAAGCGTGGCGCCTCGATTGCGCTTGAGGCCGCGAATCCGGCTTATGAGACGCGGATTTTTGGGCCCGATCGTGTCCGCATCCAGGGCAAGCTGGTGAGCCTTCTCCGCAAATATTGAATATAAGCTCAGATCCCAGATCGGGGCTCATCGCCGAAGGCACGCGCATTTGGGCAAGGATGACCATCCCAATCCAGTGGTTGAAGCTCCGCATCTGGGTCGCCCATCACGAGCTCGCGTGTTTGAAAATTGCGGTCGCAGAGCAGAGAGTGACCTTAGCGGAGTTATCCACAGGATCGCCAAGCCTCAGTTGCGAGCGCCATCGATTATAGGCAGTATAGCTCCGTCGAAGACGTCGCTCGGTGCGACCGATCGAAAGATCAGGCCTTCAACCAGCGGCCGGCTCTCCCGGGAGAGTACGGGCAGCAGTTCGCCGGCGACGCTAGTGCGTCGCCTCGTGATCTCGCGCCCTCAGGCTCAGCATGGTCAAGAACTCTCCCAAATCACGCGAAAGCGCCTCTTCAAAGGCATCGAAAGGCCGTTCTCGGCCCCCCGCGGAACACCAATTCAGGCCTGGTCAGTCCGGCAACCCAGCTGGACGGCCGAAAGGAAGCCTGAATAAGGTGACCCGCGGAGGCTTCGATCGCATTCTTCTCGAGGAGGCGGACCGCGACGCGCCCGGATATCAGGGTGTCTCCGCATATCGCGCCGCCCTCAAGGGTCTGTTCAAGAAAGCTGCAGAGGGTGACGCGCGGGCCTTGGCCCTGCTTTTACAGTTCGCACCTGAAGCAGAAGCCCGCATTGCTGATCTCGAGGCAGCCCATGAGGCGCAAGAAGCTCGCGCCGCCCAAGCCGCCGCCATCGAAGCGGCAGAGGCTGCGGAACGCGAGCGCCAGCACATCGCAGCCGCTCAGGAACGAGACTTGGCGGCGCGGCTCGCGGCAGAGAATCCAGAATTATACCTTCACGCTGTCAAGGTGATGTGGTCGCCCCAAGCGGGGATAGCCAGTCGCGAGCCGCCTGTCTTCGTGCCGCTCGCTGTCGCCGTCGAGACGGCTCGTACGCAAATAGCTCTCGGACTCGGACCATACGAGCGCTTCGATCCGCACCTGGCCGCCGCCGCGCTCGCGCAAATGGCGAAAAAAGGCGAGCAGGGCGACGGGCGAGGAGACGACGAGGAGGAGGGGCATGCGTGAATGTGTGCCCTGTATTTCCCCTGTTGTTTGCACAGACCGAGCGAAAGTGGAGACGCCGCGGGACCAGGCCAAATAGCCACGCCCCGCGGCCACGAGCTTCTACAGACGCATCATCCGGCACGCATCGCCGGCCGCAGCCGCAGGCGCATGGGCATCGCGAATGATCAGGCATTCAGCTTCCGCGAGCACGCGGAGCATCGACGAATCCTGACGGCCAAAGGCCTGGACGAGCGGGTGCCCGTCGCGCTGTCCGACGATATGCGCCCGCATGTAATCCTGCCGGCTGTCGTTGGCCGGCAGCGCCTCGCCCAGAATGGCGATTTCGCTGCGGTCTGCGCCGGCGTTCGGATCTCCCGACAGGGCGCGCACGAGCGGCACGAGGAACAGCACGCCGCAGACGATGGCCGAGACCGGATTGCCCGGTAGTCCGAGAATGCGCATGTCGCCGATGCGTCCATGCATCAGCGGCTTGCCGGGGCGCATGGCGATTCGCCAGAACCCGAGCTCCATGCCCTCCCGCGCCAACGCGGTTTGAACCAGATCGTGATCTCCCACGGAGGCGCCGCCGAGCGTCACCAGCACGTCAGCAGCAGCATCGCGCGCCGCACGGATGGAGCGTTCCAAATCGGCGAATTGATCGCCCGCGATGCCGAGGTCGATCACGTCCGCGCCAGCGGCTTCCGCATAGGCCGCGACCGCGTAGGTGTTGGACGCGACGATCTGGTCCGGCCCCGGGTTCTCGCCTGGTCGCACCAACTCGTCGCCGGTCGCGAGCAACGCCACGCGCGGCCGTCGCGTAACCGGCAGGGTCGGGTGGTTCATGGCTGCCGCGAGGGCCAGTTCGGGCGGTCCGAGCCTGCGGCCGCGCGCCAGGAGAACGTCGCCCTGAGCGAAATCCAGTCCCGCCCGGCGCACGTAGCGCCCGGCCGTTTCGCTTTCGAGCGCCACGACCATGCCGTCTTCGATCCGGGTGTTCTCCTGGATCAGGATCGTGTCCGCGCCATCGGGCACGGGCGCGCCCGTGAAGATGCGCACCGCGTCTCCGGGGCCGACCGCCCCGGCGAAGCGACGGCCTGCCGCGCTCTCACCGATGATGCGCAGCCGCGCTGGAACCTGCGCGATGTCGGCGGCGCGCACCGCATAGCCATCCATGGCCGAAGCCGGGAAGGGCGGCTGCGTCCGCAATGCCTCCAGATCCTGAGCCAGCGTGCGCCCCCGGGCCTCGCGCAGCGGCGCCACTTCCGTCGGCAAGGCGCGCTCCGCGCTTGCAAGCACACGGGCGAGCGCCTGCGAAACCGGGAGCAGAGGCGCTGCGCTCATGAAGCATCCCTATGCCACGAGCCCGACTTGCCGCCGGTCTTCTCGACCATGCCGACGCCCTCGATGGTCATGAAACGGTCGACCGCCTTCAGCATGTCGTAGATCGTCAGGCACGTGACGCTGACCGCCGTGAGCGCCTCCATCTCGACGCCGGTCTGGCCCGCCACTTTCACCAGCGCACGCACGCGCAGGCCCGGCAGAGCGTCGTCGGGCGTGATGTCGACCGTCACCTTGCTGATGGCGAGGGGATGACAGAGCGGGATGAGATCGTGCGTGCGCTTCGCCGCCATGATGCCGGCAATGCGCGCCGTACCGAGCACGTCGCCTTTCTTGGCGTCGCCCGACAGCGCCAGCGCCAGGGTTTCGGCCTTCATCACGACGTGGCCTTCGGCAACGGCGATGCGGCTCGTCACGTCCTTCGCAGAAACGTCGACCATATGGGCTTCGCCGGTCGCGGAAATATGCGAGAGCCCGTCGCTCATGACGAACCCTGCCGCGCGGGAATCGCCGGTCCGTGCAGCAGATCATGCGTCGCAAGCGCCACGTCCGTCTGGCGCATCAGGCTCTCGCCGACCAGGAACGTGCCGATGCCCGAGCGGAGCAGGCGCAGTCCGTCTTCGTAGGAGCCGATGCCGCTTTCGCCGACGATGATGCGGTCCGGGGGAACGAGCCTGGAGAGGCGCTCGCTCACTTCGAGACTGGTTTCGAAGGTCCGCAGGTCGCGATTGTTGATGCCGATGAGCCGCGTCTCCAACGGCAGCGCGCGCTTCAACTCCGCTTCGTCATGCACCTCGACAAGCACGTCCATGTGCAGGTCATGCGCGACCTTGTTCAGCGCGCGCGCGTCCTCGTCGCTGATCGCCGCCATGATCAGCAGAATGCAGTCGGCGCCCCACGCACGCGCCTCGTAGACCTGATAGGGGTCGTACATGAAGTCCTTGCGCAGCACCGGGATCCGCACGGCGCCACGGGCGGCGGAGAGAAACTCCGGCGCGCCCTGGAAGGAAGGACCGTCGGTGAGAACCGACAGGCAGGCCGCGCCACCCTTTTCATAGGCGCGGGCCAGCATCGGCGGATCGAAATCTTCGCGGATCAGCCCCTTGGACGGGCTGGCTTTCTTGATCTCGGCGATCAGCGCGATCTGATTCTGTCCGAGCTTGCCCTCGATCGCCTTGACGAAGCCGCGCGGCGGCGTCTGCTTGTCGATCTGGCGCTCCAGCGCATGCAGCGGCATCCGCACCTTGGCGTCGGCGATTTCGGTCCGCTTGTAGGTTTCGATGCGGCGCAGGATGTCGGACATGGCTTACCCGCGGTTCGATGTGGCGACGAGCGTGTCGAGAGTTTTCCGGGCGCGGCCATCGTCGACCGCCTTGGCGGCGAGCGCAACGCCCGCCCGCAGGTCTTCGGCCTTTCCGGCGATCACCAGGGTGGCGGCGGCGTTCAGCAGCGCAATGTCCCGGTAGGCAGAGGGCTTTCCGGCCAGCACCTCGCGCAGAGCCGCTGCGTTGAAGGCCGGATCGCCGCCCTGCAGGTCCTCGGCGCGCGCGACCGGCAGCCCGGCATCCTCCGGAGTCACCGTGAAGGCGCGGATTTCCCCGCGGTCGAGTTCGACCACATGCGTCGGCCCCGTGGTGGTCATCTCGTCCAGGCCGTCGGATCCATGCACGAGCCAGACGCGCTCGGATCCGAGGTTGCGCAGCACCTCGGCCAGGGGCTGCAGCAGCGATTGCGAGAATACGCCGAGCAGTTGGCGTTTGACTCCCGCGGGATTGGAAAGCGGCCCGAGGATGTTGAAGATCGTCCGGGTGCCGAGTTCGACGCGCACGGGCGCGACGTGTCGCATCGCAAGGTGATGCGTCTGCGCCATCATGAAGCCCAGGCCCGCCTCGGCCATGCAGGTCTCGACCTGCTTCGGGTTGATTCCGATGGTAACCCCCAGTGCGCCCAACACGTCGCTCGCCCCGGACTTCGAGGACGCCGCGCGATTGCCGTGCTTGGCCACGGGCACGCCGCAGGCCGCCACGATGATCGACGCCAGCGTCGAGACGTTGTAGGTGCCGGCCCCATCGCCGCCGGTGCCCACGATGTCGACGGCGTCGGCCGGGGCATTCACCCGCAGCATTTTGGCGCGCATCGCCGTCACGGCGCCGGTGATCTCGTCGACCGTTTCACCGCGCACGCGCAGAGCCATCAGGAACGCGCCCATCTGCGCCGGGGTGACCTCGCCCGACAGAATATTGTCGAAGGCGAGTTCCGCCTCGGCCCGCGTCAGGCCGGCGCCGGTCGCGACCTTGCCGATGAGGGGTTTGAACGCGTCCATGTCGTTGTCTTCTCCGCTTAGGCGCGCTTGCGCCCGGTTTCCCGGTTCCATGCGTCGGCGAGGTCCAGGAAGTTCTTCATGATCGTGTGGCCGTGCTCGGACATGATGCTTTCGGGATGGAACTGCACTCCGTGCACCGGATGGCTGCGATGCGAGAGTCCCATGATGAGCCCGTCGGCTTCCGCCGTGATTTCGAGGTCTGGCGGCAGCGATCCACGGTCCACCACCAGCGAATGATAGCGCGTCGCCTGAAACGGGCCATTGATGCCACGAAACAGCGTCTGGCCCCGATGCGCGATCTCGGACATCTTGCCGTGCAGCGGCGCGGGCGCGCGCACCACCTCGCCACCGTAGGAATCGCCGATGGCCTGATGCCCGAGGCAGACGCCGAAAATGGGCACACGGCCGTTCGACCGTTCGATGAGGTCGAGGCAGATCCCGGCCTCTTTCGGGGTGCACGGCCCCGGCGACAGGACGATGGCGTCCGGCTCTTCCGCCAGTACCGCCTCGGCGCTCATGGCGTCGTTGCGGCGGACGTCGACCTCCGCACCGAGCGAACCGAGGTAATGGACCAGGTTCCAGGTGAAGCTGTCGTAATTGTCGATCAGCGTGACTTTTTGCATGCGATCACACGGCTGGAGCGGGTCGGCGCCCGCTGGATCGAAGCCGCACTTGTGGGGCGCGGCAGGCGTGAGGTCAAGCCGGAGCGTACGTCCGGGCCTGAGGCATGGATCGGCTCATTGACCGCGCTTGCCGCCTGTGGCGAACCGGACTGCCTCCTCGGCGGCGCGGAACAACGCCTTGGCCTTGTTGACGCATTCGCGGTTCTCGGAGGCCGGGTCGCTGTCATAGACGATCCCGGCGCCGGCCTGGGCGTGCATCTGCCCGTCCTTGATGACGGCGGTACGCAGCACGATGCAGGTGTCCATTTCGCCGGACGCGCCGAAATAGCCGATGCAGCCGCCATAAATGCCGCGCTTGTCGGTTTCGAGTTCGTCGATGATTTCCATCGCGCGCACCTTCGGGGCTCCCGACACCGTGCCGGCCGGAAAACCGGCGCAGAGCGCATCGATGGCGTCGTGCCGAGGGTCCAGCCGGCCTTCGACGTTGGACACGATGTGCATGACGTGGCTGTAGCGCTCGATGGTGAATTTTTCCGTCACCGCCACAGTGCCTATCTCGGCGACGCGCCCGACATCGTTGCGGCCGAGATCGAGCAGCATGAGGTGCTCGGCGCGCTCCTTCGGATCGGCGAGCAGTTCCGCCGCCAAAGCCTCGTCCTCGGCTGGCGTCTTGCCGCGCCAGCGGGTCCCGGCGATGGGACGGATCGTCACCTTGCCGCGCTGGACACGAACGAGAATTTCAGGGCTCGAGCAGACGATCTGGAAACCGCCGAAATCGAGGTAACAGAGGAAGGGCGCAGGGTTGACGCGCCGGAGCGCCCTGTAAAGCGAGAAGGCCGGCAGTTCGAACGGGGACGTGAAACGTTGCGACAGCACCACCTGGAAGATGTCGCCGGCAGCAATGTACTCCTTGGCCCGAGCGACCATCTCGAGGAAGCGCGCTTCGCTCGTGTTGGAGGAGGGGGCCTGCGCCAGCATCATGGGATCGGCGGCCGGCGCGACGTGGTGGAGCGGACTTTCCAGCACGCCCACCAGTCCGTCGAGCCGATGCTGCGCACTCTCGAACGCGGCGCGCGCCGAAACGCCCGCCTGGGGCCGGACCGGCGTCACGACGGTCAGTTCGTCGCGAACCGAGTCGAACACGACCATCAGCGTCGGCCGGATCATGACGGCTTCCGGAACCCCGATCGGATCCGGTTTGGCGGGAGCCAGCCGCTCCATCTGGCGCACCATGTCGTAGCCCAGATAACCGAACACGCCCGCGGCCATGGGCGGCAGTTCGTTTCCTTCCAGGCCGGGCACGGCGGATTCGGCGATGAGTGCGCGCAGCGCGTCCAGAGGCGTGCCGGTGCAGGGCTCGAAGGCGGCTGGATCCGTCAACGCGCGTCGATTGATCTCGCTCGTTCCGCCCGTGGCACGCCAGATGACGTCGGGCTCGAGTCCGATCATCGAATAGCGGCCCCGCGCCGCGCCCCCTTCGACCGATTCGAGCAGGAACACGTTCCCGGCCCGGCCCGCCGACAATTTCAGGAAGGCCGAGACCGGCGTTTCGAGATCGGCGATCAGGCGTGTCGAGACGAGCGCCGGCCGGCCCGCCTCATAGGCCGCGGCGAAATCTTCGAAAGGCGGCTGGAACATGGCTGAAACTCTAGAAGGCCTCGCCGCCCGTGGCAGCGTTCATGGCGCGCTGGTTGAGGGTCACGCCGAGGTCCGCCTGCAGCCGCGCGAGATACTGCGACAGGAGATCCTCGCTATAGGCCGTCGAAAGCTGGCCGGAAACCGACTTGATCTCGTCCGACTCCGGATCGAGCGGCGGCACCACGCTGTCGTTGACGACGAAAACGTAGCGTGACGCGCCATCGCCCGCGGCCGATCCTGCTTGTCCCGTCGGCGTGTTGAAGATCTGCGCCACCAGCCCTGCCGGCAGGCCTTCCGCCCCGCCGCGCTTCACGGCCGACGACGCCTGGACGTTGAGATTGCCCTCGGCTGCCGCCACGGCCTCGATGGTCTCGCCGCCGTTGATGCGCTTGACGAGTTCGGCGGCGCGGTCCGACAGCCGCCGCCGTGCCTCGTCCTCGCGCCAAGCGGTCGTGACCTGATCCTTGACCTCCTCGAGCGGCCGTTCGCGCGCAGCATCGACATTGGCGATCTCGAACCAGACATAGCCATTGTCGCGCGTTGTGATTGTTTCGTTGTCGACGCCGATGTCGGACGCGAACATGGCCCGCAGGACGTTCTCGCGATCGGTCAGCGGCACCTCGGCGCCGTTTCGATCACGACCCTGCGCATCGATGGCCTCGATGGTCGTCACGTCGAAGCCGGCCTTCTTGGCCGCCTCCGTGAGCGTGCGGCCGGACGTGCGCTCGTCTTCGATGGCGTCGCGCACCTGCTGAACGCGTCCGCGGGCCGCATTGGCCGCGACCTCGCGCTTCACCTCGTCGGCGACCTCTTCGAAGGGCCGGACGTTGCCGCCTTCGGCTCGTACGACATTCACGATCGCCCAGCCGAAACGGCCCTGAACCGGCTCGCTGACCTGACCGGCCTGGGTTTCGAACGCCGCCTTGGCGATCGCCGGATCAACCAGCGCACTGCGCGCCACCGTGCCGAGATCGATGTCGGACTTCGACAATTGCCGCTCTGTCGCCAGAGCCTCGAAACTCGTGCCGGCCTTCAGCTTTTCAGCCGCCGCCCGGGCTTCTTCCTCATTCGGGAACACGATCTGCTGCAACTCGCGGCGTTCGGCCACGCCGAAGCGTTCGCCCTTGATGCGCTCATAATAGGCGCGGGCGTCGGCGTCCGATACTTTGTCGGGTTCCGCCAGCGTCTGCGGCGTGATCGCCAGCGTCAGCACGCGACGGAACTCCGGCGCGCGATAGGACTGCTTCCGGGCATCGTAGAATTTCTGCAGATCCTCGTCCGACGGCGCCGGAATCTCGCCGGCAGCCGTCTCGGGCAGCAGGACGTATTCGACGCTGCGCGTCTCGTTCGAATAACGGTGGATCGCCTCGAGGGCGACCTGTGGGGCCACCACGTTGCCCGACACGGCCTCGCCGATTTCGCGGCGCAAATAGACTCGACGCTGATCGCGCACGAAGCTCTGCTCGGTGAAGCCGTTGTCGCGGATGATGTCGTTGAAGGCCTGCCGGTTGAAGTTGCCGTCCGGTCCCTTGAACGACGGGTCATCGAAGATCGAGCGCGCGATCTGCTCGTCCGACATGGCGAGCCGCAGCTCCCGGACCTTCTGGTCCAGAGCCGCGTCCGCGATCATGCGCGACAGAACCTGCCGGTCGAGCCCGAAGGCGCGCGCCTGCTCATTGGTGATGGCGCGCCGCGCCTGGCGCTGCAGCTGCTGCAACTGCGTCTGGTAGCTGTTGCGAAAATCCTGGGCCGTGATGGTGACGTCGCCGACGGTGGCGACCGTCGTGGTCGCGCCGCCCCGGAAGATGTCGCCGATGCCCCAGATGGCGAAACTGAGAATCAGAATGCCGAACACGATGGTGAGTATCGTGCGTCCGATCCAGTTCTGCGTGGCTTTGCGCATGCTTTCGAGCATGATTTCATCCGGGTTCGTGAAGCGGGGACGCCAACCTGCGTCGCGGCGGCGGACTATAGGGAGGGGTGCCGGGGGATGCAATCACAGGGCGGGGCTTTGGGCCGCTGCAGTCAGAGGCGGTAACGCATTTCTGTACCCTCGCTTGGATCGCCGACGGGCCTCTGGTAAGGGCAGACGATGTTTCCTTTGCCACCGGAGTCCTCATGAGCACCCGCCCAAAACCCCTCGTCGCCGGAAATTGGAAGATGAACGGTCTCAAGGCGGCGCTGTCCGAGGTTTCCGCCATTCGGGACGCCGCTGCGGCCGGAGAGGCCGGGCGTGCCGAACTCGCAATCTGCCCGCCCGCCACGCTGATCGCAGCCGTGGCCGATATCTGCAAGGGCTCGAGCGTGGCCACCGGCGCACAGGACTGTCATGCCAGGGAGAGCGGCGCGCACACGGGCGATCTCTCCGCCACGATGTTGAAGGACGCGGGCGCGGCCTACGTCATCGTCGGCCATTCGGAGCGCCGCACCGATCACCACGAGACCAGCGAGATGGTTCGCGCCAAGGCCGAAGCAGCCATCGCGGCAGGCCTTACGGCGATTCTCTGCGTCGGCGAGAGCCAGCGCCAGCGTGAGGCGGGCGAGACCCTGACGGTCGTGGGCGAGCAGATCGAGAAATCCTGGCCCAAGGGCGCAAGCCCCGACAGCCTGGTCATCGCTTATGAGCCCATCTGGGCAATCGGGACCGGCCTGACCCCGACCCCCGCCGACGTCGCCGAAGTCCATGCTTTCCTACGGCGCGAGGTCGAACGGCTTCTGGGCGGGCAGGGCACGGGGGTCCGGCTGCTCTATGGCGGCTCGGTCAAGCCCTCCAACGCCCGGGAACTCATGGCCGTGCCGCACGTCGACGGCGCGCTGGTGGGTGGCGCCAGCCTCACCGCAAAGGACTTCATGGGCATCGCCGCGGCCTACAAGGCCTGACATTCGCATGGACCGGGCGTCTTGCATGATGTAAGACGCGACCCGACATCAGCGTCGGCCGTCCTTCGGCCCCGACGACGCCCATTTCGAACCCAAGGTCCCCTCGACCATGCAGACCGTCCTCATCGTCATCCATCTGATGGTGGTCATCGCGCTCGTCGCCGTCGTTCTCCTGCAGCGCTCGGAGGGCGGTGCGCTCGGCATCGGCGGCGGTGGCGGCTTCATGACCGGCCGAGGCCAGGCAAACGCACTGACGCGCGCCACCTCGATTCTCGGCACGCTGTTTTTCATCACCAGCATCTCGCTGACGCTGCTCGCTAATTGGGGTCGCGCTCCGACGTCCGTGCTGGATCGCGTCGCTCCGCCGGTCTCCGGCCCCAGCGCCCCGGCTCCGGGCGGGACGGTGTTCGATCAGCTTCAGCAAATCGAGCGGGGCGCACCGGCAGCGCCCGCCGCCCCGACATCGCCTGCTGCCCCCGAGCCCCCGCGCTCGCAGTAAGGGGCACGGCCGGTCTCCGGCGCTCCGGCGTCCAGAATCGTCACCAGAGGGCCGGATCATCCGGCCCTCTTCGCTGATGCGTGTGGCTTGCGCCGGGCGCGGCTTCAGCGAAGCTTTGTGGATCGCGCGATGGGTCATGCGTTTTTCGCTTCCCGTCGCGCCGCTAACAGGATAGGGCTCGACCCCCATGGCGCGGTACATTTTCATCACCGGCGGCGTGGTGTCATCGCTCGGCAAGGGGCTTGCGTCTGCGGCCCTCGGAGCACTCCTGCAGGCCCGTGGCTACACGGTTCGCCTGCGTAAACTCGACCCCTACCTCAATGTCGATCCGGGCACGATGTCGCCCTATCAGCATGGCGAGGTCTTCGTCACCGACGATGGGGCCGAGACGGATCTCGACCTGGGTCACTACGAGCGCTTCACCGGCACGCCGGCGCGCCGTCAGGACAACATCACCACGGGTCGAATCTACCAGGAAATCATCACCAAGGAACGCCGTGGCGATTACCTCGGCGGTACCGTGCAGGTCATTCCGCACGTCACCAACGCCATCAAGGAATTCGTCCTCGACGGCAATGCCGGTGTGGATTTCGTGCTGGTCGAGATCGGCGGCACCGTCGGCGATATCGAGGGATTGCCGTTCTTCGAGGCCATCCGCCAACTCGGCAACGACCTGCCGCGCAATCATGCCATCTACGTCCACCTGACGCTGATGCCCTACATCCCGAGCGCCGGCGAATTGAAGACCAAGCCGACGCAGCACTCCGTCAAGGAGCTGCGCTCGATCGGCATTCAGCCCGACATCCTGCTTTGCCGCTCCGATCGCGAGATTCCCAAGGAGGAGCGCCGCAAGCTCGCGCTTTTCTGCAACGTCCGCGAAACGGCCGTCATCGAGGCGCGCGACGTCGGCACCATCTACGACGTGCCGCGCGCCTACCACGAGGCGGGTCTCGACCGCGAAGTCATCGCGGCCTTCGGGATAGAGCCTGCGCCCAAGCCCGACATGAGCCGCTGGAACGCGGTCTCGAGCCGCATCCACAATCCCGAGGGCGAAGTCACCATCGCGGTTGTGGGTAAATACACGGGCCTGAAAGACGCCTATAAATCGCTGATCGAGGCCCTGGCGCACGGCGGGATCGCCAATCTCGTCAAGGTCAAGCTCGACTGGATCGAATCTGAGATTTTCGAGGAGGGTGACGTCGCCTCGCACCTCGAACACGTCCACGGCATTCTGGTGCCGGGCGGATTCGGCCAGCGGGGCGCTGAGGGCAAGATCCTCGCCGCGCGCTTCGCCCGCGAGCGGAAGGTGCCCTATTTCGGCATCTGCTTCGGCATGCAGATGGCGGTCATCGAAGCCGCCAGGTCTCTGGCCGGCATTACAGACGCCAATTCGACCGAATTCGGCCCCTGCGACGAGCCCGTCGTCGGGCTGATGACCGAATGGATGCGCGGCAACGAACTGGAAACCCGCGCACAGGGCGGAGATCTCGGTGGCACCATGCGTCTCGGCGCGTTCGACGCCAAACTGAAGAGCGGTTCGCGCATCGCCGAGATTTACGGCTCGACCGAGATTTCCGAGCGCCATCGTCACCGTTACGAGGTCAATACGGCCTATCGCGAGAAGCTCGAGCAAAAGGGCATGATTTTCGCGGGATTGTCGCCCGATGGGTTGCTGCCCGAGACGGGCGACTTCTCCGATCACCCCTGGTTCGTCGGCGTTCAGTACCATCCGGAACTGAAGTCGCGGCCCTTCGAGCCGCATCCGCTCTTCGCCAGCTTCATCGCTGCCGCAAAGGCGCAGAGCCGGCTGGTCTGAGGGCTGGACGGCCGATCGGGCGAGGGCGCCTGCGATCCGGAGGTTCGACGTGCAACGCCTCGGGCCCTTCCGGCTCCTGACGCTCCATTACGCGCTCTACCAGCTCTCCGTGGCCATCGCCGGCGGGTTCGTGGGCGCATATCTGCTGAAGCTCGGCTTCAGCATGTCGACCGCGCTCCTGTCCTTCGCGGCGCTCCTGGGCGTGCGCTGCGCGCTGCGCTTCATCGGGCTCGGCGTCGTTCGACGTCTCGGCTATCGGCGCGCTCTGGTCATCGGCGCCGTGGTCAGCGCCTGCCAGTTCCTGCCGCTCACCTTTGCCGAATCCCCGATTTGGTTCGCCGCCTGGCTGATCAACGTCTCGCTGGCTGAGGCGCTCTACTGGCCGGTCTACCACTCGGCCATGGCGGTGACCGGCACCGACGCATCGCGCGGGCGAGAACTCGGCATCCGCGCCGCGGTCGGCGCCCTCGTCGGCGTGATCGGGCCGCTCACCGGCGGGATCTTGCTGGATCGCTACGGGCCGAGCGTCGATTTCGGCATTGCCGCGTTGCTGGCCCTCGCCTCGGCCGCGCCGCTGGCCGCAATGGCCAATTTCTCTGCCGGTCCGGTGCCCAGTCGGCAAGATTGGCTGGCCGGCGTCGACCGGCGCGCCGTAGTGGCCTTTGCGGCGGATGGCTGGATGATGTCGGGGCTCGCGCTCGCGTGGCCTCTCGCGCTCTTCCTGTCGCTCGGCTCTGAATACACGGCCTTCGGCATCGCAAACGCCATCGCGGGGGTCGCGGGAGCAGCCGCGGGGCTCGTCTGCGGCCGGGCGATCGATCGCGGCGGTCGAGACCGGTACCTGCTGATTTCCTGCCTGGCGCTGGCGGCTGGATTTGCGCTGCGGGCCGGGGCAGGGTGGTCACCCGTTGCCGCCACCATCGCCAATGCGACGGGCGCGGCCGTCATGGCGCTCTACGTTCCCGTGCTCATGAGCGTCATCTACGACCGAGCCAAGCAGTCCGGGGCGGCCTATCGGTTTCACTTCGCGGCGGAAGCCGGTTGGGATGCGGGCGCAGCCACCGGCTGCCTGGCCTCGGCGGCGCTGGCTGCGTGGATCGACATCCCGTCGCTCGCGGTCCTGCCCGGTGCGCTCGGCATTCTCCTGCTTCACCGCTACGTCCGCACGCCGCGTCGCAGCGAGCCGGCGGCGGAACTTTCCGTCGGCCCCGTCCCCTGAGGTCAGCGGCCGAGCAGTGACCGCGCGCGCTGGCGCACCGAATCCGGCGTGGCCAGCGTCTTCTGGATTTCGGTCCGCAGCTTGTCGCCATGGACGGGCTCGAGGTCGAGACCGGACCGCTGCACCTCGGCGATGAGGTCGGGATCCTTGGTCATTTCCATGAAGGCCGTCTGCAGAACCTTCATCACCTCATCGGGCACACCCGGGGGCGCGATGAACGCGCGGCCAATGGCGCCGCCGCTCGCATAAAGCCCGAGCAATTGCTTGTCGGCTTCGTTGTTGCCGAGTTCGCCGAGTGCCGGCACGTCGGGCAGTTCGGGGCTTCGTTCCGGGACGTCCTGCAGGATGATCTTGATCTTCTTGTCGCGCAGCCATTCCTTCTTGCCGGTCTTGATCGCCGCCCAGGAGGTGGCGGTTCCCTCGACCTCTCCGCGCTCCATGGCCAGCATGCCCTCGGCTGACGCCGGAAAACCGCTGATCACCTTGAATTTCGTTCCGATGGTGGCGTTGAGCAGTTTTGGGATCGTCTCGGACAAATTGCCGGCGCCCGCAGCCGCGACCGGCGTTTCGGTCGTCTTGGCGTCCTCGATCGACTGCACTTTGGCGGTATGCCACTGGATGTGGATGTTGTTCGAGGAAGCGATCCGTCCCACCCAGTTGAATTTCGCGGCGTCGAACTGAACCCCGGGATTGCCCGTGGCCTGCTCGAGCGCCAGGGTCTCGGTGACGATACCGATGGCGGTTCCGTCCTTGGGCGCGACTTCGTAAATGTAGTTGGCCGCGCGAAGCGTGCCCGCGCCGGGCATGTTGGTGGCGATCACGTTCGGATTTCCCGGCAGATACTTGCCGAGGTAGCGCGCCACCAGTCGCCCGTAGAGGTCGTAACTTCCGCCCGCCGTGTTGCCGATATAGACCGTCACGGTCTTGCGCGCGAAATTCGGCGCTTGCGCCAGCGCGGCGCTCGACACCGTCAGGCCTGCAACGAGGGCGGTCGCCGCGCGCAACAAGGCACGTCTCGAAATCGTCATGGCGCTTCATCTCCCGTGTCGGCTCTTGGCGGCCGACGTCCAAGCTAATGGGCGAGGAAGGACATGGGAAGCGCTACCTGCGAGCCTAGATCGTCCAGAGACTACGGACGAGCATGTAGATCGCCACGACGACGATGAGCATCGCGAAGACGACGTTGAGTACGCCTTTGCGTCCGGCCAGCGCCTGCGACGCCAGCGCGCCGACCAGGCCGCCTGCGACGCCGCCCGCGATGAACAGAAGCGCCAGCGGCCAGTCGACGAGACCCGAAAGGGAATAATTCACCGACGTGGTGAGCCCGAAGGCCGTGACGGCGACCAGCGAGGAGGCCACCGCGTTGAGGATCGGCATGCGGGTCGCGAGCATCAGCGCCGGCACGATGAGGAAGCCGCCTCCGATGCCGAAGAAGCCCGACAGGCCGCCCGTCGCAAGTCCGAGGCCTAAAAGTCTCGGCAGGTTCTCGCGGTTCAGCTTGACGTCGGGGAAGCTGAGCGCGTGACGGGATCGCAGCATCATGCCGCCCACCACGAGCATCATCACGGCGAAAGCCGCGAGCAGGTTCCGTCCATCCACGAGCTTGCCGAGCGTCGATCCAGCAAACGCCCCCAAGACGCCGGCCGCCGCGAAGACCAGAGCGCAGCGCCATTTGACGCGGCCGGCACGGCCATGATTGACGAGGTTGAAGGCGGCATTCACCGCGACCGCGACGGCGCTGGTGCCAATCGCGACATGCGGGCTGGCGACGCCCACGAGATAGACGAGCAACGGCACGGCCAGGATCGATCCGCCTCCGCCCACCAGGCCGAGCGAGAACCCGACGAGCGAACCGGACGCCAGGCCGAGCATACTTTGTCCCAAGCCAAGAACCATCGGGCCACGCTCCTCGTTGATCGCCTCATGCTCTCGCCTTCAGCCGCCGGCCCGTCAGGCGCTGCGGGTCTGGCCATACACAGCCTTGTTCCAGGGCGCTCGCATCAGGAGGTTCGCCATTCCGCAGATGCCGGTGACGCCGGCGAAGATCAGGCCCGCGCCGACGAAAGCCGGAATGGCGAAGAACCACGGAGACACCGACAAGCCGAGCAGCGTGCCCGCGAGCCCCATGCTGCCCGCGCCGATCTGGACTTGCCGCTGGAGTTCGAGCGGCTGGCGACGATCGGCCAGCACGGGAAGGCCCGCCTTCTTCCAAGCGTCGAGTCCGCCGTCCACCACATAGGCTTCGACACAGGTGTCGCCGATCTTTTCGGCCAATCGCGGAGCATTGGCCAGAGTGCGCGCGCCGCTCTTGCAGTGAAAGATCACGGGGCGACTGCCCGACTCGAGGGGCTTGCTGTCGGCGAGGCCCGAGATCGGAAAGTGCCGGGCCCCCGCAATCTTTTCGCGGGCATGTTCGTCCGCTTCGCGAATGTCGACCAGCACCGCGCCTTCGTCGAGAAGCCGCTTGGCGGCCATGGGATCAATCGTCTTCAGCGTCATTTCAGCGTCCTCTTTTGAGCTTTGCGAGCCCCCTTCGCGGGCGCGCAGAACAAGGCATGCAGGGTGGCGAACAATTGCTCGATGCGGGGATCGGCGATGCGATACCAGAGTGTCTGGCTGTCTCTCCGGTAGGTCAGCAGGCCCTCGTGCCGCATTTTCGCAAGGTGCTGCGACAAGGCGGACTGCGAGAGCCCGACGGCTTCCGCCAATGTCGTGACATTGGCCTCTCCGACCTCGACCAAGGTGCAGAGCACCATCAGCCGGCGCTCGTTGGCGATCGCACGAAGAATGTCCGCGACCTCGGTCGCCTTGTCTTCGAACGTCGCTGCATCCAGACTTCGAACCGCCACGCCTCGATCCACCATGCGTCGACCCTTTCCTTCAGATGTTGCTAATTTAGTATCAGCTAATATATACGTCAAGGGCGCGAGGAGAGGCCCCTGTTTCAGGTGGCCCACGATCGAGAAAGGATGCACGCCATGACGACGAAACCCACGATACAGGCGTTCTTCGATGAGCCGACGAATACGGTCAGCTACCTCGTCGGCGATCCGGACAAGATGCGCGCTGCGATCATCGATCCCGTCTTCGATTACGATCACAGCTCGGGCACGGTGGATGCGCGTTCGGTTGAAGCCATGCTGCACGCGGCGAACGCCGCCGGCTACACCGTCGACTGGGTCCTCGAGACGCATGCCCATGCGGACCATCTGTCCGGAGCGCCGTTCATCAAGGCGAAGACGGGTGCGAAAATCGGAATTGGCGAGCACATCCGCGACGTCCAGCGGATCTTCCGCCCGATCTTCAACGCGACGGATCTCAAAACCGACGGAAGCGATTTCGACCGGCTGTTCACCGATGGCGAAACGTTCCAGATCGGCGATCTCACCGTTGAAGTGATTTACACGCCGGGCCATACACCGGCCGACGTGTCATACAAGCTCGGGGATGCGGTTTTCGTCGGCGACACGATGTTCATGCCCGACTACGGGACGGCGC
Organism: Hyphomicrobiales bacterium; assembly: GCA_028290705.1. Taxonomy (GTDB): domain Bacteria; phylum Pseudomonadota; class Alphaproteobacteria; order Rhizobiales; family Beijerinckiaceae; genus Terripilifer. The sequence continues at coordinate 17,143 of JAQGJH010000074.1, forward strand.
GTGCTGATTTTCCCGGCGGCGACGCGCATCAGCTTTATCGATCCATCCGCCGGATCCTGTCGCTTCCGCCCGAGACGCGGCTGTTCATGTGCCATGATTACAAGGCGCCGGGACGGAATGAATTTGCGTGGGAAACGACGGTGCGGGAACAGCGGGCCGGGAACGTCCATGCGCATGACGGCGTCAGCGAGGATGAGTTCGTGAAGATGCGACATGAGCGCGACGTCACCTTGACTGCGCCACGGCTTCTCCTGCCGTCCATTCAGGTGAACATTCGTGCGGGAAAGTTTCCGCCGGCTGAGGCGAACGGGGTGCGCTATCTCTCCATTCCCGTGAAGCTCAAGGGAGGAGCGGCGGCCAGCGTCTAGACCGGTTGAAACGTGAACCGGGAGGGCGATGCAGCCCTCCCGGATGGTCGTCAGATCACGAGTGGGGCGACACGCAAGCGCGACGGGGGCCGCTCAAAGGCTGATAGGTATTGTCGGACACGCGGTAGGAACGCCAGCGGTTCTGGCACCAGGCAACGTGCTGGTTGCCGGCTCCAGCCTGGCTGGCGATGGCGCCGCCCACCAGGGCGCCGAACGCCGCCGCCGGGAACCAGTAGCCGTTATAGGAGCGGTAACCACGACGGTAATCCCGATAGCCGCGATAGCCACGGTAGTAACCGTAACCGCCTCGGCGTTGGAACCCCGGCCGCTGGACGTATCGGCGCTGCTGGAGCGACGGACGCAGTCCATAGCGTTGCTGGAACACGTTGCCGCGCCGAACCTGTCCCGATCGGAACTGGGCGCGAGGTGCATTCATGCGCGGCCCGGCTCCCATGGAACGGCCGCTGAACCCACCACCGCCGCCGCCCCGGCTTCCGCCTTCGACCACACCGGTCCCGCGCTGCTGGACCTGGATCATATTGGCGTCCGCGCCAGCGACAGGAGCCGGCGTGATGCCGGCGTTCGCGACGGGCGCCAGCGCGAACGCTGCCGAGAGCGACATGACTGCTGCGAGTAATTGGCGTCTCACGAGAGCACCTCCTGTTGGTTTCTGGTTGTCGGTAGCCAACAATCCGGGACGTTCGCCGTTCCGCAAAAAGCCGCATGGGTCATCACGAAACGATGTGCACGCTCATGGAATGACTTCGTATCGCTTCACGGTGGCCTGCGCGCCTTGCAGCGCACGGGAATGACGCTGGATCTCGTCATGCGCCGCGCTCTTGCGATAGGTTTCGATCGCCTCCTCGGTCTCCCACTCCGAGTAGGAGATGTACTCGCCAGGAGCATCGAGGCATTTCAAGAGCTCCTCGGCGACACAGCCCGGAGCTTCCTTCATGAGCGGCGCGCAATCCTCGCGCCAGATCTTCTCCGCTTTCGCCATCTGGTCCTGCGGCACTTTGACGTGAATCAGTCTGACGTAATGCATGGCGCGACCTTTCCTGTTCACCGACAGGCAAACGTCCCTGGCGGCATCCCGTTCAGGCGATTTTCTCGAAGGCGCGCAGGGGAGATTTGGGGATCTTCGGCATTAGCGCGAACTCCGTTACCAAGATTTAGGAGTTTGTGTTCAATATCTGAATTGTATCAAGGCTTTCGCGGCTCAGTAAGATGGAGTGTAACATGCGTAATCTGGTCCAGAAGTTCGTCCGAAACGAAAGCGGCGCCACGGCTATCGAGTATGGCCTCATCGCTGGTCTCATCGCGGTCGTCATCATCGGCGCCGTCTCGGCAGTCGGCACCGGCATCTCGGCGAAGTTCAACGCCGTGTCCGCCAACCTTTCCTGATCGGCTTCGGCCACTCCGGCTCCACGGCTTTCGAGGCGTGCATCCCTTCCGATGCGCGCCTCGATTGCGTTGATGGACTTACGACAATAGTCAAGCCCGAGCATAGCCTTGCCAACCTGCTCTGGGGCCGCTATCGAGCAACTCGGTTGCCCGCCGAGAGGCTTCGACAGAGTTCATAAGTGATCTACAGGCAGGAAATCGACGGACTTCGCGCGATCGCGGTCATGTCGGTCGTCTTCTTCCATGCCGGATTTCCGGCCTTTCAGGGCGGCTTCGTCGGGGTCGACGTCTTCTTCGTCATCAGCGGCTACCTGATCGCTTCGCTCATTCTGCGCGAGCACGAGTCGGGATCCTTTTCGCTTCGCCATTTTTACGAGCGACGCGCTCGCCGCATTTTGCCGGCCTTGTTCTTGGTCATCGCATGCAGCCTGCCGCTCGCGCTGACGCTGCTGCCACCCGGCGCATTCCAGGCCTTTTCCCGCAGCATCGTCTCGACCGTGCTGATCTTCTCCAACGTGCATTTTTACCGGGAAAGCGGCTATTTCGACCAATCGGCTGAGTTGAAGCCGCTGCTGCACACATGGAGCCTGTCGGTCGAAGAGCAGTTCTACGTCGTCTTCCCGCTCGCGTTCGTTCTCGTCCTGAAACATGCCCGGCCTTGGGCCACACCGGTGCTCGTGACTGGCTGTGTCATGAGCCTCCTCTATGCACAGTTTGGCGGATTGTTGCAGGGCGCAACGGGCACAGGCATTTTTCACCCACCGCCCGGAAATTTCTTCCTCTTGCCGTCGCGCGCGTTCGAACTCCTGCTGGGCGCATGCGTGGGCGTGCACCTCGCCGAACGTGGAAAACAGCCGCACGCGCAGGCGACGCCGCGCCATCAGGCCGCAAGCCTGACGGGTCTGCTCATGATCGCGATGGCGGTCGCGCTGTTCGATGCGCAGAGCCCGATGCCGGGGCTGATGTCTCTTGTTCCGGCCGGGGGCGCCGCGCTGTTCATCCTGACCTGCCGCCCCGGCAGCCTTGCTCACCGGCTGTGCTCGATGCGTCCCATGGTCGGGCTCGGCCTGATCAGCTACAGCCTTTACCTTTGGCATCAACCTGCTCTTGCCTTTGCCCGCATCGCCGCAGGCGAGCCCGATACAGGGGCCAAGATCCTGCTCATTTTCGCCCTCATCGGATTGTCGGTGGTCTCGTGGCGGTATGTGGAACAGCCGGTGCGCTCGGGCTCGCGACTGCCCATCCGACGCTTCCTGATCGGAATTGGCACGGCGGCGGTCGCGCTGGTGGTCTTCGGCCGGGCAGGGGTCCTGACAAACGGCTTCGTCAATCTGCGCACCACGGCGGAGCAGAGAGCCGTGCTGGAGACTGCCGTTCCGAGCCCGATGCGAAGCAGGTGCCACGCATCGGAATCGACGAACATCAAACCCGCCGATGCATGCACGTATCTCGGTCCGCAGGTCGGCTATGCCGTATTCGGCGACAGCCACGCGGTTGAACTCGCCTACGGGCTTGCGCTGGCGCTGCGGGAGAGAAATCCGCAAGCCGGCTTGCGGCACTTCTCCTTCACCAATTGCGCACCGAGTTTCGGCCATCCGCAACGTGCCGATGCCTGTAGCCTCTGGACCGACATGAGTGTTCGCGCCATTGCGGAGGATCCGGCCATCGGGACAGTGGTGGTCTCCTACGCCATCACGGGCCACCTCACGGGATGGCCACGCCTGCGTTCGGTGCCGACACCGGACCAGCGGGCCGCGATCTGGCGCTCCTATGTCGATCTGCTCGCTTTCCTTCAGGACAAAGGCAAGAAGGTCGTTCTCGTGTTGCAGGCTCCCGAGATCGTGAAGAGCATACAGGACATCATCTTCGAGCATCCCGACCCGGCGACACAGGCGGGCATTGGGCTTCCGCAATGGGCCTCACGGGCCAGCGCGCCGCCGATGAACAGCGATCAGATTCCGCCCGGTGTGATCGTCGTCGATCCGGCGAAGATCTTCTGTGAGGACGAGATATGCCTCGCAACCGAGGGCGGAACGGCGCTCTACTACGACGACAACCACATGTCGGTGGCTGGGGCGCGTCGCGTCGCAGACGAGATCCTGCAACGGCTGGACACGACGAAATGACGGCGCAGGGCCGAAACACAGAGGCCCAGAAAACCTCAAGCTGACGCTGCGGGCTGTGGCGCAGAGGTCACATTGCGGGCGCAAATGACGGTAATGAAAGGAGAAACCTCTCTTTCGGGATTTCTCACATGGCATCGGCACTGCGCGACGGCGTGACTGGCCTCGATCTGACCATGCGCCTCACGCTTGGCGTGCTTGCGGTGGCGTCCGGCGTCTACACTTATCTTGGGGTTCGCGACCTCCTCAACGGCTCCGCCGTCATCACCTTCTTCGCAGCGGCGATCTATTCGGTCGCGGTGTCCATTGCGATCTACGCCTTCTGGTCGTTCCTCATGCGATTTCTCCCGCATGTGCGGGAGACGATGAGCCGTGTCTGGCTGTCGATCGCCATGATCCTCGGCTCACTGATGATCGTGGCCATGTCGTCGTGGCTGAACGCTGCCGCGCTGGCGGGCTCCGCCGCCATCGAGCAGCACCTCGCCATCACGCTGCAGGCCTACACGCGCGACCTCGATACGTCGCACAATCGCGCGCTCGGCGCACAAAGCCTCTTGCCCGATCTCAAGCTTGCATCGACGCGCTTCGCCCGGCTGGCGGAAGCCGAGCGAACCGGGGCCCTGACGGGGACGGGCGGGTCTGGCACGGTCGTGCAATTGCTCAGCCAGATGTCGAGCCAGTTGAACGATCTCGGAACCGAGATCACCAACAGCAGCGAACGCACGAAGGCGCTTTACGCCACGGGCAGCGCATCGGTTGCGAAAATGCGCGAGCTGGTGTCCCAGCAGGGGCCGATCAAGACACGTAGCGATGCGTTTGGCGCCGAGGCGATGCGGCTGATCGGGACCATCGCCTCGCTGCAGCAGACCTCCATGGCGCCTGCCGTGAAGCGTGTCGCGGACGACCTCGCGACGGGCTTCATCGCTCCGGCGGCCGACGGACGCACTGCGGAACTCGCCGGCCGGCAGAGTGCTGTCGTCGGCAGCGTCGAAAAGGCCGTTGCGGCGCAGGCTCAGGCTTTATCGCAGGCGGCTGCCAAGATCATCGGTGAGGGCCCCATGGAGCCGGCTCGGTTCCAGCCGCTGTCGACCGCCGAAGCCGTGCTGCGCTACGCCGGTGACTTCCTTCCGAGCTGGGCAGGAGCCATCTCGATCGATCTCCTGCCTGCCGTTCTCGTGCTGATCCTGTGCGTCGTCCAGGCGGCCATCCGGCGCGAGGACGAACCCGCGGACGCCGAGACCATGACGGCAGCCCAGATGCTGACGGCCATGCGGCTGCTGCGGCAGGTGGATGCCGAAAAGCTGGCCGTGCCGGGCGGAGTGGTTCCCGATCCCGACGAACTTGCGGCAGCCGCCCACACCGGCAGCGTGACCACGCTTCCAGTCGCTCGCGGAGGCAAAAGCCCGTGAGCGAAGTGCCATCGACCGACGAACCGGCCACTCCCTGGTGGCGGCGCGCGCTCGGACCGCGACCCGACGACACGGTCCTGCGCAACATCTTTCGGCTGGTCGTCGTTGCCACGATCGGCGTCGTCTCCTACGATCTGATCGAGCGGGTTCAGGCCGAACAGACCGCGAGCATCGAACGGCTTCTGCCGGGAGAAGCCCCCGACGTTCAACCGTTCCTGCCATCCGCGAGGCCGGACGTCGCACCGGCGCGCGATGGCAGACAGCCGGGTCGGGCCCCGCGCGCTGAACTGCAAAAACCCATGACCATCGAACTCGTCTCCGGCGGAAGGCTGGAAGCGACCGGCTCGATCACCGTCGGCACCGCGGAACGCTTCCGCGCGGAGATCGAGAAGCGCGGCGACTACGTCAAGACGATCGTGCTCAACTCTCCGGGCGGCTCGGTGCGCGACGCACTGGCCATGTCGAAACTCATCCGGGAAAAAGGACTGCAGACGAAAGTGGAGGCCAAGGGTCACTGCGCCTCGTCCTGTCCGCTCGTCTTCGCGGGAGGCAAGGACCGGATTGCCGAACCGGGCGCGTCGATCGGCGTGCACCAGGTCTTCGCCATCGCACCCAATGGCGCGGGCGCGGGCGCCGACACCGGCATGGCGCAGGCCCAGCACGTCTCGGCGGAGTGCCAGCGCCACCTCGTCGACATGGGCGTCGATCCCCGCGTCTGGATCCACGCCATGGAAACGCCGCCGCAGAAAATCTTCTATTTCACCGCGAAGGAACTGGCGGACCTGCGGCTCGCCACCTCGCCTTCACAGCCGGCGCCCACGGCGAAGAAAAGCTGAACGGCCAAAGGTCTGACGAACCCGTCATCTTTCGGCCGATGCATCTGCGTACTTGATTTGTTCCGGTCGAGGTGGAAAACTCATGCGATTCGAAAGCTCCGCGGCCGGCTCTCGTGGCCCACAGGACGGACCCAAATCGCGTGTCAGCAGCCGCCGCCTATCTGGAGACGCTCAATCCTGAACAGAGGAGGGCGGTCGAACATGGCGTGGCGACCGGCTTCGTCGAGAGCGCGGCTCCGTTGCTCATCATCGCCGGCGCGGGGTCCGGCAAGACCAACACGCTCGCGCATCGCGTCGCTCATCTGATCGTCAATGGCGCAGATCCGCGACGCATTCTGTTGATGACCTTCTCGCGGCGAGCCGCGTCGGAAATGAGTCGCCGCATCGAGCTGATTTCGCGCCGCGTGCTCGGTGACAAGGCCGGGGCCATGACCGATGCGCTGACCTGGGCCGGCACGTTTCACGGTATCGGTGCGCGGTTGCTGCGCGAATATGCAGAGCGGATCGGGGTCGACCCGTCTTTCACGATCCACGATCGCGAGGACTCGGCCGACCTGATGAACCTCGTGCGCCACGAACTCGGCTATTCGCGCATGCAGAAGCGCTTTCCCACGAAAGGCACCTGCATCTCGATCTATTCTCGCTGCGTCAATTCCGAAGAGACCCTGGAACAGGTTCTGGCGCAGGCCTTTCCCTGGTGCGCTGCCTGGTCGTCGGAATTGCGAACCTTGTTTGGCGCCTACGTGTCCGCCAAACAGGCGAACAACGTCCTCGATTACGACGATCTTCTGCTCTACTGGGCGCAGAGCGTGAGCGAGCCTGCCATCGCTGAAGAGATCGGCGCGCGCTTCGACCACGTCATGGTGGACGAGTACCAGGACACCAATCGGCTCCAGGCCTCGATCCTGCTGGCTTTGAAGCCGCGCGGGCAGGGCCTCACCGTCGTCGGCGACGACGCCCAGTCGATCTACTCCTTCCGCGCCGCCAGCGTCCGCAACATTCTGGATTTCCCGAACGCGTTCGACCCGCCGGCCGAAATGATCACGCTCGATCGCAATTACCGCTCGTCGCAATCCATTCTCGCGGCCGCCAACGGGGTCATCGAACTCGCGACCGAGCGCTTCACCAAGAACCTCTGGTCGGATCGCGCCCACGGTACCCCGCCGCAACTGGTCGGCCTGCGGGACGAGGCTGATCAGGCGCGCTACGTGGTCGAACGCGTGCTCGAAAACCGCGAGGGCGGTTCGCTGCTGAAACAGCAGGCCGTCCTGTTCCGCACGTCGCATCACAGCGGCCCGCTCGAAGTCGAGCTGACGCGTCGCAACATCCCCTTCGTCAAATTCGGCGGCTTGAAGTTTTTGGACGCCGCACACGTCAAGGACATGCTCTGCCTCCTTCGCTTCGTCGAAAATCCGCGCGACCGGGTGGCGGGATTTCGGCTCCTGCAATTGATGCCCGGAGTAGGCCCGACCTCCGCGCAGCGTGTTCTGGATCATCTCGCCGCCGCAGCCGATCCGGTCCGGGCGCTGCCGGATGCCCCGCCGCCGCCGCGCGCCGGCGACGAGTGGCGGACCTTCGTTGAAATGGTCGGGGATCTGCGCCACGGCCGCGCGGGTTGGCCCGCCGAGATGGAACGCGCGCGCCTCTGGTACGAACCACACCTCGAGCGCCTGCACGAGGATGCGTCCACGCGTTTGGCGGATCTCGTGCAACTCGAGCAGATCGCACAAGGCTATCCGTCACGGGAGCGCTTTCTGACCGAGCTCACGCTGGACCCGCCGGACGCCACGAGCGACCAGGCGGGAGTGCCGCTGCTCGATGAGGATTACCTCATCCTCTCCACCATTCATTCCGCCAAGGGACAGGAATGGACGTCGGTCTTCCTGCTAAATGCCGTGGATGGGTGCATCCCGTCGGATCTCGGCACGGGAGCGACGACCGAGATCGAGGAAGAGCGCAGGCTGCTCTACGTCGCGATGACGCGCGCCAAGGACGATCTTCACATCCTGCTTCCGCAGCGCTTCTTCACACATGGACAGGCGGCCCATGGCGACCGCCACGTCTATGCTTCGCGCACGCGTTTCATCCCCAATCGCCTCCTTGGCTTGTTCCAGCGGACGTCCTGGCCGATGGCCGCGCCAACCGGCGCGCCGACCACTTCAGGCCCGCGCATCGATGTCGGCGCGCGCATGCGCGGCATGTGGGGCTGAGCCGCCCCTCGACGATTTCCGCTGAAAGTGCTTGCCGGCGTGTCGGATCGCGCCGCCGCATTCCGTCCTAGGTAGCAGATCGCCCGTTCGCAACCGGGTCAACCTCACGGGAGGCATCGCATGACACAGCGCGTTCTGGTTCTGCTGGGCACCAAGAAGGGCGTGTTCATCCTCGAAAGCGATGTCTCGCGACGGGACTGGGATTTGCGCGGCCCATTTTGCGAAACCTGGCCGATCCAGCACGCCGTTGGAGACCCCCGCAATGGAACGATCTACGCGGGCGGTGGCAGCGAGTGGTTCGGTCCGGCGGTCTGGAAATCGACCGATCTGGGAGAAACCTGGACCCATGCGCGCGAGGGCCTGGTCAACGAAGCCGGAGCCGTGCCGATCAAGACTGTCTGGAGCCTCGCGGTTCGAGACGAGACACTCTACGTGGGAGTCGAACCCGCTGGCTTGTTCAGAAGCGACGATCAGGGCGCGACCTTCACGCACGTCGAGGGTCTGCAAAAACATCCGTCACGGCCCGAATGGAACCCCGGCGGGGCAGGGTTGATCCTGCATTCCATCGTGCCGGCCCGCGACGATCCGGAGCAACTATGGATCGGCATCTCGGCCGCAGGCGTTTTCCACACGGCCGATGGCGGCCGGACGTGGGAGCCCCGCAACCGGGGCACACGAGCGGACTTCATGCCGGAGGGGCAAAAATATCCGGAATTCGGCCAATGCGTGCACAGCCTCGTCATGGCGGCCAATTCCGGTCGCCTCTATCAGCAAAATCATTGCGGCATGTATCGCAGCGACGATGGAGGCCGGGGCTGGGCGAGCATCGAATCGGGGTTGCCGTCCTCGTTCGGCTTTCCGGCTGCCGCCCATCCGCACGATGCGAACACGCTCTACCTCATGCCCCTCAACGGCGACACAAAGGGGCGGTTCATGCCTGAGGCAAAGGCGGCCGTCTGGAAGACGACGGATGGCGGCGAAACCTGGCGCGATCTGCGCCAGGGATTGCCGCAGACGAGCGCCTATTTTGGCGTACTGCGGCAGGCCATGGCGACCGATACGCTGGCCCGGGCCGGCGTCTATTTCGGCACGACCTCCGGGAGCGTTTATGCGAGCGCCGACGAGGGCGATACCTGGACCTGCATCGCCCAGGATCTGCCGATGATTTCCTCCGTGGAGACCTTGGTGGTGGAGAGTGGCGGAGCCGGGGAATGACATCCGGGCCGTCGACTATCGACGTCAGGCTGCCGCCCTTGCTACTGCATATGTTCCCCACGGCCCCCTCGCGCCTGAGCCTCGAAGCCAGCGACGTCGCCTCGATGATCGACGCGCTCGACCAACGCTGGCCCGGCATGGCCGACTGCATTCGCGACAGCCGGCCGGCCATTCGCCGCCACATCAACGTCTTCGTCGACGGTCAACGGGCGAAGCTCGAGACCCCGCTCCGGTCCGGCACGGACGTGTTCATTCTTACGGCCATCAGTGGCGGCTGAGACTTCGCAAAAAACCGCTGGCGAGAAGCAAAAGATGGAAGTCTTTTCGCCACAAAGATGCCGCGCCGCATCGTCAAAGGTTTCAGATGATGATCGACCGCAGAACCTTGATGGCGGGAGCCGGGGCGCTCGCAGTCGCTCACGCGACCGCTGCGTCCGCGCAGACGTTGGACGAACGTCGGATCGAGACTGCGGCTCTCAGGTTCATGAAGCGCAACGGCGCTCCAGGGTTGCAGATCGGCGTGCTGACACCGTCCGGCGCTCGCGTGTTCCCCTTCGGGCTGGCTTCACGGGAAACAGGCACGAAGGTCGACGGGTCGACTCTTTTCGAAATCGGCTCAATCAGCAAGACCTTCACGGCTGCTCTCGCGGCGCTTGCCGTGGAAGGCGGGAAAGCCGGATGGAACGATCCCGCCAGTCGACATGTCCCAGAACTGAAGGGCAGCCAGTTCGACAATGTATCTCTGCTCCAGCTCGCCACGCACACGATGGGCGGCATGCCGCTGCAGCTCCCTGAGTCCGTCAGGTCGCACGCTGAGCTGATTGCGTACTACAGGTCCTGGAAGCCCGACGCGCCGGCGGGAAGCACCCGCAGCTACGCAAACCCCAGCATCGGGCTCTTGGGCATGGCCACGGCCCGCGCGCTACAGGGCGACTTCGCGACCTTGATGCAGAAGCTCGTCTTGCAGCCGCTGGGTCTGCTCCACACAGACTACGACGTTCCCACAAGTCAGCGGGTAGAAGAAGCGCAGGGCTACCGGCGCGACGGAGGCGAGGTGCGGCTCAGCGCGGCGCCGCTCGCGCGCGAAGCCTACGGCCTGCGCACGACGGCCGGCGACTTGCTGCGCTTTCTGCAAGCGCAACTCGATGCCGAAGCCGCGACGACGCCGCTCGGCCGCGCGCTTCGGTCCACGCAGGTAGGACACTACAAGTCCGGCGCTCTGACGCAGGCGCTCATCTGGGAATGGTATCCGGCAGAAGCCGGCTGGGCACGACTGGTCGCCGGCAACAGCGAGGACATGACGCTGAAGTCCACACCCGTCGAGCCGATCGTCCCCCCACAACGTCCGGACGCCGGTGCGATCGTCAACAAGACAGGCGCCACCAACGGCTTCGGTGCCTACGTGGCCTTCATCCCAGAACGCAGGATCGCCATCGTGCTGCTCGCCAATCGCAACCACGCGACTGCCGGGCGCCTCGAACTCGCCCGCGAGATTTTCTCGAGCCTCGGCGTTCCGCAGGCGGCAGGCCCAGCTGATGGTTCGCGCGGCGGCGACTGACTTTCGATGTTTCCTGGAGCGCAGCCCTCTCTCTGGTCGCGCTATCTCTGGAAGAACCCGCGCAGCAGCCAGCCCCAGAGGATGATGCAGGCCAGGGGCACCGCCCATCCGAGCCAGAGTGGGAGCTTGCGGCTGCGGGTGAAAGGCAAGGCCACCGCGCAGGCCGCGAGTGCGGCGAGAGCCCCCGTCGCGAGGGCTCCGTACCAATGCATGACCGGGCCGCCACGGGAGACTTGCTGGCCCCACCCGAATTCACCCGTGCGCGGATGGTAGCTGAACAGCTCCCAATGCCACTCGAAGGCGATCGTGTAGGCAATGGCGAACACCGCTGCGAACAGGCCGAAAACTCTGGTGACGTTCATTGCCCGAACAGCCCCCGCACATTGTTGACGATGTGTCCGGCGATGAAGGCGTACCAGACGATCAGGCACAGGATGGCGGTGGCGCACTTGCGCGCGACGGCCATCGACTCGTCTTTCGGATCCTGCCAGACCAGCCAGAAGAACGGCAGCATCGCCAAGCCGATGGCCAGGGCCTGCTCTTTATATTCGAAGAGGCCGCTGATGTGCCAAAGCCGCGCGCGTTCGATCCAGGTGCGGACCGCGATGCGGTAGGGCGGATAGAGCACCGCGCCCAGAACGAACGTCGTGACGAAGAAGGCGATGTTGGCATTCGTGAACCGGGCTGCGGAGACCGCCCGGTAGGCGCTGGTGAAACCCGCTCCGCCACGGGATGGCCAAAGCACCGCGAGGGCCTGATGGGTCAGTCCGCCCAGCAAGGCGACTGCGCAGAGTCCATGCAGGATCAGCAGGAATGTCGTCACCGGCGTCCTCCCGGGCCAGCGTGCCTGTTGCCGCCTTGCCCCGTTCAGCTGAGTTTCGTCCGGCCTCCGTCGGCATGCAAGTCCGGGCGCTTTTCGCGTTGCTGATTTGAGGATAGCATCGATGGACGCGGTCGGAGCCAATCGATGCAGATCCGAATCATCCTATGTTTGGCTTGGGCGGCCCTCGGGGCGTCGGGGCCAGCCTTCGCGGGAGGCGCCGATCTCGAAGCCATCATGGGCGACACTGAACACGGCGCACCCTTCTTCGGTGAAGTGCTCGACATCAAAAGTCGCCAGCCGATCGAGGGCGTGCGCATCCGTGCTCAGCTCAAGGGCGCGCCATTGCCTCTTTTCGTCAACACAAACGACGAGGGACGCTTCAGCATGCGCGGTTTCGGCAAGGGCATCGATCCCGCACAAGTCAGCGTCTCGTGCGAATTGTCAGGCTACGAACTGATCGATCTTTCAAGACGACGTGTTTCGAAGGACCCGGAGGCCGCCACGGAGATCGAGTGTCTTTTCGAGAAGCGTTAGGAGCCGTCTGGCTCGGCCTGGCGCTTCTTCTCGCGCGACCCGCGGCAAGCGCGGATATCGCCGACCTGCTCATCGTCAACGCCAAGATCGTGACGCTGGATCGCAACCTGACCGCCGCCAGGTCGATGTCGGTGCGGGGGGACCGCATCCTGGGCGTCTACGACGCCAGCGCGCCACAAACGATCGTCGGCCCGACGACGCGCATCATCGATGCGGGCGGACGCACCATCGTTCCAGGCCTGATCGACTCGCATATTCACGCAATCCGCGCGGGTCTGACGTTCGACGAGGACGTCAGCTTCGAGGGCGCACGCACCATCTCCGAGGCCATGGCGCGCCTGGCGTTCGCCGCTTCGGCGACGGATCCAGATCGCTGGATCGTCGTCGCGGGAGGCTGGACGCCGCAGCAGTTCGCGGAGGCCAGGAGACCGACGCGCGAAGAGATCGAAGCGGCGGCGCCGGGTCGGCGTGTCTATCTGCAATTGTTCTACCGCGCGGTCTTCCTGTCTGAGGCGGCGCAAAGCGAACTTGGGATAGATCTCGAAAACCCGCCGGACGGAACTCAGTTCGAGCGCAACGCGGCGGGAGACCCGAGCGGTTGGCTCACCGGAGACGTGGATTCCGTCGCGGCGCTATGGGAGCGGCTGCCGAAATCGTCGATCGACACACGCAAGTCTGGAACGCGTGCCTTTTTCGCAAAGCTCAACAGCTATGGGATCACCGGCGTCATCGATCCGGGTGGGCATAATCTCGCGCCTGTCGATTACCGCGTGGTGTCGGACCTTGCGAGCGCGGATCTCTTGTCGTTGCGGGTCGATTACTTCGTCAGCGCACCGCGACGCGGCACGGAACTGGCTTTCTTCCAGGACGTCGTGGCTCGTCAGCCGATCGGGTCGGGCCATCGCTTCCTGCGCTTCCGGGGCATCGGCGAACGCGTCACGTTCGGCATGTACAACAATGACACGCCGGATTCTGCGGACATCGCCGCCTTCGAAGCGGTGGCCCGCTGGGCGCTCGCGGCCGGCATCCCCATGACCGTTCACTGGAACAACCAGGCGTCTGCGCACCATCTTCTCGGGGCTCTCGCTCGCGTCGGGGACACGACGGAACGACGGCGACTCCGCTGGTCGATCGCGCATCTGCACGACGCGGACGCCAGGCTGATCGTCGAGTTGCAGGAGGTCGGGCTCGGATGGCTGACCCAGAATGCGCTCTACTTCGCGGCTCCAGCCTTCCTCCGCGCCATGTCTTCTGCGCGCCGCGAGGTTGCGCCACCGCTGCGAAGCGCGCTCCGCGCGGGTCTCAAGGTTGCTGCAGGGACGGATGCGACGCGCGTGATGTCCGCCAATCCCTTCGTGGCGATGCAATGGATGCTGGACGGCCGTACCGTCGATGGTCAGCAGACCCGCACGGCAGCGGAATTGCCGTCAAGAGACGAGGTCCTGCGCCTCTGGACGGAAGGCCCGGCCTATTTCGCCTTTGCGGAGACCGAGCGAGGGAGGATTGCCAGTGGAATGCTGGCCGACTTCGCCGTGTTGGACGCGGATCTCATGAGCATTCCGGTGGAGCGGATCGGTTCGATCAAGTCCGTTCTCACGGTCGTCGGGGGACGGGTGGTCCACACGTCCCCCGACTGATCGAAGCTCACTTCGCCAGCGGATCTGGACGAAGTTGGAAGTGTGCCGCAAGCGGCTTGCTTCCTTTGCCGCCTTCGATCAGCCAGGGCGTCCGGTCGCCATTGGCGGCCCACAGGCCTCGGCCCTTCCAGCCGCCGTTCGGGTCGTCGATGCGGCCGTCGAAGCCTTTTGCGTAAAATCCCATGGGGTAGGGCACCCGCAGCGTGATCGGCTTGCCATCCTTGAAGGCAATGAGGCCGTCGTTGAGATTGCCGGTCGACATGGGGACGTCTTCGCCAAGGCCGAAAATATTGTGTTGATCGACCCAGGTATAATAGCTCGACTCGGCGCTGTTATCGCCCAGACCTTCGAAGCCCGGCCCGGGATATTTGTAGAAGGCCCAACCCTCGGGGCAATGGTTGCCCGTGGCCTTGGGTCCATTCAGCGGGCCTTTGCACTTCGATCTGTCGAACGAACCGATGTGGCCGCTGGCGAGCGAAACCCACACGACGCCCTTCTTGTCGATGTCGCCGCCCCGGACGCCGAACCCCGGCATGGGCACGTTGTAGATTTCAGCGACCGCCGTCTCGGAAGGATTGTCGCCGGGCTGAACGCGCACGACGGCCCCCGGGTTGGCGCGGATCGATCCCCAGACGGAGCCATCGGTCGGATGCGGCATGATGGCGTAGAAGTTCGCCTGGATGCGGCGGTCCTTGCCCTCTTCGGCCGGCTTGCCGATCTCCGTATAGGCATCGCGCTTGCCGTTCCCGTTGGTGTCGAGAACGATCGGCGTCCAGCCCTGCGCCTTCTGAACGTCACCGGTCTCGTCCCATATGCGGGTGTTGACCCAGCCGAGCACTGCGCCACCCCCCGAGAGCCACAGCGTTTCGTCCTTGTCGAAACCGAACTGCGGGTGGTGGGCGCCGAAACAGGTCTGAAGCGCCACGTATTTCTGCGTCTTCGGATCGAACATGGTGACGCGGCGGTTCGTACGCTCGATCGGCGCGACTTTGGCCGAGGGATGTTCCGAGCCTTTCCTGCAGAAATCCGGGTTTTGCGGTGGATGTCCGGTAGCGGCCATCCAGACACGCCCCTTCGCGTCGAACATCGCATTGTGGTTGTTGGCGCGAGAGGTCCAGAGCTTTTCGCTTCCCCAATAGGGCGAAGGCTCCAGAATATCGATGCTCGCCGCATGGCCCGGCCCGAGCGCCTCCGGCGTGTCCGCTGTCACGGGCATCTGAAACGTCGTCGCGACGTTTTTCACCGGATCGAGGATCGGCATCATGTCGGAAGAATATTCAGGCGAGCCGTAAAGAGGCCCGTTGGCGTTCACAGTCGGGTTGCGCTTGTCGCTCGCAATCAGATCGTGGATGTAATGCTTTTCCGTCATCCAGTCGCGAAGCGTGACGACGATGTTGCGTTCCTCGCCCTGCGGACGTTGCGGCTTGCTTTTGGGAAGTTCGCCATTGGCGACCCGCTGCGTCCAGTCGCCGAAATACTTGACCGGAACGGCATTGAGTTCGCCAGCAATGATGTTGACCATCGACTCGCCGGCCTGGCCGGACTGGACGCGGCGCAACCAGGCCTCTTCGTGACTGGCGAATTCGCCGAGTGATTTCGGGATCGTGCGTGTGGAAAGCTGGCCGAGCTGGTGGCAACCCACGCAGCCGTTGTTCTTCAGAAGGTTCAGCCAGTCGGTCTGCTTGATCTTCTCGGGAATGTCGCTCTTGCCGCCAAACTGGTCCGCACCCGGAATCTTGAGCATCGAAAACCAGTAGATGGCCGGATAGTAATGCGCCGCCGCTGCGTCATCGGGGGCGATTTTCGCCGTCAGACTCAGCGACTTTCCGGGTTCGGCTTTCACCTTGTCGGAGTCGACCAGTCCGTAGCCGCGAACCCAGATGTCATAGCTCGCCTTGGGGAGATCCGGCACCACGAAACGACCCTGGTCGTCGGTCGCAACGATGCGAATGAACCGGACGGGCAGATCTCGGGTCTCGGCGATGACCCAGACACCGGCTTCCGGGCCTTTTGGGCCGCTGACGACGCCACCGATGTCATCCGCGTCGATGGCGGGTGCAGTTGCCACCTGAGCGTGGGCCGCAGACGCGAGTGCGAATGCCGAGGCTGCGGCGATGGCCCGTGCCTGTCGAATCTTGAGCCCCATGGCGACTTCTCCCTTGTGCCGCTGTTTCCGCGGCCGACACGAGTGTATCGCAGTGGAATGGACTGGCCAGAAGATTCCGGATGGGCGATGTCGGCAACCCGCTTAGCCGACGCGGCAGGCCGGCACGTGACTTGGTATCCGGCAGATCCGGCGCAGTTCCGCCTCGAGATGAAAGCTGATTTCGTCTCGGCGTAAGCGTGAAGCTTGCCCTCCCGGCCGTCTCGGCGCAGCATGCGCCTGTGACAAAACAACAAGGGGGAGACAAATGAACTTCATGGCAATCCTGACCTTCACAATATGCGCGGTCGTGCTCATCTTCGCTTTGGCGGCGATCTGGATGGCGGTCGAGAAGGCTCTCGGTGTCACCGACCGTGCGGTTCAGCCCGCCCCGGCGGGTCCCATGCGGAACCAGGACGCGATCGATCAAGGCTGACGCCGGCTAGCCTGCGGATCTGAGCGCCGCCTTCGCGGGGAGGCGGCGCGTCGATGCATAGAGCGCCCGCATTGGACGGGTAGTTACGGAATCAAGGAATCAGGACTGGCGCCTTTGAGGGTCCAGGCGAAGGCGCTTCGGGCGCGGACGCCGGAGGACGCATCGTGCTTTGGCGCTGAACGCACAAGCCGGACTTCTTTTTCGCCGGACGGGGCGGGGTCGCTGCGGCGCGTACCGCTTGAACAGAACGCGCCGCTCGGGGAGGCCCTTTAGCGGGACGCCTTGTACAGCTTCTGGGCGATCTCCATCATTTCCTCAGGAGCATAGTCGGGCGAAAATGCGGACGGTATTCCGGAAAGCATATGGATCTTGCCGCCGTCCGGCATGCCTTCGACAACGTGAAGTTCTCCCGGAGGATCGCCGGGGAGCGCGACTTCTCCGTTGCCCCAGATGCTCGACGTCTCCTTGTAGTCGTTCTCGCTGAACGTATAGAGCTTCCGGTGCGAGCCTTCGCCCAGGTATTTCTGGCATTCGGGGATCTTGTCGAGATTGATGTTTGGAGTTGGCAGCATTTTGTCGATGTCGACTCCCGTGATCTTCTTCAGCGCGAGCGCGTAGGCATGCGCATGGACGGAGCCTCGAACGAGAAGGTAGCCGCAAACTTCGCGGCCCATTGGGTCAGTCAAGGATTCGTAGACGCGCAGCTTGTGCAGCCGAGCGCCGCATTCCAGGTGGAAGTTGTGCAACAGGTCGAAGACGACGTTTCCGGTCGTCGTGATGAAATCGTTGTTCCAGGATGCACCATTGCTGTTCACCGGCGTCGCGCCACCGCCATTGGAGTAGAAGCTTGCAGCCAGGCGAATGTCCGCCATATCGGCGAAGGGCGCGTCCGAAATGTCACCGCCATTGACTTCGTCGTCATCATTGTCGGGACCGTTGTTCAGCATCGCGACGCCATTGCTGACGAGTTCAACGTGTCCGAGTTCTTCCGCCGTAATGGCTGCAACCAGGCTATAAAATGGACGGAGCTTGTGCTTGCTGCGGAAGTTGAAGCTCTGGAACATGTAGTTCCCGAGCGTCGACATTTCGCCGTACTTGCCGCCGAGCAATTCCTGCAGAGCAGCCCCGGCATTCGGGTCCGCTTTCAGGGGAGCGGGAAGTTCGATCTGCAACTTGTCTACCCGTAAGAACATGGTCGGCTCCTGACTGGCGACACAGGCAACTGCCTGATCGCGAGCCTCAACATGCGCACGTGCTTAGTGTTCCTCTCGTAAGCGCCGAACGCCATCGGAACTTCCAATGGCTGCCATCGGTCCGAACGATGCGCCTTCAGCATCTCAGGTCCGAGGCGATCTTTGGCGCGAGAGCAGCAATGTCAGCGGCAGGCTGAACGAAGAACCGATCTGGCCGTTACCCAAAGTCACGCTGGCTCTGCTCCCGCGGGTCCGACCATCTACGTCGATCGTGATGTTGGTGGATTCGACCGGCGAACCCAGCCGTGAAGCCCAAGTCTTGATTTGAGAGGTAGTTGCAATGAAGGTATTCTCGAACTTCAGAGTCGGTCTGGTCGCCCTGGCGGCGATTTTCGGCACAGTGACGGTTGCGAACGCCGACAACGGCTCGATCCGCATCCGGATCCTGAAGGCCGGCTTCGTAGTCGGCGGATCGGTCGGCGAAGGCGTGCTGACGTTTCAGGGCCGGAGATATCCGCTCTCCGTCGGAGGCCTGAGTTACGGCTTCACCTTCGGCGCCTCGGAGACGCGTTTCCGCGGCGTCGTCAAAAACATTCGCCGTCCGTCCGACGTCTCTGGGGTCTATGCCCAGGCAGGCGCCGGCGCTGCCGTCGGACGGGGTGCCCAGGCCATCATCCTCACCAACCAAAAAGGCGCCGTGCTTGAGTTGAGTGGAGAGCAGGCGGGTTTGATCGTCAGCCTCGATCTCAGCGGACTGGCCTTGTCTTTGAAGTAGGCGTTTTCACGCTTCGAACGGAGTGTTCGTGAAAAGGCCGATGATGGCTTTTGCCGTCGCTGGTCTTTTGATGAGCGCTTCGTTCGCGGAGCCCTGGTGACATGAAACGAACCGGCCCAGTTCAGCGCAGATCGCTCCGGTCGCCAAGTGCTCTCGTATACGGCACTTGCTTGAGCGCTTTTCCGGTCTCGTCAGCAATCTCGATTGTCGTTGGACTGATGGGCCGGCCGCTTTTCAATTCATCCCCGAGGAGTTCGCGCAAAGCCAGCACCGCTTCATCCGTGGCTGCCTCCAGGCTTTCAAAGCAACCCCCTTCCAGATCCTCGATGCGTCTCCCATCACGCAACGTGTGAAAGTGATACTGCGGCATGTGCGACCTCGGTTCGGATCCAGCACAGTCAGCGCCCAGATGAGTCATGAGTTGCATTCGCAACGAGATCATTCGGACTTCGTTGCAAGCGAACGCCTACCGGTCGCCCGCTCGAAGCAATTCCCTGCTTGAGCTTACATCAAGCCTCTTGCAAACAATCTCCATTGCTCAGCTTGCTATTGTCGAAGTGGCAGTCCCATCGTGCACCGTACAACTCAGTGACCGCCAATGTCGTCGGCCAGAGACACTGCGGACCGACTTGAGATGTCAAATCCAACCCGATCGCGCCTGCCGACTTTCTTTCGTAAGCAGGAAGAGCTGGGTCTGTTCATCAGGATCAAGGCATCATCGGCACAGGCTGGCGCATTTGAAGTTGTCATTACATCTCACGAAGACAGCATCCTTGATCTCAAGACTCTGCCAAGTCGCGAGGATGCACTGCGTTACACGAATAGTGTGATCAACAAAGCCAAAGCGAAAGACGCTGAAGCCATGATCGTCGTGAACCTGGACTCAGAGAACTGAGGACATAGCCCGGAACGCGACCGGCACTTGCGACCGCAGGCACAACGTTGAATTCTATCTCGTGTCACCCGCCATCAATGCTCAGCGTTGAGACACGAGCCATGATCTCCCAGCACTTCAATGACGCGGCACTCGCGCACCATGTCCTGCGAACAGTCCGCCATGCGGGAAATCTCGGCACGCAGCGCGGTGAGGCGTGCAATCCGATCGTCGATGGATGCGAGATGCGATTGCGCAATCCGATCGGCCTCTGCGCACGATCGCGTGGGATGGTCCGCCATGGCCATCAATTGACGGATCGGCTCGATGTCGAACCCCAAATTTCGGGCATGCCGGATGAACCGAAGCCGTCGCAGGTCCGCGTCCTCATAGAGACGGCGGTTTCCGTCCGTGCGGGTAGGCGTCGGCAGAAGTCCGATCTGTTCGTAATAGCGGATCGTCGGGACTTTTACCTCCGAACGGCGCGATGCTTCGCCGATGGTCATGCCTGGCTGCATTTCGGCTTGCTCCTCTAGCCACTAGAGGAAGTAGCCTCCGGCGCGTCGACTTTCAAGGAGAACGCCATGCCGACGAGTGTCAGCCGCTTTCGGGTCACCGGAATGGATTGTGCCGGCTGCGCCGCCAAGATCGACACGGCGGTCCGCCGGATCCCGGGCGTGCAGGATGTCGCCGTATCGGTCCAGGCCGGGGCTTTGCGCATCGAGCATGGAGATGCCCTGGATCGATCGCAGGTGCTCCGGCACGTGCGCAACCTCGGCTATGGCGTAGAGCCTGCGGCGGACGCGCCCGTGCCCGGCCGTCGGCAGGATGATCCATCGGCGCTCGCCATGCGTGGGCATTCGCGTGACGATCATGCCGGTGACAACGCTCCTGGGCGCCATCACGCGCACGAAGCCCACGAGGGACCCTGGTGGTCCAGCCGAAAAGCGCGTCTGACGGCAGCCTGCGGATTGGCTCTCGTGGCCGCTTACCTCGCCGGCATGGTCCACCCGCCATTCGCCCGCATCGCCTTTCTGGTCGCGCTCGTCATCGGGCTTGCACCCATTGCCTGGCGGGCCGTGACTGCTGCACGTTACGGGACACCCTTCTCGATCGAAATGCTGATGACCATCGCGGCTCTGGGCGCGGTCGTCATCGGAGCCGAGGAGGAGGCCGCTGCCGTCGTGCTGCTGTTCCTCATCGGCGAGATGCTCGAGGGCGTGGCAGCCGGCCGCGCGCGGCGCAGCATTCAATCTCTCGCGGCGCTCGCGCCCCGCACCGCGCTTTTGGAGCGCGCCGGCGAGACGCGCGAAGTGGCCGCCGAAAGCCTCGTGGTTGGCGACGGCATCATGGTCCGGCCCGGAGAACGCATTCCGGCCGATGGCGTGATCACCGAAGGCGAGGGCGAGATCGATGAAGCGCCCGTCACCGGCGAAAGCGTGCCGCGCCGAAGGACGAAGGAGGATCGCGTCTTTGCCGGCACGATCAATCTCACGGCGGTGCTGCGCATTCGCGTCACCGCTGCGGCGCAGGACAACACCATCGCGCGCATCGTCCGTCTCGTCGAGGACGCGCAGGAGTCGAAGTCGCCGACGGAGCGCTTCATCGATCGCTTCTCGAAAATCTATACGCCGGCCGTTCTCGCACTCGGCGCGCTGGTCGCCGTGGCGCCGCCGCTTCTCGTCGGAGCCGCCTGGAGCGAATGGATCTACAAGGGTTTGGCGATCCTCCTGATCGGCTGCCCTTGCGCTTTGGTGATCTCGACGCCGGCCGCGATTGCCGCAGGTCTGTCGGCCGGCGCGCGGCGTGGCTTGTTGATGAAGGGCGGCGCCGTGCTCGAGCGGCTTGGCAGCCTCGACGTCATCACCTTCGACAAGACCGGCACGCTGACGGCCGGCAAGCCGGTGATCACCGATCTCATCGCCGCCGCGCGCAGCGAGCGGCAGCTACTATCGCTCGCGGCAGCGCTCGAGAAAGGATCGACGCACCCGCTCGCCCTCGCGGTTCTCGCCCGGGCCGCCGCAGACGGCGTGCCGGTGCCGCCGGCTTTCGATGCAGCAGCCGTGGCAGGGCAGGGCGTGGAGGGCGGCATTGGCGGAGAACGTGTCTTCTTTGGCTCTCCCCGCGCCGCCGCGCAGCGCGCATCTCTCACACCTGAACTCGAACGACTCGTGGCGGGCCTGCATGCGCAGGGCAAAACCGTCTCGGTACTGGTCGCGGGCAGCGAGGTCGCGGGGATCATTGGCCTGCGCGACGAACTGCGCGCCGATGCGGCGGCCGGCCTCGCGCGATTGCACAAGGCTGGCGTTCGCACCTTGATGCTGACCGGCGACAACGCCCGCACCGCGGCTGCCCTCGCGGCAGAACTCGGGATCGAGGCCCGTGCCGAACTCATGCCGGAGGACAAGCTTCGCATCGTGCGCGAACTGCAAGCCGCGGGACACACCGTCGGCAAGGTCGGCGACGGGATCAATGATGCCCCCGCGCTCGCGGCGGCCGATGTCGGCATCGCAATGGGCGGCGGCACGGATGTCGCGCTGGAGACCGCCGATGCGGCGGTCCTGCATGGCCGCGTCGGCGACATACCTGATCTGATGGCGCTCTCGCGCGCCGTGATGCGCAACATCCACCAGAATATTGGACTCGCGCTGGGCCTCAAGGCTGTGTTTCTCGTCACCACCTTGCTGGGCATAACAGGCCTGTGGCCCGCCATCCTGGCCGATACCGGCGCCACCGTGCTGGTCACGGCGAACGCGATGCGGCTGCTGGCCTGGAAAACGCAATGAACCCGCTCATGCCGGATCTCTCTTCGATCCGGACAGCTGCGGTATCGGACCCATCACGCACGCGTGCGGCATATGGAGAGGGGTCGTGACGTGAGGAGGAAGGCGCCGTCGCCCGGTGGATACAAGTTCCGTGTGTTCAGGTCCGGTCCGGTTTTGTCATCGAAGATTTGCAGGTGCCCGCGATTGAGAGCGCGAAGCCCTGGTTCGGAGACTCTGAATATGACTTTCGGCGCGCCATCGGTGTCCGGCCTGCAGCGCCATTCCCCTTCGACCGCCTCGCACTGTCCGCCCGCGCGCCAGATCCGACGTTCGCCTTTGACCCATATTTTCATGCCGAAATCGATCTGCGCATGCCCGTAGCGCGACGTCTCGATCTCGATGGTGAGCCGTCTGACGGTCTGCGTTGGGTTGTTTTGCATGTGTCGAGCCGAATAGGTGCGCTCAAAACATCCCAAGGGGAGCTCCGCCGCTTCGCTCGGCGCTATCAGGACCAGGAAGCTCCCGGCCGCAAGGCACGCGAGCCGGCGGCTCCTAGACATGATGACCGTACGCGAGTGACACCCGGGGGTAATGCAGGCTGACCCTGTTGGGGGTCACCTGAGCGAAGGCAGCCGCTTGCGCCAGAATGTTGGCTGCGATCTCATTGCTCGACTTCAGCGCAAGCACCTCCGGTGCGCAGAGAGCGGCCATCGCCAGACCTTTGTCACGCAAGTGCGCGCGCGAGTAGCAGAAAACGGCCAGCTCGGCGCGGTCGTCGGCCGACATGTGGCGCGCTTCTTCGACGGCCTCTGAGCACGACTGGTGCAGAATCTTCGCCAGGTTTTGTGCGAGTGGCGTCTCGTCGTTCAATCTGTTTGCGCGAACCATTTGCGGCGTCTCCTGCTTCAGAAGGCAAGACGACGGCCTCCGTGGTTAACGGCGTCTTAAGAAGGCCGATTTGAGCGGAGGACGTGATGACAGATCGAAACACTGGTGCTGGAAGTCCACAGAAAGAGATCAAGGATAGCGCTGTCGCAACGAAACACGCGGCCCAGAACACGGCTGCAGCTGCGCAGTCGACCATGTCGAGCGCTGAACGGACGACACAGCTTGCCATGGATCGAACGATCTACGCCGCGGAGCGGACCTATGCCGCCTGGGTCCGAACAGGACTCGTCGCGCTCGCGAGCGGCCTCGGCGCCGACAAGCTCCTGCAGGGCGCCGTGCCCGACTGGATGATCCTCGGCGCCGGGACGATCCTGGTCCTGTTCAGCGCTTTCTGCTTTGTCGCAGGCATATGGCGGCAGCTCTTCACCGGCGGCACGGACCCCGAGCCGGACGTGCGCCGCATGCCCAGGGCCGTTCTGCTCGTCGTGAATGGATTTTTGGCGCTTGTCGCTCTCACCGCGCTGACGGCGGTGTGGTTATGACCTGCATGCCGTTCAAAGTCGGCTGAAGCCCCAGTCGATCAGCACGGTGGCCTTTGCGACGACGAGCGAAGCTGACACGACCGTGAAGGCAAACCCGGCGACGAGAACCGCGACAGCGCGACGGCTGACCGGGGGAGGGCAGAGAGGAGAATGGTCCGATGGATTTCGGGAGACGGCTTGTGACACGAGATGCTCCTACGCACGCAACGACTGGCAGGCAGGTTGCGGACGGAGGCGTTAACAAACCGGTAAGCTTTACAGTGGGTGATGCAAGGCGATCGATTTCGATGAGTGCGTCGCCCGACGCAGCGCCGAGCCGACAGGCCGCCAGGCTTCAACAACATGTGAAGCGCCTGGCTCGTTCTCCACAGGCCGGTGCGGTGGAAGCCTCGCCTAGTTGGCGGACCACTTGATCTGAAACTCGATCTCCTCTTCGCCGTCGCCTCTTTCATGCTCGATGTTGTATGTGGCGCGAACAGGAACGGAGACCCTTTCTCCGGCAATTTGAATCTCAAAGCGCCGCCCTTGTTCCAGGGCATCGGCGAGACGACGGAGCTTCTCGACGAAATCGGGGAGCGGATAATCCTTCTCGATATCGCGTTGGGGCTTGCCTGCCATGGTGATCTCTCGCTTCGAAGCTAGCTTGCTGCCGGGCCGTTGGTGTCGGCGCCGACGTCGTTCTGCTGAGTTGGCTCGCGCTTGAGCGGCGTCAGCGCTCTCAACGTGATGAAGGTCACGATCGAAAGCAAGATGGCGATGTCGTACGCGCCCAGACCCACGGCGGTGCCGATCGCGCCGGTCGCCCAGAGACTGGCCGCGGTTGCCGTACCCCGCACCGAGTCCTTCAATCTCAGGATGGCGCCGCCGCCGATGAAGCCCATGCCGGTGATGAGCCCTTCGACAATGCGAGCTGTGGCCTCTGGTGAGCCGCGGGTGATTCCTTCAGCCGCCTGAATGAAACCGCAACTCGCAATCGCCACGAGGGGGAAAGTCCGTATGCCTGCGCTGCGCTCCTCGCTCTCCCGATCCCAGCCGATCGGAAGTGCGAGCACGTACGCGGTCGTGAGAGCGATCAGGTGAGGCACGAGATCGAAGGTTTGGCCATATCTGAGTATCTCGTCGAGCATCTTGGACGTTCGCACCTTCTGCTGCATGCCATCGCGGTAGGAAAGCAATTGCGCTCTTATCCCGCACCCGCAAGGCGGATCAACCTGTCCGCAGGCGAACCTTGTGAGTTCCATTATTGCAGTAGCCGCGCGGATTCCATGCGGCAGTGCCCAGTGGCTGCACTTGCCCCGATGAATCCGTTGCCCTGGCGATGATCTCGGTCTCTTGTTGATGCAGCGGGATCCATTTGCGGAAGCGGCGCCATGCAAAGCGGTGCGCTTCCGGCTCCAGCTCTGCCGACTGCCACATACGCCCGCCATCGATCGAAATGGAAACGCCCGCAACGGAATGGTCTCCGCACCAGGCGAAGCCTCTCACCTCAACGTTCGTTCCGGCTTCATGAACGCTGCCATCCGCCGGAAACGTGATCAAGGAATTGATCGGCATGGCTTCGATGACGAGGAAGGTAGCCTCATCGACGGGTTCGCCAGGCAGGATCGGGCGACTCGGCAGACGATAATCCGTTCCGTTCATCTTCGCGCCGTCATGCACCTGATCGCGCAACTCGATGCGCTCGACCCACTTTTGCCAGGCTGAACCCGGAAATCCCGGCGCCACGACGCGCAGCGGTCCACCATGCAGCAGGCCGAGCGGCTCGCCGTTCACCTCGAACGCAAGAAGCGTTTCCTCCGCCAGTGCCTTGGCCAGCGGAAGGCCGCGCGACAGTGCCGGTTCGCTCCCGTTGGGAGCTTTGTCACGGCTATGATGACCGGTGTAGATGGCGTCAGGAGATACGCCGCAATGCCGCAAAACATCGGTAAGACGAACACCGGTCCACTCGAGGCAGGCAACGGCGCCTCGAGACCATTGCAGTCCGTCAGTCTTCGGTTCGAACGCGGACCGGCCGTTCCCCGCGCATTCGAGCACAGCAGTGACAGACACCGTTTCGAAGCGTTCGCGTAATTCGGGAAGACGAAAACGCTGCGGTTTGTCGACATTGCCGTCGATGGCGATCGTCCAGGTTTTCAACTCAGACGCTTCGATCGATGGCAAGCCGCCATTGTTCCTGACGAAGAAATGCGCGAGAGGCGTAATGGCAGTGTCCAGAAGATATGTCGGGCATTCGGCATTCAAGGACGCATCAGGCAGCACCGAAAGAGGCGCCAACGAAATGCCCCCGCTCAAGCCAAATCCCGATTGATCCACCATCGTTCGCTTCCTCCCCACCGACCGAACTCGACAACAGATCATCCGTCACTTTCGCGCATGTCGCCACCGATCAATGCGGTGTGTGCGACGGGCATGCAGGAGATCCATTTCGCCAAGCCGATGGCTGCGATCGCCAGGTTCAACAATACTGCAATCCAGTAAACAGATCTCGGAATCATGTTCGTAAGCAGTCGCGGTTGTTCGTCTGTATCCGCCATGTATACACGCATGTTGCCCGCGAATATTGCCGCAATGATGCGGACGCGAGTGCGCGCGTCCGCGAGGCCAGGACGGAAGAAGTTCAAGCTTTTGCCGAGTCCATGCATGGTCACCTGTTGGCAGCCATGGCGGCTGTCGGCGACACGGACCGGAAAGTCTGAGTCAGTCGAAAAACAAGTCCGTTTCTGCGGCCCGCAACCTCAGTCGAACTTTGCCTGCGAAGTCTTGCCGGCTCCGTCCGTCAGTTGAATCGCTCCCTTCACGGCATTGGGGATCGGGTTTGCGGCCGATCCAATCAGCTTGCCTGACGACGCCGAGAGCGGGATGCGCACGGGCTTTCCGGCGACCACGAGTATGGCCACACCTTTGTAAGCAGCAGGGTCGAGCGGCTTCCCCGCACCATCGGAGAGGTGAACTTCGACGAGCGGGCCTTTGACCACGAGCTCGACGTGGTTGCTTCCCGCGTCGACCTGTCGCCCGCCGTTCGGCCCCTTCGATTCATGCCCGAGCGCCGGTGTGACGACGAGCAGGCTGCAGGTCAGGATAATGCGAATCATAACGGTCTCCATGGTCTAGAAGGCTTCTGCGTGAGCACCGGGATGGGTGCCCGCCGTGGCGCGGCTGTCGGCAATCAGTCGCTCGAGAGGCTTGCGCCCGAAGGCAAGCACGAGGACGGGCGTCAGGAAGGCATCGAGCAAAGTCGCGCTCACGAGGCCGCCGAAGATCGTGACCGCAACCGGATGCAGGATCTCTTTGCCGGGGGCATGGCCATCGATCAGCAGCGGCACGAGCGCGACGCCTGCCGAAAGTGCGGTCATGAGCACCGGCGTCATGCGCTCGAGGCTACCCCGCACGACGAGTTCGCTGCCAAATGGCACACCCTCGCGGATCGTCAGATTGATGATGTGGCTGATTTTCAGGATGCCGTTGCGCGAGGCGATGCCCGTAAGCGTGATGAAGCCGATCATCGAGGCGACCGAAAGCGGCTGTCCGGCGATCCATAAAGCCGCGACGCTGCCAACAAGGGCGAGCGGCACGCTGGCCATGACGATGCCGGCGAACAGCGCCGAGCGGTAGCGACTGTACAGAATGACGAACACCATCGCGAGGGAGACCAGAGACAGAAGACCGATGGTGCGGCTCGCTTCTTCCTGTGCCTGGAACGTGCCTTCGAGCGCCGTAAAGAACCCGGCGGGCAGCGCTGCGGCAGAGGTTTCGCGGCGCACGTCGTCGATCACGCGCGCCATGTCGGCTGAGGCATCCGCGTTGGCGAAGACCACGATGCGACGCTTGCCGTTCTCGCGCAGGATCTGGTTGGGGCCATCGGTCTCCCGCACCTCCGCGACCTGTCGGACCGGGATCCATCCAGAAGGCGTCTGAAGGAGAAGATCGCCCAGCGCTGCCGCGCTGCGGCGGGAATCGTCGAGCCGCAGCACGACATCGAAGCGCCGACTGCCGTCGACCACACGCGAAACGACCTTGCCGTTCGACAGGCGCTGCAATTCCTCGGTGATGGCCGCAGGTTGCAGCCCGTGCAGCGCGGCGCGCCGATAATCCACCGTCACCTCGATCTGGGGGATGCGCACCTGCCGCTCGACCTGAAGGTCGACGATGCCCGGGATGGCGGCCATTCTCTTGCGCATCTCCTCGGCGATGCGGATGAGCGCGTCGAGATCCTCTCCATAGATTTTCAGGGCGATCTGCGCACGCACGCCGGAGAGCATGTGGTCGAGACGATGCGAGATCGGTTGCCCGATGTTGACAGCCATGGGCAAGATGCCAAGCCGCGACCGGATGTCGGCCACGATGGCGTCACGCTGGCGGCCGGACGGCTTGAGGTCGACCTCGATTTCGGATGAATGGACACCCTCGGCGTGCTCGTCCAGTTCTGCCCGGCCGGTTCGGCGGCCAACGGATCTGACCTCCGGAATCTCCAGAATCAGACGCTCGGCCACGAGTCCCATGCGCGTGGATTCCGCCAGAGAAATGCCGGGCGCAAAGGTGGTGTTGATCGTCAGCGTCCCCTCGTTGAAGGCCGGCAGAAACGCGCGCGGCAATTGCACGGCCGCGAAGCCCGCGCCCGCAACGGCGACCAATGCCACGCCAGCCACGATGCCGCCATGTCGTAGGGCTCTGTGGAGCACCCAGGCATAGGCTCGCTTCAGGCCTCGCACGAGAGCGCCTTCGCGCTCATGCCGCCTGGCAATCGAGGGCAGCAGGTAATAGGCCATCACCGGCGTCAGGGTGATCGACACGAGCAGGCTCGCCAAGATCGAGACGATGTAAGCCTGGCCCAGCGGCGCGAACAATCGCCCCTCGATGCCCGACAATGCGAAAAGCGGGATGAACACCAGAACGATGATCATGGTCGCGTAGACGATGCCGGAGCGTACCTCCTGGCTGGCCGACACGACGACGTCGAACACCGGTCGAGGCTGAGCCGTTTCACTGTTCTCCCGCAGCCTGCGGAAGATGTTTTCGACGTCCACCACCGCGTCGTCCACGAGTTCTCCGATCGCGATGGCGAGACCGCCGAGGGTCATCGTGTTGATCGACAGGCCCATGAGGTGAAACACGATGGCGGTCGTGAGCACCGAAACAGGGATGGCCGTGAGCGAAATCGCGGTCGTGCGCCAGTTCAGCAGGAAGGCGAAGAGCACGACGGCGACCACCGCCACGGCTTCCATCAGAACCCGCTCGACGTTGCGGATCGAGTTGCCGATGAAGTCGGCCTGGCGGAAGAGGATGTTGTCGGCCTTGATGCCCGAAGGCAGGCTCGTTGACATCTGGGCCAGTGCTTTTTCGACCTCCTCGGTCAGCCGCACAGTATCGACGGTAGGCTGCTTCTCGACGGAAAGAATGACTGCCGGCTTGCCCATGTAGCCGGCCTCGCCGCGCTTCGCCCTGGCGGCGAAGCCGACTTGCGCCACCTGCCGCAAGTAGACGGGCCCGTTCGCGTTCGTCGCCACGACCAGCCCAGCCAGATCTTCGAGTTTGAGCGTCTGACCGATGTTGCGGACCAGAAATTCGCGTGAATACTGATCGGAATAGCCGCCGCCCGTGTTGCCGCCGAACTGGGTGAGCGCCTTCTCCAGTTGATTCATGCCGATGCCGAACGCACGCATGGCCGAGGGGTTTGGGGCGATCCGGAACTGTCGTACCTCACCACCGATGGGGATGACCTGCGCGACGCCGGGAATGGCCAGCAGGCGGGGCCGCAACACGAAGTCGGCTGTCTCGCGCACTTCCATGGGCGACACGCCGTCCGGGGCCGTCAGCGCGATCAGCACGATCTGGCCCATGATCGAATTGACCGGGCCCATCTGCGGCGTGACGTTGGCGGGCAATTGCTCGCGCACCAGGGCCAGCCGCTCGGCGATCTGCTGCCGATTACGAAAGATCTCGGTGCCCCAGTCGAACTCGACATACACGATCGACAGTCCGACGCCCGAGATGGATCTCACGCGGGACACGCCCGGCACGCCGTTCATCTGCGTTTCGATCACGAAGGAGACCAGCCGCTCCACCTCGGGCGGCGCGAGGCCTTCGGCTTCAGTCATGATCGTGACGGTCGGCTTGTTGAGATCGGGGAGGACGTCGACCGGAAGGCGCGATGCGGTGAACGCGCCCCACACCACGAGGATCATCGAAGCCGCGATGACGAACAGCCGGTTTCGCAGGGATTGGGTGACCAGGAACGTGAACATGGTTTGCCTCACCGCACCTGGTTGAGAAGTTCGGCTGCCTGCGTGACGATGCGCGCACCCGGATCGACGCCCGCGACGATCAGCACGCGCTCAGCGTCCAGCGGTTCCGTGCGCACGATGCGCGGCTCGAACCGCTCCGCCGTCGCATGCCGGTAGACGATGTCTTCACCGTTCCCCCTTCGGACCACGCTGGCGCGCGGGACCGCGAGCCCGGCGGTCTCCTCGACCGTTCTCGCCAGCACCGTCACGAATTGCCCGAGCCTGAGGCCGTGCGTGTCCCCATCGACCCTGTAATGTATGGGCCGCGCCTGATTTCGGTCTGCAAAGCCCGCGCCGACGAATGTCAGCGGGAGGCTGTGTCCCGTGGTCGTCAGGGCGCTGGCCTGTCCGCCGACTTCTGAGCCATCATGCGACAGAGCTTCGACGAAAAGGCGCTTCGGATCGATGATGTGGAACACGACAGCGCTCGTGTCGGCGATTTGCCCGGCGACTGCATTCGATGCGGCAATCACGCCATCGACCGGCGACCGCAAGGCCTCCGGCTGGCTCCTCGAACTGTCGAGTGCGCGCCGGCGGTCTCGTAATCCCTGCAATTCGAAGCCGCGTCTCTTCGAGCAAGACTTGTGAGACCGCGCCGGTCTTGAGCAGGGTCTCGTATCTCGCCAGCCTCCGTTCAGCGATGGAGATCTGCTGGTCGAGATCGCCTTGCTGCTGGCGCATCGTGGACTGGTCGATGGCCTGGAAGGGCGTCGCGACAAAGGCCAGCACGTCGCCCGCACGCACCGAGGCGCCAAGGCTGGGGAACCCGCCTTCGGGTGGCGAAAGCCGTCCCGGCGCGGCGGTCTGCACGAGCCCACTGTGGTTCGGATCCGAGATGATCCTTCCCGGCAACTCGATCCTTTTGGCATGCTGCGCGACCGCCCCCAATTCTGTCCTGACCGCCAGAACGCGCTGATTGGGCTTGGGCAGTAAGACCGAGCCGTCGGCGAGAATCTGCGCCCGATCTGCCGTTACCTGGATTGCCGTCGCCTGTTCGCCGTGGTCATGCCCTTCGTGGGCGAACAACCGTGCGGCGCCGAACATCGCCAGCATGGCGAGCCCGAGCGCCGGCGCCCAGATCAGGGGTCTGCGCCGCAGCGCCCCTGCGGTCGCAGCCCCGAGCAGCAGACCAGCGACGCCCGCAGCCGCGAGGACGTTTCCTGAACCGAGCGCCGTTGCCGCGGCCCCCTCCGTCTTCAACGGACGGGCCTCGGCGGGTGCAGGAACGTCGATGGCGGCCGTCAGGACGTCCACGTTGCCACCATCGACGATCGTGAAGGTCAATTCGTGCCGACCTTGCGCTTTTGCCCAGGGGGCCGGGACTGCGTAAGCGCCATCCGCCGTGGCCGCCGCGCTTGCCGGACCCGCCGGCGTTTCCACCTCGACGGTGGCCCCGGTGATGGGTTCGTTCGTCTCGAATGTATCGACCCAGATGCGAAGCTCGTCGCCAACCAGCACCGCGACGACCTCGAAGGCCGAGGAGGCGGCTTCGGTTCGCGGCGTGGAGGTGTTGGCGGTGGTCGCGACGCTCGGCCCGGGAGCGTGATCGTGGCCTTCGTGTGCGGTCGAGGCCACGAGAGTGGCAAGAAGGCATGCGGCGGCCGCACAGATGGCGGCAAAACGGCTGAACATGTGGATCACCCTGTATCTGAACGTGAGCCCGGCCGCCTGGCGGCTTCCGGCAAAAGTCAGAGGAGGGTGGTTGGCGGTTCCAGAATGCAGCCGGCGATGAAGCTCGGCGCCTTGGCAGTTTGAGTCACCAGACGCAATCGGTGAGCATCGGGCACTTCGATTGCTGGAACATCTAGGGCTATGGCCGCAGCGCAGCACGCGCCGGCCCGACAGCAGCCGCCCGTGCAGGGAAAGTCTACGTCGGAAGTTTGATTCGGCACGGCCGTCGCACCGGAAGTGGAATCCCGCTCGAACACGCCAAAAGTGACGTCCGTCGGCGCGAGTTCGATCGATGAAGTCTCGTCCGCGATGGAGACGACTCCGCGCGCGTGGGTATGACCCCCGTGAGCAGACGCTGTCTCGGGAGCGAACAGGAACATGGCCGCGAATACGGCCAGAGTCCGGATCAGCGCCTGGAACGGCTTGAGACTCGAGCGTCCACCCATAACCGCGTGCATATCCGCGAATTTTTGTTCTGGCAAGACGAGAGGCCGCCGATCGCCTTATCGCTTCCTCGATCTGCCGGCGGCTTGGCCCCAGCCGGACGACTATCCGTGCTGCCTTCAATTGAAGTGGGGGCGACGGGGCTCACTTCGCTCAAGGACTGACAGTTCCGCGATGGCGAACTCACAAGCGAGACCGGGCGAGAGGGTGATAAGTCCGAGACATACGGTGATCTTCGTCATCGTTCGACGCCCTTAGGCCGATAATCGCGCGGTAGCTTCATCGGTCATTTTTACTGAAGGTGAAATGCTAAAAAAGCTCAGCAATGATTATGAACAACTGTTCATTCATCTGCCGTACAGACCCAAACCGACAGATGGGACTGCGTTTGCCTCAGTATTCACGCAGCGGCACGCTTATCTTCAATCGGAGGTATAAATGGACGGTGCAAATTTGCCTAAGATCCGGGTTCGGGAAGTTAAGACAGAGGAGGTGCGAGCTTTTGCTGAGAGCATGCGCCAACCGTTGGTTGCCGCCATCCAGGCTGGCGGCGACACGGACCGGAAAGTCGCCAGCATGCTCAACAAGCAGAAGTATCGAACAAGGACTGGTGACCGTTGGACTTTTGGCGGCGTCAAGTACCTGCGTATGCTCCTCGGCATTCCGAGACAAAAATCAAAAACTGCTGAGAAAGAGGAAGTAGGGCGGCGAGATAGCCGCCCCCTTCAGATCAATCGATGACCTGGATCACGCGGCGGCTGCCCGGGTCGACCAGCACAGGCCGATCGTTGACGATCGTGTATTTGTACTTCGAAACTTTGTACTCGCTCGGTACGTCATAGTAGGTGACGCCGCGCTCAGGTAGCGTCGCGCCAACGCGTAGGTCTTCGCGATAGGTATACGACGGGCGCTTTTCGCGGACCGTATATTCCCGGAAGCGGCGCTCGTCATCGCTCGCAAGGCCGCCGACCACGGCTCCTGCAGCACCGCCAACCACGGCCCCGACTGGACCGCCCACGATCGCGCCACCAACAGCGCCGGTTGCAGCACCGGCGGCTGCGCCGCCCTCTTGAGCCATTGCAGCACCACTAATGACAGTAAGGGCCGACACAGCAGTAATAATGAAAGTACGCATGGTTTGTCCTCCAGTTGCGGCAGCTAACTGAGAGAAGCCCGAGCTTGTTCCCTGCGATATTACACTGCCCAGTTCGTTCTTGAGCTTAAAATGGAACCTGAGTGGCGATAGTGAGCGGGCGATGCAAAAGCCTCGGCCACCATGCGCAGTGACCGAGGCTTCACGGCAACGCAATCTTGGAGGACTGCAGGTGAGAAAGGTTTCACAGAGCGATCTGTTCCGATTGGTTACGCAGGTCAGAACGCTTCAAGCCTATGTAGCCGATGCTACCTCCGCGCACAGGCGGTGGTTCACCTCGGCAGCTAGCATGCGGACCGATTTAAGCTTGGCAAAGATGACAGCGTTTCCGCTGTCGAGCGAGTACGGTCGGCCTCTGGGTAGATGATCTTAGAGGCGACCCGAACGATCAGAACTCGGATCACTTCGTTTCATCGTTCGCCGCGCTACGGTCGGTACTTAGCTCAGGGCGGGAGCGCGACAAGTCCCCTTGTCTCTGGAGCGCTCTTCATGCGGGGTCTTCGTCTCCTGAGCGGGCTAACCTGCTTGCAGAATTTACGAGCCAGGGCTCTCCATCCCCTTTTCCTTCAGTACTCCAGAAGCGATGTCGCCTGACAGTTCTGTCAAAAAGGCCTCGCCAGCTGCCCGATCTCGTACGTTGGCGCTGAGACCTCCGGCGTAGACCGTATAGTTCTGGATTTCGGGCGGGATCGGACCGACGAGATCGGCGCCCGGAACGGCGAGAATCTCGCTGATTTGGTGGAGGGCAAGATCAGCCTCACCCGTCAGCAAACGCTCAGCGACAAGGCCGCCCGGCACCAAAACAGCCTTGGCCCGTATGGCGTCGCCGATGCCCCATTTATCGAAAAGTTGCGTCAGATAGATGCCGCTCGATCCGCCTGCCGCTGGATCGATCATCGCGACCTTGCGCGCGGATTCCAATGCTGCCTGAAAGGCTGCCACAGTGGAAATGTCTGGCGCCTTGTCACCCTTTTTCACTGCCACCCCAATAGCGACGCGCGCCAGCCGATGTGGCGGCGCATCCATCACCTTGCCGGCCTTGGCCAGCTGCTGGATGGCTGCTGGTGTCAGTACGACGACGTCGAACAATTCGCCGCCGTTTATGCGCTTGGTCAGAGCACCCGCCGTATCATTGTCGAGCACGACCTTATGGCCGGTGCGCTGCTCGAAGGCTGGGACAAGCGCGACGACAACCGGCTTGAAAGCGCCAGCGGTCAGGACCCGGATCTCTGCGGCTGTGGTCGGGAGGATCATCAGCATAAGCCCGGTTGCGGTGACGAGAGCTGTGGCTTGCATGAAGATTTTCCCTGCCAGGTGACGTGCCGCGCCTCGTTGTGCAGCAAAAAAAGTCGAATGGGATCGTAACAGTCTTTAAGCCAAACCAGAACACGCTAAACTTCCGGTGGCCGAGGTCAGGTCAATTGATGGCAAAATCCACCGCGCCCTAGTTTTAAGCGGTGGCTTCAGCGCTCGCGTTTGTCAGTAGCTTGCGGTGGCCGGCTGGCGGAGGGGGTGGGATTCGAACCCACGGTAGGCTTTCACCTACGGCGGTTTTCAAGACCGCTGCCTTAAACCACTCGGCCACCCCTCCGGACTGCGCATGTACGGCTGCGGCAGACTCGTCCGCACGTCTCTAGGGCCCGTGGACGCGGGGGTCAATCGTGGTCGTCGCGCGCTCGTGTGCAAACCGTTGGCTGCCTGGCGTCGTATGTCCGACGTCCGAATGATCCGAAGGAGCCACGCATGTTTCGACACCCCAGAGTTTCGCTGGCCGCCGCAGGCTTGATCCTGGGCTCGGGGATGTTTGCCGTTGATCTCGCCAGTGCCCAGTCGCTGGCGGGCGGCGAACTCGGCCGCACGGTCTCGGGGCGCCGGATCTATCTGGCCACGCCCCTCGGCGGTGAATTTCCACTTTACTACCGGGCCGACGGGCGGGTGGACGGCAGTGGTGAAGCCGTCGGCCTGGGGCGCTTCATGGCGCCGAAGGACAGCGGTCGGTGGTGGGTCGCGGGCGACAAGCTCTGTCAGAAATGGACGAGCTGGTATGATGGCAAGACCTTCTGCTTCACCCTGCGGAAAGAGGCCGGCGATCAGGTGGCCTGGACGCGCGACGACGGCCTCGCCGGCAAAGCGCGCATCGGGCGCTGAACCATGCTGGCCGAGCTGGAGCCTGGCAGCAGAGCTGCCGCAATTTGGCCTCGATTGGAAGGCCTAGCTGCATCAGATCAGGGACCTGACCGCACGACTCGTGCTCTTGTGCACCGATGCTCAGCGCCATGGAAAACCCTTCCTTAACCGGCTGCGCGCAAAGGTAGGCATCGCCGTGGATTTTGATCCCGACATCTCGCTCGCCACCCACGAGACCGTTGGATCGAAGTTCATGCCCGTCTGGTGGAAATCTGGTTCTGCGTACCGCCTCATGCGTTTTTTTCGGTTCAAGTCGAGTTCTTCTGCGTCACCCCCGCATGGCTTTGCCGGGCTGGGCTTCGTGGCCCTTGCCTGTGTCGTCGCGGTCGGCGGCTGCGCGCAGAAACCGCAGCAGGCGGCGCGCAGCAATTCGAAAGAATATTTCCCGTCTTCGGTGTACGGCTCGGCAAGCCCGCGCGTCGTCGGTGACGGACAGGCGGTGCCGCGCGGCGGTGGGCGTTATCTCGTCGGCCGGCCCTACACGATTGCGGGCCGCACCTATGTCCCCCGCGAGGTCGACACGAAAACGGCACAGCGCGGCAAGGCGTCCTGGTATGGATCGGCATTTCACGGCCGTCGCACCGCCAACGGCGAAGTCTATGACATGCGCTCCGTCACAGCTGCGCATCCCACCTGGCCGCTGCCCAGTTACGCTCGCGTCACCAACGCGAAGAACGGTCGCTCGATCATCGTCCGCATCAACGATCGCGGACCTTTCCATGCCGGCCGCGTGATGGACGTCTCGTCCAGGGTTGCCGACGCGTTGGATTTCAAGCGCTTCGGCACCGCGGACGTGAAGATCGAATATGTAGGCAAGGCGGGCCTCGCCGGCTCGGACGACCAGACCCTGATGGCCAGCCTGCGGACTGATGGCCAGCCCGCCAATCTGGAAGGCCCGGGCGGCCGTCCCACCATGATCGCCGAGGCTCCCGCGCCCGCGCCCGTGCCGATGGCGGAAGAGACCACCATCGTGGCGGCCGCTCCGCGTCAATCGGCCATCGCGTCCCTGCTGGGACCATCGTCTCCCGCGCCCCTGCAGGTAGCGTCGGCGCCCGGCAACGAAGTCTCGAGCTTTGCGCCTCCCACGATTCCGCTTCCCGCAATCGCACCCTTGCCGCCCGTGCGGCCCCTCTCGCTGGGGCTGACCGGCGGCTCTGGCCAGCGGCCGCGCAGCCTGCTCAACTACGCGCCCAGCCAGCGCCAGCCGACGCCGTTCGATGCGCTTCGGCTGGATCGAGACCCGCCCCGCCGTCAGCCCTGACGCGCCGCTCGAATCGTTGCATCCGGGTTAGACCCGGTGCACACTTCGTGGCGTCGGGTGCGGGATAAATCTTCCAGAGGCTGGATCAGGGACGGGGACTTGCGGGTCATTTCTTCTTGTTTTTCGCGGCTTCCATTGGCCGGCGCAATGATTTGCGCCGTGGTCGCGACGACACTTGCCTGCGCGTCGGCCTTTGCCCAGACGCCCTTTCAGACGAGCGTGCAGAGCGCGATCCTGATCGATGCCGAGAGCCGCTCCGTGCTCTTCGAGAAAAACGCCGATCAACTGTCGTCGCCGGCGTCGCTCGCCAAGATCATGACCGCCGAACTCGTCTTCAAGGCACTGAAGGAAGGGCGGCTCACTCTCGACAGCACGTTCACGGTTTCTGAAAATGCCTGGCGGCGCGGCGGCGCGCCTTCAGGCGGCTCCGCCATGTTTGCCGCGCTCAACAGCAACATCCGGGTGGAAGATCTCATTCGGGGGCTGATCATCCAGTCCGGCAACGACGCCGCGATCGTGCTCGCCGAAGGAATGGGCGGGACCGAGGAGGTTTTCGCCGGCTTGATGACGCGGCGGGCGCGTGAACTCGGCTTCGACAAGATGACGTTCAAGAATGCCTGGGGACGATCCGATCCCGAGCAGAAGATGACCGTGCGCCAAATGGCGATGCTGTCCGAGCACATCATCCGCACCTATCCGGAGTACTACCATTATTTCGGTGAGAAAGAGTTCACCTGGAACAAGATACGGCAGGTCAACCGCAATCCGCTGCTGACGATGGACATCGGCGCCGACGGGTTGAAGACCGGCAACATCGATGACTCCGGTTACGCGCTCGCCGGGTCGGCGGTGGCTGACGGGCAGCGGTTGATCGTCGTCATCAATGGCGCAAAGACGGCGCGCGAACGAGCCGACGAGGCGCGTAAACTGCTGACCTGGGGGCTGCGCACGTTTGAGCCGAAGGTCCTGTTCGA
This sequence comes from Hyphomicrobiales bacterium, assembly GCA_028290705.1. Taxonomy (GTDB): domain Bacteria; phylum Pseudomonadota; class Alphaproteobacteria; order Rhizobiales; family Beijerinckiaceae; genus Terripilifer. Next base: position 54,847 of record JAQGJH010000074.1, read on the forward strand.
GAAGGGCGTGGAAATCGGCGCCGCGCAGGTTTATGGCGGCGCCAAATCGAGCGTGTCGCTGATCGCAGATCGCGAACTGAAGCTGCTCGTTCCGCGCGGCTCGAGCGAGCGGCTGACCGGACAAGTGGTCTACGAAGGTCCCATCAGGGCGCCGGTCGAGGATGGCGCCAAGGTCGGCAAATTGCGCGTCCTGCGTGGCAAGACGCTGGTGTTGGAAGCCGATCTCCGCGCCGGCGAAACGGTGCCGGAAGGAACCCTTTCGCAGCGCGCGCTGGATGCCGGCTGGGAACTCGGCGTCGGATTGTTTCGCACCTACGTTCTGAAGAAGTGATGCCGACTGAAGTCAAAGGCGGAGCCGGCCGCGGCGCCTTCATCACCTTCGAGGGTGGAGAGGGGGGCGGCAAGTCCACTCAGGTGCAGCGGCTCGTCGCGGCGCTGCGCGCGCGCGGCGTGGAGACGGTGGCGACCCGTGAGCCCGGCGGATCTCCCAATGCCGAGGCTCTGCGCGACGTTTTGCTGGCGGGTCTCGTGGCGCCTCTCGGGCCGGCTGCCGAAGCGCTGATCTTTTCTGCCGCCCGCATCGATCACATCGACAATCTGATCCGCCCGGCGCTGCAGCGCGGAGCCTTCGTGGTGTGCGACCGCTTTGCCGACTCGACCCGCGCCTATCAGGGCGCGCTCGGAAAACTGTCGGAGACGTTCATCGACGGCCTCGAGAAAGTAACGATTGGCGACGTGCGTCCCGACTTGACCTTCGTGCTGGATCTTCCCGCTGAGGAAGGCATGGCCAGGGCCGGCGCGCGGCGCGGACGGGCCGCTGCCGACCGCTTCGAAGCGGAGGCCATCGAATTTCACCGGGCCCTGCGCGACAGCTTTCGCGCCATCGCAGCGGCGCACCCCGAAAGATGCGTGCTCGTGGATGCGACGCAAGGCATCGATGAGGTCGCCGCCGACATCTGGGCCGCCGTGTGTCGCCGCTTCCCGGCCGTCGCTGTCGCGAGCCTGCCGACGTGAAAGCTCCGCGCGAGATCGAGTTTCCGCCGGAAAGCGATCGCTTTCTCGACGCCCCGCATCCCCGAAATACCGAGGCGCTGTTCGGCCATGCCGCCGCCGAGAAAACTCTGCTGAAGGCCTACCGCTCGAACCGTTTGCCGCATGCCTGGATCATCGGCGGCATGGAGGGCATCGGCAAGGCGACGCTGGCCTGGCGCTTCGCGCGCTTCGTGCTGGCGCACCCCGACCCGACGTCCGAGTCCGTCAGCCGGGCCGTCGACCTCTCGGTGCCGGCTACCCATCCCGTTTCCAGGCGGATTGCCGCTCTATCGCATGGCGATGTGCTGGTCTCCCGCCGCGAATGGGACACGAAGGCGAAGAAGCACTTCACGCAAATTCGCGCCGAGGAGGCGCGTCGCATCGTCGATCTGTTCCGGAAATCGGCCGCGGAAGGCGGGTGGCGCGTCGTCATCCTGGACTCGGTCGATGATCTGAACCGCCAGAGCGCCAACGCGCTCCTGAAAATGATCGAGGAGCCGCCGTCGAAGTCGCTGTTTCTGCTGGTGTCGCACAGGCCGGCCCACATCCTTCCCACCATCCGGTCCCGCTCGCGCATGCTGCACCTGTCGCCCCTGCAGCCCGGCGACATCCTGCAGGCCATGCGAAAGGCGGGTCCGCCCTGGGCCAATGCCTCGCAGGACGATCTCGTGGCCGCAGCCGAGCGGGGGCAGGGCTCCGTCAGGTCCGCCATGCGGCTGCTCGACGGAAAAGGGCTGGTGCTGGCGCGGCGGCTCGAGGGCTTGCTGGACCGGCTCCCGGATGTCGATCTGGCGGGTGTCCACGACCTGGCCGACACGTTGACGGGCAGGGACGCGACGGACGATTTCGAGACGGTGCTGTCGACCGTTTTCGGATGGATCGACGCGCAGGTCCGGGCCCAGGGGCAGGGGGGAGCCGCCCGCCTTGCGCGCTTCGCCGAGGTATGGGAGAAGATTGCCGCGTCCGCACGCGAAACCGAGGCGTTCAACCTCGACAGACGACCGCTCATCCTGTCGATCTTCGCCGATCTCGCCGCAGCCGCTCGCGCCGCTCGTTCGTGACGGCGGACCATATCCGAACCGGACTTCCGACAGGGACTTTCATGGCGGCGCGCCAGACCTTCTACATCACGACCGCGATCCCTTATGCCAATGGCGCACCTCATATCGGTCACGCCTACGAGCGCATCGCCACCGACGCCATTGCGCGGTTTCACCGGCTCGACGGACGCGAAGTCCTGTTCGTCACAGGCATGGACGAGCATGGCCTGAAGATGCAGCAGACGGCTCAGCGTGAGGGGCTGACCCCGCAGGTTCTGGCCGACCGGACCGCGGCACAGTTCGAGGCGATGGGCGAAAAACTCGACGCCCGCGCCGACGACATCGTGCGCACGACGCAGGACCGACACAAGCAGGCGAGCCAGGCGATCTGGGAGCGCATGCAAGCGCGCGGCGACATTTACCTGTCCAAATACTCGGGCTGGTACTCGGTGCGCGATGAAGCATACTACGACGCGGACGAATTGACCGAGTGCGACGGACAGCGTTTCGCCCCGACGGGAACGCCCGTCGAATGGGTCGAGGAAGAGAGTTACTTCTTCAAGCTCTCGGCCTATGCCGAAAAGCTTCTCGCCCATTACGAAGCCAATCCGGATTTCGTCACGCCTGAAAAATACCGCAACGAGATCGTGGCCTTCGTGAAGCGGGGCCTCAACGACCTTTCGATCAGCCGCACGACCTTCGACTGGGGCGTCCCCGTGCCCGGGGACCCGCGCCACGTCATGTATGTCTGGGTCGATGCGCTGACCAACTACATCACCGGCGCGGGCTTTCCCGACGAAACGGCGGAGCGCTGGAAGTTCTGGCCGGCGAATGCGCATGTGATCGGCAAGGACATCACGCGCTTTCACGCAGTCTTCTGGCCGGCCTTCCTGATGTCGGCGGGCGTCGCGCTGCCGCGCCAGATCGTCGTGCACGGATTTCTGTTCAACCGCGGCGAGAAAATGTCGAAGTCGGTCGGCAACGTCATCGATCCGTTCACGCTTGCCGATCACTACGGCGTGGACCAGTTGCGCTACTTTTTCCTGCGCGAAGTGCCGTTCGGCCAGGATGGAAACTACTCGCATGAGGCCATCGTCAACCGCATCAACGCGGAACTGGCGAACGACCTCGGCAATCTCGCGCAGCGTTCGCTGTCGATGGTCGCGAAGAACTGCGAAGGCCGCACACCGGCCTGCGCGGAAATGACAGACGACGATCGCAAGATGCTCGATGAGGCTTATGCGCTGGTCGATGCTGCGCGCACCGAAATGGAGAGCTTCGCCCTGCACAACGTGCTGGCCGCGACCTCGGCGACCGTCTCGCAACTCAATCGGTACTTCGCCTCGCAGGAGCCATGGCGCCTCACCAAGACCGATCCCGCGCGCCGCGACACGGTGCTCTACGTCACCATGGAGGCGCTTCGCAACGTCGCCATCGTGCTGCAGCCGTTCATCCCGGCGGCCGCAGCCAAATTGCTGAATTTGCTGGCCGTGCCGCCGGACGCGCGTGATTTCCAGGCCTGCGGCGACGCTGGCAGGCTCGTGTCGGGCGCCGCATTGCCTGCACCCGCGCCAGTCTTTCCGCGCTACGTCGAACCCGAGGCGAGCGCGACCTGATGCTGATCGACAGTCACTGCCATCTGGATTTTCCCGATTTTGCTGCGGAGCGCGACGACATCGTGGCGCGCGCGAAGGCCGCGGGCGTCGGACGTCTGATCACCATCTCGACGCATGTCGCGCGGTTCGACACTTACCGGCAGATTGCCGAATCTTACGACAACGTCTGGTTCACGGTAGGCACGCACCCGCACCAGGCGCATGACGAGCCGGATGTGACGGCGGACCGTCTGGTCGAGCTTGCACGACATCCGCGCTGCATCGGCATCGGTGAGGCTGGCCTCGACTACCATTATGATCGCAGTCCGCGCGACGTGGCAGCGCGCGTGTTCCGCACGCACATCGCGGCCGCTCGCGAAACCGGCCTTCCGCTCGTCATTCATGCACGTGACGCCGACGACGATGTTGCCGCCATCCTGCGCGATGAAATGGGGAAGGGGGCTTTCAAAGCCCTGCTGCATTGCTTCACCGCCTCCCGCATGCTGGCCGAAACGGGTCTCGAACTCGGCCTCTACGTGTCGTTCTCCGGTGTCGTGACGTTCAAGAACTCCGAGGAACTGCGCGCCATCGCGCGCGACGTGCCTCTGGACCGACTTCTGGTCGAGACGGACGCGCCGTTCCTCGCGCCGATGCCGTACCGGGGCAAGCGGAACGAACCGGCCTATGTGGCGTCGACCGCGGCCGTCCTGGCGGACGTCAAGGGCGTGAGCGCCGACGAACTCGCGCACCGTACGACAGCCAACGTTCTTCGGCTCTTCTCGAAAATGCCGCCTCTCGCGAGCACTGGGCCGGCATGAGTTTCGCCATCACCATCCTGGGCTGCGGGTCCTCGGGCGGCGTCCCGCGTGTAGGTGGCGATTGGGGCTCATGCGATCCGGCGGACCCGAAAAACCGCCGGCGGCGGTGCTCCATCCTGGTGGAGCGCAAGGACGGCGAGGCGCGCACGGTGGCGCTTGTCGACACGGGTCCGGATCTGCGTGAGCAATTGCTCGCCGCCAGCGTCCGGCGGCTCGACGGCATCCTGATGACCCATGCGCATGCCGACCATACGCATGGCATCGATGACGTGCGTCCCCTGGTCATCGGCATGCGCCGCCGCATCGACATCTACATGGACGTCGCGACGTCGCTCGATATGCGCGCCAAGTTTTCCTATGTCTTTGAAACGCCGCCCGGAAGCCTGTATCCGCCGCTGCTCGACGAGCGTCGTCTCGCTCCTGGCCAGACCTTCAGCATAGCGGGGCCGGGCGGAGCCATCGAGGGCGTGCCGTTCCGGCTGGCGCACGGCGAGATTGACGCCCTGGGGTTCCGTTTCGGAAACGTCGCCTACACGCCGGATCTGAACGCCGTGCCGGAGGGAAGCCGGGACTATTTGAGGGGCCTTGACGTCTGGATCATCGACGCGCTGCGCTACACCCGCCATCCGAGCCATCTGTCGCTGCCCGAAAGCCTCGACCTGATCCGCCAGTTTCAGCCCCGCCGGGCGATCCTGACGAATTTGCACACGGATCTGGACTTCGAAAGATTGCGCGCGGAATTGCCGGCCTCCGTCGAACCCGCTTACGACGGCATGTGCATCGAATTTTAGCCGCTGTGTCGAACCTTGAAATAGCGCGGGAATTCAGTCGCGGTTGCAGCCCGGATCAGCTATGATCGCCGGGTATCACAGAAGGAGCCCGTAAAAAGGGCGTCGCCCACCCCTTGTTCGAATTGATCGTTGCTGCGCTTCTCATAGCGTTGAATGGTGTCTTCGCCCTTTCCGAACTCGCCCTCGTTTCCTCCCGCGCCGCACGACTGAAGTCGCTCGCCGAAGCTGGCCGCCGCGGGGCCAAGAGCGCCATGAGGCTCTCGGAAGATCCCGGCAAATTCCTCTCGACCGTCCAGATCGGCATCACGCTGATCGGCATCGTGGCGGGCGCCTTCTCGGGCGCGGCATTGGGCGCCAACCTCTCCGGAATCCTGCTCGAAAGCGGCTTGCGCGAAGGCCTTGCCGAACCGATCGGCTATTCGATCGTCATTGGCACGATCACCTATCTCTCGGTCGTGATCGGCGAACTGGTTCCCAAGCAACTGGCGCTACGTCACCCGGAGGGCATTGCCTGTGCGGTCGCTCCCGCCATGTTGCTGCTGTCCAAGGTCGGCGCGCCCGTCGTTTGGCTGCTGGATGCCTCGACCCGGTTGATCTTCCGCCTGATGGGGCTCGATGCACCCGCCCCCAGCGCCGTGACCGAAGAAGAAATCAAGAACATGGTCGAAGAGGCCACCAGCGCGGGGATCATCGAGATCGACGAACGGCGGATGATTTCCGGCGTCCTCCGGCTCGGCGACCGGGCCGTCCGGGCGATCATGACGCCACGCACCGACGTCGACTGGATCGACCTCGCGGACGAGCCGGAGGCCATCCTCGCCAGGCTCACCGCCACCACCCATTCCCGGCTCCCGGTCGGCGAAGGCACGCCGGACAACATCATCGGGATCATCCAGCTGCGTGAGTTGCTGCCCGTCTACATCAGGGGCGACAGCGTCGACCTGCGCAGTTTCATCCGCGAAGCGCCTGTTCTGCCGGATCGGATCGACGCGCTCGAGGCGCTGAATGCGCTCCGCGAGTCCGCGGTGCCGATCGCGCTCATCCATGACGAATACGGTCATTTCGAGGGTCTGGTCACGCCTGCGGACATTCTCGACGCCATCGCGGGCGCGTTCAAATCCGACGAGAGCACGGCCGACCCGGAAGCGGTCGAGCGCGACGATGGAAGCTGGCTGCTGGCCGGCTGGATGCCCGTGGACGAAATGTCCGATCAGCTCGGCATCAACCTGCCGCGCACCCGGGCCTACGAAACCGTGGCGGGCCTCGTCATCGACAAGCTGCATCACCTGCCGTCCACCGGCGAATATATCGACACGCTGGGCTGGCGCTTCGAAGTCGTGGATCTGGACGGTCGCCGCATCGACAAGGTGCTGGCGCGCAAGCTCGAAGACACGGAGATGGATGGCTGAGGGCAGGGGGCG
>JAQGJH010000086.1 GCA_028290705.1 Hyphomicrobiales bacterium
GCCGGCGCGGCCACGACCGACGAGTCGCGCGTCATCCGCCGTCCGATCCTGCCTCCGAAGGTCGCCCTGCCGACCGTCGCCAAGCCGACGCGCGGCGCCGAGCAGAAGAACCGTGGCCGCCTGACGGTCACGAGCGCCACCTCCGAGCAGGAGGAGCGCACCCGCTCGGTCGCGTCCTTCCGGCGTCGCGTTCAGCGCCTCAAGGGGCACCAGAACGAGCCGAAGGAAAAGCTGCTGCGCGAAGTCGTGCTGCCCGAGACCATCACCATCCAGGAGCTCGCCAACCGCATGTCGGAGCGCGCCGTGGACGTGATCCGGCTGCTGATGCGCCAGGGTGAAATGCGCAAGATCACCGACGTGATCGACGCCGACACGGCGGAACTCGTCGCGGTCGAAATGGGCCATACGGTCAAGCGCGTGGCCGAATCGGACGTCGAGGAAGGCTTGTTCGACACGCCCGACAACGAAGGCGATCGCGTCACGCGGCCGCCCGTCGTCACCATCATGGGCCACGTCGATCACGGCAAGACCTCGCTGCTCGACGCGATCCGCAAGGCCAATGTCGTGGCGGGCGAAGCCGGCGGCATCACCCAGCACATCGGCGCCTACCAGGTGATCGCGCCCAATGGCCTGCCGGTGACGTTCATCGATACGCCGGGCCACGCGGCCTTCACGCAGATGCGCGCCCGCGGCGCCAAGGTCACGGATATCGTGGTCCTGGTGGTGGCGGCCGACGACGGCGTCATGCCGCAGACGATCGAAGCCATCAATCACGCGCGCGCCGCCAAGGTGCCGATGATCGTGGCGGTCAACAAGATCGACAAGCCCGACGCCAAGCCGGAGCGCGTGCGCACCGAACTGCTGCAGCACGACGTCCAGGTCGAAAGCTTCGGCGGCGAGACGCTGGAAATCGAGGTTTCGGCCACACAGGGCACGAACCTCGACCGATTGCTCGACGCCATTGCGCTGCAGGCGGAAGTGCTCGACCTCAAGGCCGATCCGAGCCGTCCGGCGGAGGGTACGGTCATCGAGGCGCGGCTCGATCGCGGCCGCGGCCCGGTCGCGACCGTCCTGGTCCAGCGCGGCACCCTGAAGCTCGGCGACCTCATCGTTGCGGGCTCTCAATGGGGCCGTGTCCGTGCGCTGCTCGACGATCAGGGCGCGCAGGTGCGCGACGCCGGTCCGTCGAAGCCTGTCGAGGTTCTGGGCTTCTCGGGTGCGCCCGAGGCCGGCGATCGCGTCGCGGTCGTCGAGTCCGAAGCGCGCGCCCGCGAGATCACCGAATATCGCGAGCGCCAGAAGCGCGACAAGATCGCGGCGCGCGGCGGCGTGGCGCGCGCCTCGCTGGCCGACATGATGAGCCAGTTGAAGTCGGCGGGCCGCAAGGAATTCCCGCTGCTCATCAAGGGCGACGTGCAGGGCTCGGTCGAGGCGATCATCGCCGCGCTCGAAAAGCTCAATACGGACGAAGTCGCCGCGCGGGTCATTCATGCGGGCGCCGGCGGCATTACCGAATCCGACATCACGCTGGCCGAAGCCTCGGGCGCGGCCGTGATCGGTTTCAACGTTCGCGCCCACAAGGAAGCGCGCGAACTGGCGGAACGGAGCGGCATCGAAATTCGCTACTACAACATCATCTACAATCTCGTGGATGACGTGAAGGCGGCGATGTCGGGCCTGCTGGCTCCGACCTTGCGCGAAGACATGCTGGGCAATGCCCTCATTCTCGACGTGTTCAACATCTCGAAGATCGGCAAGGTCGCGGGTTGCCGCGTCACCGACGGCCGCGTCGAGCGCGGCGCCAACGTTCGCCTCATCCGCGACAACGTCGTCATCCACGAAGGCAAGCTGTCGACGCTCAAGCGCTTCAAGGACGAGGTCAAGGAAGTGGCCTCCGGCCAGGAATGCGGCATGGCGTTCGAGAACTACCAGGACATGCGTTCTGGCGACGTGATCGAATGCTACCGCGTCGAGGAGATCAAGCGCACGCTCTGATGAGCGCGCGCGGCGCAGCCCGGCTTCGAGCCGGGCGCGCCGACGGTCTTTGTCAAACCAACCATCCCATCAGCGCGCGGGGCATCTCCGCGCGCCGGAGTTGATCATGTCCAGAGCCCATCACAGTGGCGGCGAGCCTTCGCAGCGCATGTTGCGCGTCGCCGAACTGATCCGACACGCCATGTCTGATCTCCTGTCGCGTGGCGACATCGTCGATCCGGTCCTCGAGACCAACGTGGTGACGATTCCGCAGGTGCGCATGAGCCCCGACCTCAAGCTCGCGACCGTCTACGTCCTGCCGCTCGGCGGGTTGAACGTCGAACCCGTCCTGCAGGCGCTCGACAGGCACAAGAAATTCCTGCGCCAGGAGGTCGCCCGGCGCGTCAATCTGAAGTTCGCGCCCGATCTGCGATTCCGCAACGATACGGGCTTCGACAGTTCCGCCAAGATCGACGCGTTGCTCGACAGCCCCAAGGTGAAGCGCGATCTCGGCGACAAGCCGGCCGACGGGGAGCAAGGCGAATGAATGCGCCCCGGTCCAATCGCGTCGACGTCAACGGCTGGTTCATCCTCGACAAGCCCGTCGGCATGACTTCGACACATGCCGTCGCCCGATTGAAGCGCATCTACAACGCCAAGAAGGCCGGACATGCCGGCACGCTGGATCCGCTGGCTTCTGGCTTGCTGCCGATTGCCTTCGGGGAAGCGACCAAGACCGTGCCGTTCGTGCAGGATGGCGAGAAGGCCTACAGGTTCACGGTCCGGTGGGGCATCGAGACCGACAGCGACGATTCGGACGGCAAGGTCGTGCAGACCTCCGAGCGCCGTCCCGGGCCAGACCAGATCGTCGCCGCACTGCCGCGTTTCACCGGCACGATCATGCAGGTGCCGCCGGCTTTCTCGGCCATCAAGGTCAATGGCGAGCGCGCCTACGACATGGCGCGGGACGGCGAAGTCGTCGAACTCGCGGCGCGACCCATCACGATCAATTCGCTCGACCTCGTCTCCTGCGACGACGACGAGGCGGTGTTCGAAGCCCGCTGCGGCAAGGGCACTTACGTCCGTGCGATCGCGCGCGATCTCGGCCGCGCATTGGGATGTCTCGGTCACGTGACGGCGCTTCGCCGCACCCGGGTCGGGCCGTTTTCGGAAATGGACGGTTGCTCTCTGGCCGAACTCGAGGCGGAACCCCAGACCGCCTTCGATCTGCTGCGCCCGGTCGAGGCGGGTCTCAGCGAAGTACCTTGCGTCGTCGTCGATCGTGACGGCGCGGCGCGTTTGCGCCGCGGCCAGTCGCTTCTCCTGCGCGGCCGCGATGCGCCCTTCGAGGGGTCGGCCTACGCGTCCTGCGGCGGCGTCGTGGTGGCGTTCGGTGTCGTCGAGCAGGGCGAGCTCGTGCCCAGCCGCGTCTTCAACCTGCCGATCTGACCGGCCGCCCGACGCTGATTCGCTTCGATCTGGCGTTCATGGCGGTTTCGTGTATAAGAGCGCGCTTGCGGAGGTCCATTCCTTCGCTGCCCGTCGAGGGACCCTGCTGGACGACATCCCGGCACGGCCTCTCGAGCGGGGCTCTTCTCACCTTGAAAGGACATACGATGTCGATCACTGCGGAGCGCAAACAGGCGCTCATCAAGGAATACGCGACCAAGGCCGAAGACACCGGCTCGCCGGAAGTCCAGGTGGCGATCCTCACGGAGCGCATCACCAACCTGACCGGCCATTTCAAGACCCACGTCAAGGACAACCACTCCCGGCGCGGCCTTCTGAAGCTCGTGTCGCAGCGCCGTCAGCTTCTCGACTACGTCAAGAAGCAGGACGATTCCCGCTACAAGACGCTCATCGAGCGGCTCGGCATTCGTCGCTGATCGCGGCGGCCACAAGAATTCCGCCGGCCCGCGAGGGCCGGCGATCGCGTCAAGCACCGCTCCGGGCCCAGTTGGCCGGAGACGTACGGAACTGCCGGCCCCGATGGCTGGCGCAAGCGGGCGCAGGACGCGCCCGATCTCCCGAACCGGCGGCATGGGGCTGCCGGCTCCCGCGGGGTTGAGGCCGAGCCATGGCAGGATCGCCGGACGCTGTCTTATCGCTGGTTCCAGAGAGAACCGCGTCGGCAGCTTCTTGCCGTCTTGCTCATGGCCGTTCGCGCATCCCGACCATGAAAGACCAACCACATGTTCGAAATCCATCGTGAAGAACTCGATTGGGCCGGGCGCAAGCTCGTGCTCGAAACCGGCCGCATCGCCCGTCAGGCCGACGGTGCCGTGCTTGCCACCTGGGGCGAAACCACGCTCCTCGCCACCGTCGTGTCCGCCAAGGCTCCGAAGCCCGGCGTCGACTTCTTCCCCCTGACGGTCAACTACCAGGAAAAGGCCTTCGCGGCCGGCCGCATTCCCGGCGGCTATTTCAAGCGCGAAGGGCGTCCCTCCGAGAAGGAGACGCTGACCTCCCGCCTCATCGATCGCCCGATCCGCCCGCTCTTCCCGGAAGGCTACCGCCACGACACCCAGGTGGTCGTGACGGTGCTCAGCCATGATCTCGAGAACGACCCGGACGTTCTCGCCATGGTGGCGACTTCCGCTGCCCTGACCATCTCGGGCATCCCCTTCATGGGCCCGATCGGCGGCGCCCGCGTCGGCCACATCAAGGGTGAGCTGAAGCTCAACCCGACCATCGACGAGATGAAGGAATCAGCCCTCGACCTCGTGGTCGCCGGCACCGCCGATGCGGTCCTGATGGTCGAGTCGGAAGCCAAGGAACTGTCCGAAGCCACGATGCTCGAGGCCGTCATGGTCGGCCATCGTGGTTTCCAGCCGGTGATCGAGGCGATCATCCGCCTGGCCGAGAAGGCCGCCAAGGATCCGCGCGATCTCGTTCTCGCCGACAAGTCGGCCGTCGAGGAAGCCGTCCGCAACGTCGCCGAGGCCGAACTCCGCGAAGCCTACAAGCACACGGTGAAGCAGCAGCGCTATGCCGCCGTCGACGCCGTCAAGGCGAAGGTCACGGCCGCACTCTTCCCCGAAGGCCAGGATCCGAAGTTCGACAAGCAGAAGGTCAACGAAGCCTTCCATGATCTGCAGGCCAAGGTCGTTCGCTGGAACATCCTCGACACCGGCATCCGCATCGACGGCCGCGACTCGAAGACGGTTCGGCCGATTCTTGCCCAGGTCGGCATCCTGCCGCGCACCCACGGTTCGGCGCTGTTCACCCGCGGCGAAACGCAGGCCCTCGTCGTCGCGACGCTCGGCACCGGCGAGGACGAGCAGTTCGTCGATTCGCTGGAAGGCACCTACAAGGAGCGCTTCCTGCTCCACTACAACTTTCCTCCCTACAGCGTCGGCGAGACCGGCCGCATGGGTTCGCCCGGCCGCCGCGAAATCGGCCACGGCAAGCTCGCCTGGCGCGCCATCCGCCCGATGCTGCCGACCCCGGCGGAATTCCCCGACACGCTGCGCGTCGTCTCGGAGATCACCGAGTCGAACGGCTCGTCGTCGATGGCGACCGTCTGCGGCGCCTCGCTGTCGCTCATGGATGCGGGCGTGCCGTTGAAGCGTCCGACGGCCGGCATCGCCATGGGTCTGATCCTGGAAGGCGAGCGTTTCGCCGTTCTCTCGGACATTCTCGGCGACGAGGATCACCTCGGCGACATGGACTTCAAGGTCGCGGGAACGTCGGAAGGCGTTACTTCTCTCCAGATGGACATCAAGATCGCGGGCATCACCGAAGAGATCATGCGCGTCGCGCTCGATCAGGCGAAGCACGGCCGTCTGCACATCCTCGATGAAATGTCGAAGGCCCTGACCGGCGCGCGCGCAGAGCTCGGTGAATTCGCACCCCGCATCGAGACGCTGAAGATCCCCACCGACAAGATCCGTGAAGTGATCGGCACTGGCGGCAAGGTCATCCGCGAAATCGTCGAGAAGACCGGCGCCAAGATCAACATCGAGGACGACGGCACCGTCAAGGTGGCGTCCAGCGACGGCAATTCGATCAAGGCGGCGATCGCCTGGATCAAGTCCATCGCGTCCGACCCGGAAGTCGGCCTCGTCTACGAGGGCACGGTCGTCAAGACGACCGACTTCGGCGCCTTCGTGAACTTCTTCGGCGCCCGCGACGGCCTCGTTCACATCTCGCAGCTGTCCAAGCAGCGCGTGAACAAGACCACGGACGTCGTCAAGGAAGGCGACAAGGTCAAGGTCAAGCTGATGGGCTTCGATGATCGCGGCAAGGTCCGCCTGTCGATGCGCGTCGTCGACCAGGAGACCGGCGAGGACATCGAAGGCAAGGAAGACAAGAAGGAAGCCGCCGGCGAGTAACCGGCAGCCCGGGGGTCACTCCCCGGGCCGCGGCCCACCGTTTGCGCTCTAACAATAAAAGAGGGCGGCCCCTTTCAGGGCCGCCCTTTAAGTTGAGGGTCTTTCAAATCCGTCTGGTCGATTAACTCGCCAGATCGGCGATCGTTCATTCAGCGGCGATAATAATCGTCCCGCGAAAAATCGCCCCGCATGCCGCGGCGCTCGTCGTCGCCGCGCCAGCCGCCGCCATCGCGGCCGAAGTCGCGGGTGTCACGCTCGGCCCAACGGTCGCCACGCTCGCCGCGCCCCTCGCCCCGGCCTTCGCGCCAGCCGCCGCGACGATCCATGTCGCGCTCGCCGCGATGCTCCATGCCACGCTCATGGTCGCGGCCCATCTGATGATGCGGGTGGCGTCCCTCGGGTCCACCCCGCATCCCGTGCCGGCCCGGACCGTCGCGGTGCATCATGGCGTGCATGCCATGGCCCCGCATCGGTCGCACCAGAACCATCAGGCGTCGCTTCTGCTCCTCGTTCAGCGAGGCATAGAGAGGCCGCGCCGCATCGGCCACGCGGGTCATGGCGGCGCCGCGCTGGCTGGCCATCTCGCCCATGCGGGCGATACGTTCGACGGGATCCGCCGGCGCGCCCTGGGCCTGTCGCTTCTCGCGCGCTTCCATGCCCTGCTTGACCATGTCGCGCACGGCGCTCTCGACCGGCGGCCACATCTTGTCCTGCTCGGGCGTCAGGCGAAGCCCGGCCTTCACGGCCGCGATGCGAGCCTCGAAAAAGGCCGCCCTGTCCTCGGCGGAGAACCGCGGGCCCCGCGCCGCGGGTCCGGAAGCCGGAGGGGGCGGCGGCGGAGCCGCGCCCGGAGCCGCCGGGGCGGATTTCTC
>JAQGJH010000120.1 GCA_028290705.1 Hyphomicrobiales bacterium
GAGGTCTTTCTTCACGGCGAGATCCTGCGCTCTCGGCCCGACGTCAACGCGGTGGCGCATTTCCATCACGACATCACCAACGTCTTCACCCTCGTCGAAGACACGCCGCTGTTGCCGTTGAAGAACCATGCCGTGCGCTGGGCCAGCGGCATTCCCGTTCATGCCGACCCGTCGCATGTCGCCAATTCGGAACTCGGGCGGGCCGTGGCGAAGACGCTCGGACCCCACCATGCCATGCAGATCCGCGCCCATGGCCAGATCATCACGGCTGAATCGGTGCCGGCGCTTCTGGTCGACTCCGTGCATTTCGTCGAGAACGGCGAGGCCATGTACCACGCTGCCGCGATCGGTCGCGTCAAGGCGCTGACCGACGCCGACATGGCCGCCTTCCAGCGCGACTTCAAGCGCGTTCCGCATGTCGCCAAGCTCTGGAAATATTACGTCGAAGGCGGCGTGAAGTCGGGATTGCTGCCGAAGGACTGGGTGCTCGAGTGAGCGCCCGGCCTGCGCACTAGAACGGCAGGCCCACGTAATTCTCCGCGAGCGACGTCATCGCCGCTCGCGACGACAGCACATAGGCGAGTTCCGCCTCGCAGACCCTCGCGTCGAAATCCTGCGACGGGCCGAAATTGTGCAGCATCGACGTCATCCACCACGAGAAGCGCTGCGCTTTCCAGACGCGCGCCAGCGCTGTCTGCGAATAGCCGTCGAGCCCCGCGACATCGTTGTTCGCATAAAATGAAATGAGCGCGCGGCTGAGATAATGCACGTCGCCGGCCGCGAGATTGAGTCCCTTGGCGCCCGTCGGCGGCACGATGTGAGCGGCGTCGCCCGCCAGGAACAGACGCCCGAAGCGCATCGGCTCCGCGACGAAGCTGCGCATCGGCGTGACGCTCTTCTCGAACACACGGCCGGTCTTCAGCAGATGCTGATCCTCGGGCGCGAGACGCAGCCGCAGTTCCTCCCAGATGCGATCGTCCGGCCAATCCTCCAGATCCGTGTCGGGCACGCATTGGATGTAATGGCGCACGACGCTCATCGAACGCATGCTGTAGAGCGCGAAGCCGCGCGGATGACGCGAATAAATGAGTTCGTCGACGACAGGCGGCGCTTCGGCCAGAATGCCGAGCCAGCCAAACGGATAGACCCGCTCGTAGACGTTCAGCACGGAAGCCGGCAGCGCCTCGCGGCTCGGACCGTGAAACCCGTCGCAGCCGGCGATGAAATCGCACTGCACCTCGTGCCGCTCTTCGCCCGATTGATAGGTCAGACGCGGACGATCGGTCTCGACGTCGTGGATCGCCACACCCTCGCAATCGAAACGCAGATCGCCGCCGGCGGAAAACCGGGCGGCGATGAGATCCTTGGTGACCTCCGTCTGCCCGTACACCACGACATGCTTGCCGCCCGTGAGGTCTTCGAGATCGATCTGGGTGCGCCGATCCTGCACGGAGAAATAGATCCCCTTGTGGATCAGCCCTTCGCGATCCAGCCGGGCGCCGACCCCGGCCTGATGCAGCAGGTCGACCGTCCCCTGTTCCAGCACGCCCGCCCGAATGCGGCCCTCGACATAGGCGCGGTCACGCCGTTCCAGAACGACGCTCGAAATCCCCGCCTTGTCGAGAAGCTGCGCCAGAAGGAGCCCGGCCGGGCCGGCTCCGATGATCCCGACCTGCGTACGCGTCACGCCCATGGAACGGTTCCTGTTTCGCCGGGCGCGGCGCGCGCCTCGACCGCTCTATCTAGGGCCCTGACGCGCGTCTCGCGAACCCTCCAATGGTCGAACAGCCGGCCTACAGCTTGGCCTTGAGGAAGCGCAGAAGACGCGGAGCAAAAAACGCCGGGTGAGAACCATCCTCGTCGATCGGATCCCCGGCCCAATAATGCGGCGCACCCTCGACGATGACGGTCCGGACGAAAAACGACGCCTGTTTCAACGCGTCCACGAAGGGGACGGATTGCGTCGCCGGATCGACCACGTCGTCCTGCGTGCCCCAGACGACGAGAAACGCCGTCGTGTTGTTCTTCTCGACCGCATATGAGATCGGCGAGGCATCGAAGCAGATGCGCCGATCGCGCGCGGGCGTCGTTCCGAGAAACAATGCGACGATGTTCTGATCCCCGAGACGCACCGGCAAATCATGTTGCCATTGCCGGGCGAGATCGAACACGCCGTAGATCGGGATGCAGGCCTTCACCGAAGCGTCCATGCTACCATGCTTGTTGGCGCGCGCGTCCGCAAAGGCCGGTTCATTCGCGCTCAGGGCCGCCAGTGCCGCAAGGTGCCCGCCCGCCGATTCGCCCATCAGCGCGACACGCGACGCATCGACGCCGAACGCCGCCGCCTCTCCCTTGATGAACTGCACGGCCGCGCGTACGTCGTGCACCGCCTGCGGGTAACTGGGCTGACCGACCTTGGCGCTGCGGTAGACGGGGGCGAACAGCGCATAGCCGCGCCGCGCCAGCCATGGCCCCAGATGCTGGTAGACCGTCGGAGAGCCCTGCCGCCAACCGCCACCGTGCAACGCCACGACGACGGGACATGCCTCGCCCCCGGCCGGACCGTAGAACGTGCCCTTGAGGTCCTGCCCATCTTGGGCCGAATAGACGATGTCGGTTCTGATGGTGACGTTCTCTTGGCTCACGGCCCGGCATCTCCCGCTGGTGGGCCGCAGGGTCGCGGCCAACCGGCAAAAGCATAGAGACTCCGGCCTTCACGGACCAGCGCAGGCCTCGCCTGGCGAATCAGTCGCGCAGCGCCGCCGAATCGATGAATTCGACTCCCACCCAATCGTCCCGCCGCCAACAGATCCGCGCGCGATACGTCCGGGCCTTGACGGGAACCACCAAGTCGAAAGTCTGGGGCAGCAAGGTCACCCCCGAGGCGTTGAGCTCGGCGCCCCCTTCGGAGAAATTCAGCACCAGACACTCGTAGCTCTGGCTTCCGTCGGCGAACACGGCGCGGCCGCCGAGATAGGCGCGCCGGCGAAGACTGCTGCGACGGTCGGGCATTCTGCAACCTGGATTTGAGACTTATCAAACTTCATAATGATTGCAGTGTCTTAAAAGAACATTGACTTACTTCTTAGGGCATTTCCGCTCACAGGCCTGCACGCATCTGTCCTGTTTCAGCCGGCATGACGTGAGACCCATGGCGGGGTTGCAGCCGTCCTTCAAACCTTCCTGTCGGCAGGCGCCCTCGCATTCGCTCCGGCAG
>JAQGJH010000010.1 GCA_028290705.1 Hyphomicrobiales bacterium
GGGCGCAGACCTACCGGGAAGCCGCTCTAATTCTCGTGCGTTTTTTCCCCTTGGGAAGAACCGTGCTGGACGCCGCCTCTTCGTCAGGCGCCAGATCAGATTCGGAGCCGCTCAATTTCGGCTCGTCCTTTGAATTGCTCGCTGGAGCAATCTTGGGGGCACTGGCTTTCGGCTGGTCTTTAGATGTCTTGTCCGTGAAAATGATCATGTCAGTTCCGTTTCGGTGTTCAGGGCGAAGGCGCCCCTGGAATCGAGCGTTCCGGACGAGTCTCCAAAGCAGATACCGTGCAGCAAGGAACTTGTTGCGTAGCGGCGCCGAAGGAATTTGTCAGGATCGCACGGCGCATCAATCACCCGCGGTAAAAGCCTCTGGAGCCATTCGGCTCGCCCGAGCGGCCCATATTCGATGGTTGGGAGTCTTCGCAGGGTGCACACTAACCCGAAGCGCTCTGGCCGGGTGAAAATTCGCATCACGGAGGTCACGAGGTCTGGCCCGGTTGCGGCCAGATCCTCGTTCACCAGGAGATCGGGCTCTGCCAGCGCGTATCGGCGGACCGATGAGTTCTCGCGCCCGTGCCAGACAAGGAAACGGGAACAAGTCTTCCGGCGCCCGCTATCGACCCAGCACATTGCTGTGCCAGCTGCTTCGGAGGACGAGTCCTTGTGAAGAGGCATGTGTACCAACGTGGTGTCACACGCCGGCAGCCCGCAGGACTCGATGTCCCGCATCTTCTAAAGACAGCTGTTTCTCGGGAATGGTGCCCAGGAGAGGACTCGAACCTCCACGTCCTTTCGGACACTGGCACCTGAAGCCAGCGCGTCTACCAATTCCACCACCTGGGCACGGGCGGTTTCTTACGGGGCCGGATGGCTCGTTGTCAATCGCCCGGGGGACAGGCTGCGTCGTTTTCGTCCGCCAGGCGGACGGTGACATCAACGATCCGGTTCCTATATCGACAAAGAAGGCCGCGCCAGCGCTCGCGGTCGCAGGGCAATGCTGTCATGCTCGCGCTCCTGGTTTTTTCGGAAACGGTTTACCGCTCCGGACGTTCGATTGACGGGCTAGGTGATGGCGGTTGGGTGTGGCAGGTCGATCCGGAGTTCATGCAATGACGCAGCGTTCTGACCGTCGTGTGATTCGTCTGCTGGCCTGGAACGCAGCGGCGGGCGCCGCGCTCGGCATTTTGTTCGCCGCCTTCCTGGTGTTCTGGGACGTGGCCGGCATCGGCACACTGCTGGCCCGCAGCGAGGCGCCTCTCCCGGCCCTGGCGCTTTTGTTCGCGGGGTTCGCCGTGACTTTCGGGGGCGCGGTCTGCGGGACGGCCCTCATGAGCCTGACAGACGATCGCGACGACGACGACCACGGTGGGCGGCTCCAGCCCATTCCCGTGCCGGTGCGCGTGCGTCGCAAGTAATCTCGTGCCTCCAACGGCGCTCTGTACACGAGGCCGCGTGTCGACTAAGCAGCGGGCGTGAGCATAGGCTGCCGCGCAAGCGAGGAATCCATGGTTGACGTCCACGACAAGTCCGCCCGCCTGGTGACGATTTTCGGCGGCACAGGCTTCGTCGGCCGGCATGTCGTCCGGGCGCTCGCCAAGCAGGGATGGCGCATCCGCGTGGCCGCGAGACGCCCCTATCTCGCCGGCCACCTGCAACCGGCGGGACGAGTCGGGCAAATCCATGCCGTTCAGGCGAACCTGCGGTTCCCGGCTTCCGTGGCGGCGGCGCTTCGCGGCTCCGACGCGGTGGTGAACCTGGTGGGGATCCTGAGCGAGAGCGGCCAGCAGAGTTTTGACGCCGTGCAGGGGTTTGGCGCCCGGGCGGTGGCTCGCGCGGCCCGCGAGGCCGGCGTGCGGACGCTCGTGCAGATGTCCGCGCTGGGAGCCGACCCGGCGTCCGATTCCGACTATGCGCGCAGCAAGGCGGCTGGCGAAGCCGCGGCCTTCGAGTTCTTCCCGGAGGCGAACGTGCTGCGCCCCTCGCTGGTGTTCGGCCCCGAGGATGACTTCTTCAATCGTTTCGCCGCCATGGCCCGCGTCTCACCCATTCTGCCGCTCATCGGCGGCGGAGAGACACGGTTTCAGCCGGTCTTCGTCGGCGACGTCGCCGAGGCGGTCGCCAAGGCTCTGGCGGGCGAGACGAAGCCGGGCGCGATCTACGAGCTCGGCGGACCCGAGGTGAAGACCTTCCGCGAACTGATGGAATATGTCTGCGCCACCACCGGGCGCAAACGCCTGCTGGCGCCGGTCCCGTTCGGCGGCGCGCATTATCTGGCGCTGGGAACCGAGCTTGCCTCGAAGCTTTCGCTCGGCCTGTTCCCCGCCATGCTGACGACGACACGCGACCAGGTCCGCCTGCTGAAACGCGACAACGTCGTATCGGCGCAGGCGGCTGCGGAAGGCCGGACGCTCGAGGCGCTCGGCATCGAGGCGGAGGCGATCGAGTCGGTCGTGCCGTCGTACCTCTACCGGTTCCGCAAGTCCGGACAATTCGAGCGTCAACGCCCGGCCTGACCGATCAACCTTTCTTCGTCGCGTGTCAGTTTTTGATGGATGCGCACCATGAAGGCCGTGCCGAACAGCGGCGTGAGCAGGTTGACGATCGGCACGGCGACGAAGGCCGCCATGAAGAACCCGCACAGGAAAATGTAGAAGCGGTGGCGGCGGCGCATGTCGCGCACCTCCTCGATCGGCCGGTAGCGCAGCGCCGCCAGTTCGAAATATTCGCGGCCGAACAGATAGGCGTTGGCGACGAAGAACGCGATGATGTTCACGCCGGGCAGCAGCAGGACCATCAGGGCGAACAGGTTCACCAGCACGGACACCAGCGCGAATTTGGTGGCCAGCCAGATCGCCTGACCGGCCGGCAGGGCACGGCCCATCGAACCGGTGGTGTCACGTTCGACCCGTTCCGCCAGTTCATCGACAAAGAAGCCCGCAACCAGCATCGAGACCGGGGCGACCAGGAAGGCCAGGCCCAGGAAAAGCCCGAGGCCCGTGAGGATGGACAGCGTCGTGGCGAGCCAGGGATACGGCACCGCAATGTAGGACTCGATGACGTGATCGAGACCGAACCAGACGAGCGTGAGCAGCGCCAACGTCAGGCCCAGGATCTTGTAGAGCACGCGACGGAACGGCGGCGTCAGGATTTCCTTCAAGGCGGCAATGGCGGCATCCAGCATGGGGCTTTCGATCCTGCGTCGGCGGGCGCTTCGGCCGCCTTGATCCGGAATTCCAGTGTGGCCTTCAGGTGATCTTCGGTTCCACCGGTCTGCCGATCCCGCGGGCGAGAAGCGCGGCCCAGCATTGTTCGGCGGTTTCGGCGAAACAGAAGAGATCGAGGTCGCGCGCGCCGATCATCCCGGCCTCCACCAGGCCTTCGAAGCGGATGCAGGAGCGCCAATATGCCTCGTCGAAGAGAATGACCGGCATGTCGGGCGCTTTTCCGGTCTGCCGAAGCGTCAGGATCTCGAACAATTCGTCGAAGGTGCCGAACCCGCCGGGGAACACCACCAGGGCCTTGGCGCGCATCGCGAGGTGCATCTTGCGCATGGCGAAATAGTGAAACCTGAACGTCAGTTCCGGCGTGGTGTAGCGGTTGGGCCATTGTTCGTGCGGCAGGGTGATGTTGAAGCCGATGCTGGGCGCACCCGCTTCGCTCGCTCCGCGATTGGCCGCCTCCATGATGCCGGGCCCGCCGCCCGTCGCAACGACATTGTCGCGCTGCCCGCCATTGTGATCGAGCGCACCGCCTTCGCGCGAACACAGGCCGCCGAAGGCGCGCGCCTGCGCGTACCAGTGAGCCTGCCGGCCGGGGCCGTCCTCGCGCACGCGGGCGCTGCCGAAGACCACGACCGTGGAGCGAACGCCCCAGGCGCGCAAAGCCTGCTCGGCCTTTTCGTATTCGAGCATGAAGCGCAAACCGCGCTGTGCATCCGCGAGCAGAAACTCCTGGTCGAGCGCAGCAAGCCGGAACGCCGGGGAGGCAAGCTGGCGGGCAAGTTCGGGCGGCGGTTCGGGCGCCTCCTGGGTCATGCGGTCTTCTCGATGACGATTTTCTGCAAGGTCTCGCCCTTCAGCCAGAGGCGCAGATTGTCGGCCAGGATTTTGCCCATGCCCGCGCCCGTGCCGGTGGAGCCGGCGCCGGCTATATGGGGTGTGACGATGACGTTGGCCAGACGATAGAGAGGATGGCCGGCGGGAAGAGGCTCGACGACGGCAACGTCGAGACCCGCGCCTGCGATGCGCCCTTCCTGAAGAGCCGCGATGAGCGCCGCCTCGTCGACGAGCGGGCCCCTGCCGATGTTGACGAAAAAAGCCGTGGGCTTCATCGCGTCGATGGCCGGCTTGTCGAGCATCTCGTGCGTGTCCGGCTCATAGGTGGCGGCCATGACCACGATGTCGGCCGAGGCCATTGCGGCATGCAGTTCGGCGCGCGGGCGCAGGACGTCGAAATGCTCGATCGGCTTCGTGCTGCGGCTGATCCCGGTGACGCGCATGTCGAAGGCTTTCGCCTTTCGGGCGATCTCCTGCCCGATGGAACCGACACCGATGACCACGAGATGTTTGCCCGCGAGATTGTCCATGCGGGGCGTGACGTCGTCGCGGCACCAGGTCTCGGACTGCTGACCTTTTTCAGTCTCGCGGAAGCGGCGCACGAGCGCGAGCATCAATGCGATCGCGTGTTCGGCCACCGAGAAGGCCCTCAGGCCGGC
Source organism: Hyphomicrobiales bacterium (assembly GCA_028290705.1). Lineage (GTDB taxonomy): Bacteria > Pseudomonadota > Alphaproteobacteria > Rhizobiales > Beijerinckiaceae > Terripilifer. The sequence continues at coordinate 4,715 of JAQGJH010000010.1, forward strand.
CGCGTTGGTCACCACGACGCCCGGCGGCAGGCCGAAGGTCGTGGCCTTGTCGATCCCTGAAGTCGTGAACTGGATCCATCGCAAGGAGGCGCCATGTTCCCGAATGGTGCGGGCGGCGGTCTCGTCATAGGCGCGATTGCCGATCACCAGCGCCTCGGCGTTCGCGAGGCTCGTGGCGAGTTCTTCGACATTCTGGGGTCGCAAGAACTCAATCGAGGTGAATTCCGCGATGGCCGGGCCGAGATCGTCCCTCCGGGAAAACGGATCGTAGCAGACGACTTTCATCCAGATACTCCCTTCGTATGACGCGTCACACTAGGAGGCGCGGCGTCCGGCGTCCAGAATCGGAGAAACCGCGCAACCATGCAGGCCGGCGCAGCGTTGCCGCATCAGATCAGGGCGAGTGGGAGATGGAAGTCATGAGGGCATTCGGACAGGGTCGGACAGCGGCCGTTCGCGGAGCCATCCTGACGTCGTCCGCGCTCCTGATCTTTTCCACGGTCAGCGCGGCCCGTGCGCAATATGAGGATATCAGGCCCGGCGATCGGATCGTTTATGTCCAGCCCGGCACGCTCGCGCCGATGCAGGGCGAGGTCAACGTCCGCCGCCTGCGGCGCGTGGAAGACGACCGGAACCTCGTCTACGAATATGATCGGCCCGGTGAACCCCGCGCACGCCAGCGGATCGTGATCGATCCCCGGTCGGTCGTGCAGGATATCGAGCGCGTCAAGAAGCCGAAGAAAGCCAAGCGCAAGGAAACGAAGACGCTCGCGGCGCGTCCGGAGGGCCGCGATGTCAACCCTGTGCCGAATGCTGCGAGCGGCGTCGACGGAGCACTGTCGCGCCCGACGATCTCGCCCGAGAAAAGCAGCCCCGACGCCATGCCGGTCGCGGCGAGCGACGAGCGCCCCGCTGTGGTGCCGGGAGAAACTCGGCCGCGTGAGAACAAGAACGTCCGGGTGATTCCGCTTTATAAGCCCGCGCAGGCGAACGACTGAACGTCGCCTCGCACGCCTTATCGTGCAACGGAAATGGGCGCGTAAGCGGTGGCGGTGGAGAGGGAATTGGTGACGTCGCGATAGCGGTCGAGGCGAAGGCCCATGGCGGTCTCGATTTTCTTGTGCACCTCGGCGACCGAGAGGCTCTTCGACTTGCGGCCATTGCGGGAGTAGAAAATCGGCCGGTTGGCGCGGGCCGGGCGCGGCAAAAGCTTGGCAGCCACGAGTTTGGGCTCGGTGTCGACCTTGTCGAGGAATTTGTAGGCGTCATACGGGCCGAAGAAATGCGCGAGGTAGATTTCCTCGGGCGTCAGGTCCCGGCCAAGTTTCGCGCCGATGTCGGCGGCGTCGCGCTTCAGCATTTCGGCTGCGAACAGGGCCGACAGATAGGGGTCCTTGCGCATGTCGAGGATGCGCGCGCGATCCTTGCTGGTCATGGCGCCGGCTTCGTCCGATCCCTCGATCAGCGCAGCTTCCTTGGCGAGGCCATAGCGAGCGCCGAACTGGCGGACGACGGTCAGCCAGGTGCCTTCGACGAACTGGAACAGGCCGACGGCCGACGACGTGGACGCGCCGACGGAGATCGAAAAACTCGATTCCTTGTCGGCGATCGCCATCAGGAGGACCGGGTCTGAGTTGGTCTCGCGCGCGGCGCGCAGAATGGTGCCGACGAGATCCTCACGGACGCGCATGGGTCCGAACTTCAGGATGTCCTGCGAGAGCCCGAGTTCGTCCGGCTTTGCCGTGATGATGTTTTCGAACAGTTTCGAGAAGCCATAGTCGGTGCGCGGCGCGGCGGCCTGGATGGCGTCACGCGCGCTGGTGGCGGCCATGACGGTCACGGCGCTCTCGGCCAATTCCTTGCGGGCCTCCTCGGCCTCACGCGCCAGATCGACCTGCTTGGCCACCTGAATGGCCTTGGCCTGCTCGGGCCGCATGGCGGTCTCGGGCACGCCGAGCCCAGGCTGCGCCGGTCCGGACTTGACGGGCGCGGTGTCTTCCGCCGCCTTGGCGACCACACTCGGCGGCTTGGCCTGGACGTCGCGGGGCGCCTGGACGAAGACCGGCGCGAGAGACGCCCGGACCGGCCGCGGGCCCTCGGGGGCCGGGCCGAAAGAGGACAAAGCCGCCATGGATCCTGACGCCATCAGGCCGCTGACCAAGAGCGAGCGGACCGCAAATCCAGCGAACTGATTGCCAGTGTTCGCTTTTTTCTCTCCGTGCCGGCACGGGACGCTGGCGTCTCGTGCAACGGATTGAACGTCTTTTGCGGTTGCTCGTTTGAAATTCATCAACGCGTTCACACTCCAGTGGGCTGCCTGCGCTCTCGAGACCTGGAGGGCTTAGAGGCGTAAAGCGGCCAGAATCCGGCACCTTGGGCATAAAACTTCGAGGTGTGTCTTTCCGGCTTGACTGTGGCAGGGCCATATGGCGGGTGATTCGTGCCATTCAAAGGCTGTCGGCGTCAACCCGCTGTTAAGAATCAGGAACCCGCACATTCCATGGCCCGGATCAGATTCTTGAAGGGAGACCGGGTCCGCTGCCTGCAGACCGTGAGCCGTCTCGACGTGGATCTCCCGTACTTTCTGAGTGACCTCAGCCTTCCGGTTGCGGGCCGGATCTACACCGTGCGCGAGGTGGTCGAGACGCCCTCACACGGAGAAGGTCTCCGCTTCCTCGAATTGCAGAACCGCACCTATGCGCATGACGAGGTCGGGGAAGAAGAACCGTGCTTCTCGCCCGACATGTTCGAACTCGTCATCGAAGGCCGCTCGCCGACCCCGCGCTGAGCGACCATCGTGGATCTCGGTCACCCGCCGAGCGCGCTCGCAAAGGCGCGCGTGTTGTGCCGGATCATGTCGATGTAGGTGGCGGCCGGGCCGTCGGCTTTCGACAGCGAGTCCGAATAGACCTTCTCGCCGATCTTCGTCTGCGTCTCGCGGGCGATCTGGCTGATCAAGCGGGAATCGGAGATGTTTTCGAGAAAGACCGCCGGGACTTTCTCGGCCTTGATCTGCCGGATGATGCGCGCCACGTCCCGCGACGAGGCTTCCGCCTCGGTCGAGATGCCTTGCGGCGCGACAAAGGTGATTCCGTAGGCCCGGCTGTAATAACCGAACGCGTCATGCGTGGTGATGACACGCCTGTTGGCGGGAGGGATCCTGGCCAGCATCTCGCGCACCTCGACATCGAGCGCGTCCAGTTTCTGCAGATAGGCGGACGCATTCTGCTCGTAGCGTGCGCGGCCTTCAGGATCTGCTTTCACGAGCGCATCGCGGATGTTGTTCGCGTAGATCTTGGCATTGGCCACGTCCTGCCAGGCGTGCGGATCGAGCGTGCCGTGGTCGTGACCATGCGCGCGCGCGCCCTTGCCGCCAGGTTCTTCGCCGCGCAACGTCCTGATGCCGGTCGAGACCGTGACGGTCGGGGCCTTGGCGCCCGAAGCCTTGACGAGCCGCGCCATCCAGCCTTCCAGGCCAAGCCCGTTGACGAAAACGATGTTGGCGTCCGCAATCGTCCGCGCATCGGCCGGCGAGGGCTGAAAGACATGCGCGTCTCCATCCGGGCCGACCAGAACCGACACGTCGACGTCGTCGCCGCCGACCTGCCGCACGAGGTCGCCCAAGATGGAGAAGGTCGCGACCGCTTTGATGCGCGGTTCGGCCATGGCTGCGCTCGACAGGGCCGCGACACATGCGAGTGCCATCATGTTTGTTATAACATTTCGAACGAGCAGCATGCGTGGTCCTTTCGATCGACGAGCCATGTCTTCAGGCTTCCAGATGGCGGCGGGGAATGAGGCGAAGCACGAGGCCGCCGTTCGGCCCGAAGGCCAGCGAGACGACATAGGCCAGTCCGGCCGCCAGAATGATGGTCGGGCCGGAGGGCAGGCCCAGATGATAGGACGCGATCAGGCCGACCACGCTCGACAGGATCCCGATCACCGTCGCGGCGCAGATCATCCCGGTCAACTCATGGGCCCAGAAGCGCGCCGCCACCGCAGGCAGCATCATGATGCCGACGGCCAGCAGGGTGCCGAGCGCATTGAAGCCGCCGACCAGGTTCATCACCACCAGCGCCAGGAAAACGAGGTGCACCGGCCCGCCGGAGCGGCTGACGGATTGCAGGAAACTCGGATCGACGCATTCGAGGACGAGCGGCCGATAGATCAGCGCCAGCACCATCAGGGTGATGGACGAAATAGCGGCCAGCAGAATCAGGGCCGCGTCGTCGAGCGCCAGAACCGATCCGAACAGCACGTGCAGCAGATCGATGTTCGAGCCCTTGAGCGACACGATGGTGACGCCGAGCGCCAGAGACACGAGATAAAAAGCGGCCAGCGAGGCGTCTTCCTTGACCGAGGTGTTGCGCGCGACGAGCCCCGCGAGGATCACCACGATGAAGCCGGCCAGCAGGCCGCCGGCCGTCATGGCGGTCAATGAAAGCCCGCCCACCAGATAGCCGAGCGCCGCGCCTGGCAGGATCGCATGCGCCATGGCGTCGCCGAACAGGCTCATGCGGCGCAGCATGAGGAACACGCCGACGGGCCCGGCTCCGAGCGCAAGAGCGACCGACCCGACCAGCGCGCGACGCATGAACTCGAATTCGGCGAAAGGGCCGATCAGGATGTCGTAGGGCGTCATGACGCCATCCGGGGACTGTCTTCGACGGCGCAGACGTGCGCGCCTTCATCGAAGGCTTCGATCATCCGGCGCGCCGCCAGCAGATTTTCGGGCGTCAACACATCCGCGGTCCGGCCGAAGGCGACGAGTTCGCGCGCCATCATCAGGGTTTGGGGGAATGTTTCGCGCACCAGCGCCATGTCGTGCAGCACCGCCACAACCGTCCGGTGCTCGCTGTGCCAGCGGCGCACGAGATCGAGCAGATCCGCGGCAGTCTTGCTGTCGATGGCCGTCAAGGGCTCGTCGAGAAGGATGATGTCGGCATCCTGAAGCAGCAGGCGTGCGAAAAGCGCGCGCTGCAACTGGCCTCCCGACAATTTGCCGATTTCGCGCCGCTCGAACCCGGTCAGGCCGACGGCCGCGATGGCTTCGTCGACGGCGTCGCGGTCCTTGCGGCCAATCCCGCCGAACAGGCCGGTGGTCCGCCACAGGCCTGTCGCCACGAGGTCGAACACGCAGATCGGGAACGAATGATCGATGGCGCTGACCTGTGGAAGATAGGCGAGGCGCGCACGCGCTTCGACGGGCGAATCCCCGTCGCGAATGGCGACGCGACCGTTCAGCGGCGCGATGGCGCCGACGATGCCTTTGAGCAAGGTCGACTTGCCGGCCCCGTTGGGTCCCACGATGGCCAGAAGGCTTCCGGCTTCGATGGTGCCGTTGAGGTGATGGACGGCGGGATGCCGGTCGTAGCCCAGAGTCAGATCCACGAAGCTGATCGAGGCGCCGGCGCGCCGCTTGGGCTCATGGTCGTGCCGATGCGGGATCGCGCTCATCCGAGGGCCCAGAAAACCGCCAACCACAGCGGGATCAGCAGCGCCGCGACCAGCACGAGGCGCTGCGCCAGCGAGTGCCGCATCCAGGACGCGCGAAGACGCGCACCCGGGCGGGCGCGACCGGCCTGCCGGTGGTCGTGGCCGTGATGGTGGTGGCCGGAATGATCGAGCGCTGTCGGCACGTGGATCCAGAGCGTGATGGCGATAAGCCTACGTTATACAGTTACGGACCCGCCCTGCCAACCGGCAAGGCGGGCTGATCCGCCGGCGCAACGGCTCAAAACCGGAGGGTCATGGCGGCCCGGACCGTGCGGCCGGGCATCAGGACCTCGTCCTTGAGGAAAGAGGTCGAGTGCCTGACCTCCGCGTTCAGCAGATTGTCGCCCACGAGGCTCACGGTGACGGAACGCCCGTCCGGCCCCTCGCCGAGCTTCTGTGTGTAGCTCAGCTCGGCCTTGAGCAGGTTGTAGCCGGGCGTGCGCGTCTCGAGCGGCGCAGTCTCGTCATGCGAGAAGGCGTGCAGGAGACCGACGCGCGCGAACCAGGCCTGGTTGCGCCAGAAAACGCCTCCGCCCAGGCGATGCGGGGGGATGCGCGGCGCGTTGGTTCCGTCGTCGAAACGCGCGCGGACGAAATCGTAACGTCCATCGATGCCGAACATGCCGCTGCCGAGTTCGAACAGGTCATACTGGGCGGCCAGATCGAGTCCGTAGAATTTGGCGTTCTGCTGCGAGTAGACGATCTGCTGCAGTTCCGTCTCGACGCCGCAGGTCGAGAATTCCTCGCCGCATTGCACGCCCGTGAGCCGCTTGTAGATGAAGCCCGTGTAGCGCGTGGCGTAGAGAGACGCGTCAAAGCGGAGCGGCCCCTCTTTGCGGCGAAGCGCGAACTCGATCGTGCGGGCGATCTCCTTCTTGAGGTTCGGATCGCCGATTTCGAACGTGGCCGTGGCTTCGTGCGGGCCACGTGAGTAGAGCTCCGGGGCCGAGGGCGCGCGCTCGACATATTGCGCATTGAGACTGGCGACGACCTGCATGGGCAAAGTCTTCAGGACGCCGAGACTCACGCTGCCAGGCGTGAACCTGCGGCGTGCGTCGCTTTCCACCGGATCGATCACACCGGGCAGGAAGTCGGCGGGGAAACTGGTTGCCGTGCCGGACACAACGGCGTGCTCGACGCGACCCGCCGCCTGGAGCCGCAAGGATTGCGAGAGCTCCAGTTCCTCGAAGAGATAGGTGGCGGCCGTCCTGGTGCGGGCTGGAGCGATCAATCCTCCGGCTTCGCCGGCGGTGCTCAGATTGCGTGCCCCGAACTGCACGCCCACGGCGCCGCGTAGAGTTCCGAACCCGGTCGTGACCGGAATGTGCTGCGCTTCGATCCGGCCTTCGAACTCGCGGTTCTTGAACGTCGCGCCCACGGCGTCGATGCCGTTGTCGAGACTGCGTTCGTCATGCTTGTAGTCGCTGGCGCCGAGCCATAGCCGCACGGTTTCGAACGGGCCCGTTTCCGGCCGGTACTCGCCTCGGGCCTGAAGCTTGTCCTGCCGCATGTCGATCCGCGTGCGGCTGGCAGCCGACTCGGCCCCGGGAATGCCATAGATCGACTCGTAATGCGTGAGCGACACGCCGAAATAGCCGCGATCGAAGAGATAAGAAGCTCCGACGGAGCCGCCTTTCGCGGAGAAAGCCGTGTTGGCCTGACGCCCGCGCGGCGTGCCGTAATCTCCGGCGCGCCGCACGAACGCATCGCCGTGGAAAGCAATCTGGCCAGCGCCAGCATCGATCGAAGCCGATGCGTCGCGCGCGCTGTCGACCGACCCCACGCTGCCGGTGATGCGGCCGAGATAGCCGTTCACCGGGATGAAGGTCGGGATCCGATTGTTGCTCGCGCTAACGACGCCGCCGATGGCCTGCGAGCCATAGCGGAGCGTCGCCGGGCCCCGGATGACCTCGATCTGGTCGGCCGCCAGCGGGTCGATCGGGACGCCGTGATCCTCGCCGAGTTCGGACGCATCCTGCGAACCGATGCCGTTTTCCTGCACGCGCACGCGCACGTTGTCGAGGCCACGGATGACGGGACGGTTCGCCCCTGCCGCATAAGCCGACCCGGCAATGCCGGGCTTGTCCGCCAGCGCATCCCCGAGGGTGCGCGGCGCTTCGCGCTCGAGTTCGTCGCGCGAGACGAGCGTGACCGGCGCAAAAGTTTCGGTCGCGACGGCGAGAACGCCGGGCGCGGGCTGTCCCGGCAGGGCCAAGCCATTGGCCTGCGTGCGGGTGAAGATCGGCGACGGCGACGTGACGACGATTTCGGGAAGGTCCGTCACCTGCGCGAAGGCGGTGGCCGCGAAGGCCGGCAGGGAGAACAGGAAGGTGCTACCGAGAAGACGCATGCGGCGGGGAACCATCGTTGACCTCAAGTTATGTTATAATGTTACATATTCTTGCCGGTCGCGTGCTGTCAATGCCGCCGCGAAACATGGAACCAAGCGGAGTCCGAAGCGCTCTCCCGTGTGCCAGTTCATCACGGAGACACAGCATGGATGAGACCGATACAGTCACGTTGGCTTGCGGCGAATGCCGGAAGACGTTCCAAGCTGCGCGGGAAACCTACGAGGCGCACGCCATGGTCGCCTGCCCCCACTGCTCCACCCTCCAGCCGCCGCGGCTCGAAGCGGAGGCCGCTTCTCTGCCGCCGCATGCCGGCATCGTGAAGCCGAGTTACCGAAAGGACCCGTGAGTCGGGAGCTTTCGATGGGTGTGCAAGTTGTGCAGGCTGGCGGCATTTGCGCGATGCGGGCCGCAAGCGGAGTTCAAGGATGAACGAGAAGAATATCGTCGAACAATTCACCGACGAGGTTTTGGGCGTTCCGACGCCGGAGCCGATGGACCGGCAAACCAGCCTGCAGAAGCAGCGCGACATCCTGGAAGCGGGAATCAGGCTCGCGCTCTCGGCGCTGGCGCAGAGCGACGCGGACCTGGCGCGCTCGCATCTCGAGGAAGCGCTTCAGCGGACCCTGGCGCTGAATGCGCAACCGGTCTCAGACCTCGGCAGCCTGCCTTAAACTAGTCATGACCACACGGCCGGGCGGCGTCTCGTTGGGATCGTCCGCCCGGCGTCGTTGCGTCAGTCGCGTCGTCCGGCTGTGTGGCCGCGATTGTTGTCCCCCGGGGCGCCGACGTCGACGCGCGCGTCGATGACATAGGGGCGCCCTGCTTTCACGATCGCCTCTCCGCGCAGCAAGGCGGCCGCGAGTTCGTCCGCAGTCTCGAGCGGCCCTTCGCCCTCGACGCCCTGCGCCTTCGCGAGTCCCACGAGGTCCACCGGCGGGTCGTTCATCTGCTGGCCGACGAACTTGTTCTCGACCGGTCGCCCGCGCACGACCGCCATACGCTCCTGATGGGCGACGTCATTGTAATAGACCCGGTTGTTGGCGATGACGATCAGCACCGGGATCTGCAGATGCGCGGCGGTCCAGAGCGCGTTGCCCCCCATGGCGAAATCGCCGTCGCCCACGATCGTCATGGCGAGACGATCCGTTCCCTTCAACGCCAGAGCGGTGCCGATGGCATTGGCCGGGCCGGAGCCGACGCCGCCACCGCCATCGAAGCCGACGTAATCCAGCGGGTGCTTGAAATCGACCGTGTCGGACGGCCAACCGAGCGAGAAGCCCGCCATGGTGACGACGCGCGATTGCGTGAATTCGCGCACCACCAGAGCGAGATCCTTCAATCCCATCATGCCCTCCCGGCGCGGCGCGGGCAGCGGCTGCGCCTTGCGCACGGGGAATTTCGGCTCGGCCTTCTCGCTCGTCTTGCGCAGGCGACGGACCGCTTCGGTAAGCGGCCGCACGAATTCATCGGGAGACGCGAGAATCTTCAGATCGACGGGAGGCAGGCCGAAGTAGTCCATGCTCCAGCCGTTGTGCAGATAGTCGTCGAGCGAGCAGTGAATGACCTTGGAGGTCACGGGCGTGTTCTTGCCGAGCGTCTGGGCGAACTGGCCCTTCAGATCCATCCAGTCGAGCGACAGGACGACATCGGCTTCCTTCATGACCGCCGACGTCGCGGGCGACGGCCGGAAGCGCGGCTCGTAGGGATGCAGCGGGTGATCCGTCGGGAAGGCCGCGGCGGTCTTCATGTCGGTGAGCACGAGCGCGCCGATCGATTCCGCGAGATCGATGCGGGCCTGCCAGGCGGCCTCGCTGCGTGAGACACGACCCATGAGAATGACGGGCTTTTTGGCATCCACGAGCATGCGCGCCGCCTGCTCCACAGCGTCGGCGCTCGGAGCCGCCGGAAGCCCGGGCTTGTAGCGTTCGACTTCCGGAAAGGTGACGGGCGCTTCAAGCCTGGATTCCTGGAGCGCGACGTCGAGGCAGACGTAAGTCGGGCCGCGCGGTTCCGTGGCGGCGATCTGGCAGGCGCGCGTCATCGCCTCAAGGGTCGCGCCGACGGAACGCGGCTCGTCGTCCCATTTGGTATAGTGGCGGATCAACGCGCCCTGGTCCTTTGACGTATGTATCCAGTCGATCCACGGGCGGCGCTCTTCCGCATCCCCCGGCCCCGTCGCGCCCAGCATGAAGACCGGCACGCGGCCGCACCACGCGTTGAACACCGCCATGGTGGCGTGCATCAGGCCGACGTTGGAATGCACGATGGCG
>JAQGJH010000013.1 GCA_028290705.1 Hyphomicrobiales bacterium
CGCGCGACGCCATGCCGGATGGTGGACGCCTGACGATCGAGACCGCCAACCGGTGGCTCGACGCACGAGCGGCCGCCGAGCGAGATCTGGCGCCGGGGCAGTACATTTCGCTTTGCGTCTCCGACACAGGCGAAGGCATGGCGCCCGACGTCATCGCCAAGGCGTTCGATCCCTTCTTCACCACCAAGCCGATCGGCATGGGAACGGGCCTCGGCCTGTCGATGGTCTATGGTTTCACGCGGCAATCCGGCGGGCAGGTGCGGATCTATTCCGAACCCGGCGACGGAACGATGGTGTGTCTGTACCTGCCCCGCCACATGGGCGACATCGAACAGCCGGAGCCCATGCCGGATGTCGTCGAAGCGCCTCGTGCGGAGCGCGGCGAAACCGTCCTTGTGGTCGATGACGAACCAACGGTCAGGATGCTGGTGACGGAAATCCTGGAAGAGCTCGGATATCTGGCCATCGAGGCCGCGGATGGCGCGTCCGGTCTAAAGGTCCTGAACTCCGATGCCCGCATCGACCTGCTGGTCACCGATGTCGGTTTGCCGGGCGGGATGAATGGCCGGCAGATGGCCGATGCGGCGCGCGCATCCCGACCTGAATTGAAGGTGCTGTTCATCACGGGCTATGCGGAGAATGCGGTCATCGGCAATGGCCAGCTCGAACCCGGCATGCACGTCATGACGAAACCCTTCGCCATGGAGTTGCTCGCGTCGCGGATCAAGGACCTGATCGCCGCGCCGTGATCCCTTACCGCGAGGTGAAACAATCAGCCATGCCGATGGGTGAAGCCTGCCAGAGCTTCGTTGAAGGCGCCGGGCTGCTCCCAATAGATCGAATGCCCGGCATCGGCCACGATCGTCTTCATGGATTTCGGCACGACGTCCGCCAGCATGCGGACGATCGGCGGCGGGGCAATGAGATCTGAATCTCCCGTCATGAACAGCGTCGGCACGCGGAGGTCCGCCAGCGAACGCTCGGTGATGCGATTGCGCGGCTTCTGGCGGTACTCAGCGCCCGAGAGCGACGCGTGTTCCAGTTCGAGCCAGTGCTGCGTTCCGGCGGGATTTGTGGCGCGATAGGACGGCCCGAGTTCGCGGAATTCGACCGGCATGGCCGCCCAGCCCTGCGGGCGAATGCGCTCGGCCGCGGCTGCGATCTCGCCGTCGCGCACGCCCGCGGCATTGTTGACGATCGCGAGGCTGCGCAGGCGCTCGGGCTGCGACAGGGCGAAATCCATCGCGATGGATCCCCCGGCCGCGGACCCGACGAGATGAAAGGTCGTGAGCTCCAGCGCGTTCGCAAGATTCAGCAGATCTTCCGAGCCGATGCCGGGGTTCTGCGCATCGTAGCCCCGCGATTTCCAGTATCCGCGCCGCGAGTAGGAAAGCACCCGCAGGCCTGCGAGGCTCAACGCCCGCTCCTGGTTTTCCCAGATCATCGCGCTTCCGGATGCAGGATGCAGCAGCATGACGGGTTGCCCCGCGCCGCCCGTATCGCGCAGATAAAGCTCCGTTCCTTGCAGCGCAATCATTCGCTCGACGAGATTCATGCGGCCGTCTTTCTCTCGTCCGCCACCCTCATCTGGTGGACGGCGCGTTGGCCAAGGCTTGCGTCCGCTCGATCACGGCCGATGGAAAGGCATGCAGACGTTCGACGATGGCCTGAACCTCCTCGCCCGGCATGGCGTCGATTTCGAGCGTCAGCTTGCGGGCGGTCTCGACCAGTTCTGGATCGCGCATGGCCTCCATGAAGGCCTTGCGGAGGGTCGCCACGACGGCGGGAGGCGTGCCGGGAGGCGCCACGAGAGGGCGCCCCATGGACTGGCGCGCGAAGATCAGCTCCAGAACGCGACGATCGTCTTCGTTCTTGACGAGATCCATGACGAGCGGCAGATCGGGAAGGTCGGGGTGCTTGCGCAATCCGAGTTGCATGATGTTCGTGAGCTTGCCGCTTCGCAGCATGTCGGCGCTGCCGGTGCGCGCAGCCGCCCATGAATAGCCGAGCAGGCCATCGACCTCGCCGCGTTCGAGCCCGAGCAGAATTTCATTCGTGCCCGGGTAGCCCGAGACGATCTTCATGCGGCTGCCGAAGATCGCGTTCGTGACGATGGAGAAAATGTGCAGGTCGCTCGACGCTCCCGCGGAGCCGACGATGAAGGGCTTGCCGGAAAGCACGTCGTCGAGGTTCTTCACCGGCGCGGTGTCGGAGATGAAGAAACCGCTGACCTCGTTGTTCATGCTGCCGAGCCAGTTCATCTTTGTCGCATCGAATTGCGCGGCCGACTTCGGACCGAAGACCAGCCTGTCCATGGCGACGCCCCGGCCCACCATGCCGATTTCGCTGCCATCCTTCGCGGCCACCTGGGCGATGTAATTGGCTGCCGTCATGGATCCGCCGCCGGGCTTGTTGGCGACCACGATTGTCGGTTTTCCCGGAAGATTTTTGCCGAGCACCTGCGAAAGCACGCGCGCATAGGTGTCGTAGCCGATGCCCGAAGTCGCCGAAAATCCGACGTGAATGGTGACCTGCTTGGCGCGGAAGGGCGCGGTCTCCTGCGCCATCGCAACATGTCCGAGCGACAATGCGAAGACGGCGCTGAGCGCGAGACGCATCCTGCCAAAGAGACGACGCGTATGCGCGCCTGCATTGCAACCCGTAAAACTTTTCGAGCGCGCCATGCCGCCTCCTCCCTGCTGCGCGGCCAATGTGGTTCCCGGCCTGCGCTGACGAGAATGGTGAATGCCGCACCCAGGGATGTCAACGTGCGCGATCTTGAAGGCGACGGCGCACTCCAAGCGCTGCACTGCATTCAAGGTCGATGCTTGTCAGGCGTCTCGCAGCTGTCATACTTCCGCCCATCGACCGGCCGCCGGGCGGCCAGGCAGCGGAGAGTGAGCAGATGCGGCTCGTGATGTTCGACGATGGCAACGGTGTTCGGCTCGGCGTTCTCGACGCAGACCAGATCGCCGACGTTGCAAGCGTCTCGCGCTTCCACGACGTGCTGTCTTGCTGCGACGCCGGGCTCGCGGCCCTGCCGGATCTCGCCAACCTTGCGAGGTCGGCGCCGAAGATTGCGGCCGGGCGCGCGAAGTTGCATGCGCCGATTCCCCGGCCACGGCGCAATATCTTCTGCGTCGGCAAGAACTATCACGAGCATGCGCGCGAGTTTCATGCGAGCGGGTTCGACTCGACGTCGACCAGCGCCGTGCCGGATCTGCCGATCGTCTTCACCAAGGCGTCCAACAGCGTCAGCGGACCGGGCGACGTCATCCCGGCCTGGATAGACCCGACCCAATCCGTCGATTACGAAGGCGAGCTGGCGCTGGTGATGGGTCCATCCGGACGCGGCATCGCCAAGAGCGACGCCATGCGCGCCATCTACGGCTATACGATCGTCAACGACGTGACGAGCAGGACGATCCAGAACGCCCACAAGCAGTGGTTCCTCGGCAAGAGCATGGATGGCTTCTGCCCGATGGGTCCCGCGGTCGTGACGGCCGACGAAATTCCGGACCCGGCGGCGCTGCGGCTACGGACCGAGGTCAACGGCGAACTCAGACAGAACGCCGAGGTGAGCGATCTGATCTTCGACATTCCGACGCTCATCGAGACCATCTCGAGATCGCTGACCCTCGATCCGGGCGACATCATCGCGACCGGGACGCCCGTCGGGGTCGGCATCGGCTTCACGCCCCCGAAGTTTCTCCAGAAGGGAGATGTCGTGTCGATCACGATAGAGCCGATCGGCACGCTGACGAATCCGGTCGAGTAAGTTCCGGCCCGGCCTCGCCGGTCAGCAATAACGCTGCGTTACGCCACCCGCAAAGCCATCGCCAGCTTGGTTTTCCGGCCCTCATCAGCAAGCGCCGCGCAAGGTTGATTGCCTAACCCTAGAAGCGTGACCCCGTCGACCCATGCGTGGCCGAGGTTGCACGTTTTTCGCGAGGCATAGGCCCATGCGTCCCGTTCAGTCGAAGACCGGATTGTTTCGTCCCCACGTCCGGACGGCAGCTCTGCGCCTCGACCAAGCCGACGAGGTTTTGGGGGCGAAGCGCACCCCGTGACGTTCAAGCCCAGCTTCACCCTCCCGCCGCACCATACAGCCCTGCGCTGCCTGTTCGTGCTGTCGCTCAATCGCGGCGTCGTGCTGAAGCCGGAGAATTTCGTCGGCTTTTCGGAAACCGACACGGTCGGCTCGGTCCTGCGCGTCATGGGCGAAGTCGGCCTGGAGGGACGCGTCCTGAAGGGGCGCAAGTGGAGCCGCATTTCCAACCTCAGCGATGCATTCCCCGTGATGGCGATGGTGGAAGGCGGCCATTGGGTCGTGATCCTCGACCTGGTGACCAACGCCGATGGGCCGCAGCTTTCGATCCTCAATCCGCAATCCGAGCAGGAAGGCACCAAGCTGGTCTCGCGCGAGGATTTCCTCGGCGCCTGGACGGGCGCACTGATCCTGTGCCGGAAAGCCCGCAAGCCCAAGCCGGAAGCCCAGGGATTCGGATTGCGCTGGTTCGTGCCCGAGGTGATGCGCCACAAGGCCTATTTGCGGGACGTCGGCGTCGCCGCCCTGATGTCGACCGCGATCGCCTTTGCGACACCGCTGATGTTTCAGATCCTGATCGACAAGGTCATCACGCATCGCAGCACGCAGACGCTCGTCACCTTGATGTTGATCTTCGCCGTGCTGACGCTGTTCGACGGCGTGTTCAGCTACACGCGCCAGTATCTGATGACCTTCCTGACCAGCAAGATCGACGCGCGGCTGGCGTCGCGCGTGTTCCGGCATCTGCTCAGCCTGCCCATGTTCTTCTTCGAGAGCACGACCGCCGGCATCATCACCCGGCATCTGCAGCAAACCGAGACGATCCGGCACTTCCTCACAGGCCGCCTGTTCCAGACCCTTCTGGACGCCGTGGCGCTGCCCCTCATCCTGCTTCTGATGCTGCTCTACAGCGTCAAGCTCACCGCCGTGGTCCTGGGCTTCTCGCTGGTGATCGCCGCCATCATCGGCTTCATGGTGCCGACCTTCCGGCGTCACCTCGAAAGTCTCTACGCGGCCGAGGGAGCTCGTCAGGGACAGCTGGTCGAGAGCATCCACGGCATGCGGACGATCAAGTCGCTCGCCATGGAGCCGGTGCGCATCAATGCCTGGAACGACGCCGTCGCGCTCGGCGTGCAGCGTCGCGCCACGGTGGCGCGGCTGTCGGCACTGGCCAACGTCAGTACGCAGACGCTCGAAAAGCTGATGCAGATGTCGATCCTGGGTCTCGGCGCGCTCGACGTGTTCGACGGGACGTTGAGCATCGGCGCCCTGATCGCCTTCAACATGGTGTGCGGGCGCGTCACCGGGCCGCTCGTACAGATCGTCGCGCTGATCAACGAATATCAGGAGACGGCGCTTGCCGTGAAGATGCTCGGTATCGTGATGACGCATGCGCCCGAGCGCGACCCGCATCAGCTCGGTCTTGCACCCGAAATCACCGGAACGCTGACGTTCGACAAGGTGCGCTTCACCTATCCGAGCGCATCTACGCCGGCGCTGGACGACGTGTCGTTCACGGTCGAGCAAGGGCAGACGATCGGCATCGTGGGACGCTCCGGCTCGGGCAAGACGACGGTCACACGGCTCATCCAGGGCATCCAGAATGCCCAATCAGGCGCGATCCGGCTCGACGGAATCGACATCCGGCACGTCGATCTCGCGCATCTTCGCCGCAGCATCGGCGTCGTGCTGCAGGAGAACTTTCTGTTCCGCGGCACCATCCGCGAAAACATCGCCTCGGCCCGGCCCGACGCCACGCTTGCCGAGATCGTCGAGTCGGCGCGTCTCGCGGGCGCTGAGGAATTCGTCGAGCGTCTGCCGCATGCCTATGAAACCATGGTCGAGGAGAATGGTGCGAATTTCTCCGGCGGGCAGAGGCAGCGCCTCGCCATCGCCAGGGCCCTGCTGATGCGGCCGCGCCTGCTGATCTTCGACGAGGCGACCAGCGCGCTCGATCCCGAGAGCGAAACCATCGTGCAGGAGCATCTCGCCGACATCGCACGCGGACGGACGATGATCATCGTGTCGCATCGGCTGAGCTCGCTGTCGCATGCCGACAAGATCCTGGTGCTGGAACAGGGACGCGTCGTCGACGCCGCGCCGCATGACGTGCTGCTGGGACGCTGCGACGCCTACCGCCGCCTGTGGCAGCAACAGACCGGCGCCAAGTCATGAGCGCCACCAGCTATTCTCCCGCACCCGAGGGCCTGTTCGGCGGCCTCACCCGGGCCTTCCATGCGCGTCGGGCCCAGCGGCTCGAGCGGCGCATGCAGGAGGACTCCCCGGACACGGTCGCGCAGCCGGATCTGCAGGACATCCTGCTGGACGAGCCGCCGCGGCTGGTCCGCAGCACCAATCTCGTCATCCTGACCATTCTGCTGGTGCTGGCGACGCTCGCCAGCGTGGTGCAGACGGATGTCGTGGTTACGGCGCCCGGACGCCTGATGGCCGATGCGCCGCCCATCGTCGTCCAGCCCATGCAGATGTCGATCATCCGCGAGTTGCGGGTCAAGCCGGGCGATCGCGTGCGCAAGGGCGACGTGCTGGCCATGCTCGACCCGACTTTCACCGAAGCCGACCGGGCGACGCTGCGCACACAGAACGAAGCACTGCAGGCGCAGCTGCGCCGGATCGAGGCCGAACTGGCGGGCGAGCCGCTGCGTCTGGAGGGCGGCGCGGATCGCATCCTGCAATTGACCATCTACATCCAGCGCAAGACGCAGTATGAATCGCGGTTGAGCGCCTTCGACGAGGACATCGCGCGATTCAAGGCCAACATCTCGGCCACGGAGCGCGCCCGCGAGTCGCTCGAGCAGCAGCTCGGCATCGCGCGCGAAGTCGAGGACATGCGCGACCAGCTTTATCGCCGGCAGGTCGGCACCAAGCTGAACCTGCTGGACGCTTCGGTGGTGCGCCTGCGGACGGAGCGCGAGAAGCACGACGCCGGGAACCGGCTCGCCGATCTGCGCCATATGCTCGCCAGCCGCGTCGTGGAACGCCAGATCTTCGTTGATGAATGGCGGCAGCAATTGCTGGACGAGATGGTGCGCGTGCGTCGCGATGCGAATGCCGTCGCGGAGAATCTCGTCAAGGCCGAGAAACTGAACGATCTGGTGGTGCTGAAGGCCCCGGAAGACGGCGTCGTGCTGGAAATCGCCAAAAAGTCGGTCGGCTCTGTGCTGCAAGGCGCCGAAACCGTGGTGTCGATCGTTCCGTCGACCGCCGCTCTGATCGCCGACGTGACGATCAACTCCGCCGACATCGGCTATACGCGGATCGGCGACGAGGTCGCCATCAAGGTCGATTCCTTCCCCTATCAGCGACACGGATTGCTGAAGGGCCATTTGCGCTCCATCGGGGAGGATTCCGTTCAGGCCGGCGGCCAATTCGCCGCCGGACAATCGAACGCGGGCCTGTTCCATCGTAGCCAGATCACCCTTGATGCGCCGGCCCTCCAGGCGATGCCGGAGCGAACGCATCTCATTCCCGGCATGTCGCTCACGGCCGAAATCAAGGTTGGGTCGCGCACGCTGATGTCCTACTTCCTGTATCCGTTGCGTCGCGGTTTCAACGAGAGTTTGCGAGAGCCCTGAGGGCGTCTTTCCTGGATCCAAGGACCCATCCGACATGACTTCTGCACGCAACGACATGATCGACCGGATCTGGCACGGAAAAGATCCGTTCCACGCCTATCCGAAGGACCTGTACCGCACGGATTACCAGGGCTGGACCTCCAACCATCAGTATCTGACGCGGGCGATCGACGAACTGAAGCCCAAGACGGTCGTGGAGATCGGCGTCTGGAAGGGCGGCTCGGTCATCACCATGGCCAACCGCATGCGCGAGCTTGGCCTCGACGGCGTGGTCGTGGGAATCGATACGTTCCTGGGTTCTTCGGAACACTGGCTGTTTCGCGAATGGTTCGACGGGATCCAGTTCAACAACGGATATCCGGCGCTCTTTCACACGTTCGCGTCGAATATTTTTGGCCGCAACCTGCAGGATTACGTACTGCCGCTGCCGATCGATTCCACCAACGCCGCAGTGATCTTCGCGCACCGGGGCATCGAGGTGGATCTTCTGCACATCGACGCCGCGCATGATTACGCGTCCGTCATGGCGGACCTGCATCACTGGTGGCCGCGCCTGAAGCCGGGCGGCGTCCTGATCGGCGACGATTACTACACCAATGGCGTGACCTGGCCCGAGGTGCGCGCGGCCTTCAAGCAGTTCTTCAACTCCGAGGAACTCGAGAACGTCGACGGAAAATGCTGGATCAAGAAGGAGGGCTGATCGCCCTCCTCATCGCCACGACATTTTGGCGCGGCTCAGGTCCAGAGCCGCGCGTCCGGCGCTATCGGATAAACGGCGTCGCGCCGCTTCATCGCCTCGACGTACAATCGCTCGTAGTCCCCGTCCGGCATGATCTCCATGGCGGGTAGATCGAGTTCGATGGCTGCTTCCTGGTAGACGTCGAGATTGCGAAGGTCCGGCTTCGGGAGCCGTCCTTCGATGAAATCGCGCCACATGGTCTCGTAGAGTGACTCGAGATCGCGCACCAGCTTGGGCGTATCGAACAGCGCACATGTGGCGCGGTTTTCTGCGAGCTTTCGCTTCAGCTCCGCCACCATGGCGGGGTTGCTTCCAAGCTCGATCGCGCGCGTCACATAGTCTTCGGGTGACGCGCAGATCATTTCCGGAATGCCCGCAGCCGTCACGAGGCTGGCGCAGACGCGTGAGGCGAAGCTGCGCCCCGGCTTGGTCAGGATCGGCACGCCCATCCACATCGCGTCAGCCGCGGTCGTGTGTGCGCCGTAGGGCGTGTTGTCGAGGAAGAGATCGGCCAGCACGTACCGCGCCAGATGATACGGATTGGCTTTCTTCTGGGCGAAGATCAGCCGCTCCGGGGCGATTCCGCTCTGCTGCGCCTGCTGGCGCAGCCGCTCGTTGGTGTCCGGAGTCGCCGACAGGAGCCAGAGAACGCTGTCGGGGACCGCCGACAGGATCTGCATCCAACGCCCGAAGGTCGAGGGCGTGAGTTTCTGCATGCCGTTCAGGCAGCAGAACACGAAGGCGCCTTCCGGCAGGTTCTCGTCGGCCCGCTGCGGGCGATGTGGCGCGACCACACGATGCCGATCGTTCGGCTGGTAGCACTCGAGCCGGAGGACCTTCTCGGAATAAAATCTTTCGTGGCTTTGCGGCACGATCGTCTCGTCGGCGACGATGTAGTGATGATACGGGCTCCCCATCGTGCCGGGGAAGCCGAACCAGTTCACGTTGACGGGCGCGGGGCGCAACGCAAAAAGCTTGGTGCGAGCGTCCTTGGTGTAGCCGTTGAGGTCGATCAGGATGTCGATGGCATCGTTGCGGATCTGCGCGCTGGCCGCCGCATCGTCCATCTGGCTGATGTCGCACCAATGGTCGGTCGCCTCGCGTATCCGCAGCTGGGTGGAGTCGACGGTCTTGATCCCGCAATAATAGGCGAAGATCTCGGTGCGGGCGCGATCGTGCAGGCCGAGCACGTCCGTCATCGAGAAGCCCACCGCATGTTCGCGGAAGTCCGACGAGACGTAGCCGATGCGCAGAGGGCCGGGCTTCCTCGCCGCCGGATCGATCGTCGACCAGTCGATGGGTGCCTGGTCGGGGATGCCGATCGATTTCCGATTGTAGGTATAGGCGTTGGCGAGTTGGAAAATGGGATCGTCCGCGTGGCAGGCCAGCGACAATGGCGAAATGGCCGCCACCACTTTCGAGACCTTGGCCTGACCCACGGCAGCGATCACAGGCCATTTGCACTGACGTTGCCGCAACGCAATCCAGTGCTGGAAGACGTCGGTCTGCTCCGGATTGATCTCGAGCGACTGGCGCAGGGCGTCTTCGGCAGCCTCGTCATTCTGTGCGCTTTCCAGCACGCGTCCGATCTGCTTCAGCGCCATGGTCTTGTAGAGGACCGAATCGCCGTGCACGGATGGAAGCTGATCGGTGATTCCGCGCCATTCAGCGACCGCGCGATCGGCGAGACCCATGCGCTCGAAGAAGCCCCCGAGGTTGATGTAGGGCGGATAAAAATCCGGCTTGCTGCGAATGGCATCGCGCAGCGCCATGATGCCGCCCCATGGATCGCCGACGTCGCCCAGCGTAATGCCGAAGTTGAAGGCCGCCGCATAGAGCAGCGGGTGATCGTTGTTGAAGGCGATCCACTGGCGATAGAGCGTGGCGGCCTTGTCCGACTGGCCCGCAGCCTTGAGCCGCTCCGCCTGAGCAATGAGGTCGGTGAGGGACAGGAGATGCCCGGCAAGCTCGCCGGGGGCGGTCGTCCCGCGATCGTCAGGCATGTTCCACTGCTCCGCCATTTCCGTCTGCCGTTCCGCCCGAGGGGCGAGCTCTCATCGGCGAAACGCAGCCTGACACGAAGCAACCAGAATCCCTGAATAATGCCCGGGGGCGCGCGTGTAAACCACCGCGCCCCCCAAGGCTTTCGAGGCCTGTTTAGCCGATCAGCACCGTCAGGGCGTTGATCTGCGGGATCGTCATGTTGGAAATCTGCGTCGACGTGAAGGCCTGGCCCTGCAGCGTCGACATCGCACTGATGTCGGTCGTCGAGAGCGCCAGCACCTGGGGCACGCTGAGGGCGGCGATGCCCGTCGTGCTGATGCCTGCGATCTGGGTCGTCGTCAGAGCGTCGATGTCGGTCGTCTCGAAGCCGCCAATCTGCGTCGCCGTCATCGAACCGATCTGCGTCGTCGTCAGGCTGCCGACCTGAGTCGTGGTCAGTGCGGCAATCTGCGTCGAGGTGAAACCGCCGAACTGAGTCGTGGTCAGCACCGCGATGTCGGTCGTCTCCAGCGCGCCCACTTGGGTGGTCGAGAGCGCACCGAGCTGCGTCGCCTTCAGCCCGCCAAATTGTGTGGACGTCAGGGCCGCTATGTCGGTCGTCTCGAGCCCCTTCACCTGCGTGGTCGAGAAGGCGCCCAGGGCCGTGGTGCTCAGCCCGACGATCTGGGTCGTGGTCAGCGCCGCGATCTGCGTGCTGGTCAGACCGCCGATCTGTGTGGTCGTGAGCGCGCCGATGTCGGTGGTCTCCAGCGCGGCAATCTGGGTGGTGGTCAGCGCGCTGAGCTGCGTCGTCTTGAAGCCGCCGATCTGCGTCGTCGTCAAGGCGACGATTTCGCTGGTCGTGAGGCCGCCGAGCTGCGCCGTCGTGAGCACGCCGATTTGCGTCGAGGTCAATCCCGCGAACTGGGTGGTGGTGAGCGACGCCATGTCGGTTGCAGACAAGCCGGAGAGCTGCTGGCTCGTCAGGTTGCTGAGCTGCGTCGTCGACAGAGCGTTGAGCTGGGTGGTGACCAACGCGCTGATCTGCGTGGACGAGAAGCCGCCGAGCTGTGTCGTCGACAGAGCCGCGAGGTCGGTCGTCTCCATCGCGCCGATCTGCGTCGTGGTGAGCGCGGCGAGCTGCGTGGTCTTGAGACCCGCCACCTGCGTGGTCGACAAAGCCGCGACCGCCGTCGTGGTCAGGCCTGCCACCTGGCTGGTGTTGAGCGCACCGATCTGCGTCGAGGTGAAGGCTCCGAACTGCGTCGTCGTCAGAGCCGCGATGTCGCTGGTCTGCAGGCCGCCGATCTGGGTCGTGGTCAGCACCGCGAGATCAGTGGTCTCGAAGCCGGCCATCTGGGTCGTGGTGAGCGCGCTGATCTGCGACGAGGTGAGCCCGAGCACCTGCGTGGTGGTGAGCGCACCGAGATCCGTCGTCTCGATGCCGGTGATCTGCGTGGTGGTGAGCGCGCCGAGCTGCGTCGCCTTCAGGCCGCCGATCTGCGTGGTCGACAAAGCCCCGATGGCGGTGGAATTGAGCCCCTTGATCTGCGTCGTCGACAAGGCGCCGACGCTCGTGGACGTGAGCCCGCCGATCTGTGTGGTCGACAGCGCACCGATCGCCGTGGACGAGAATCCGCCCATCTGCGTCGTCGAGAGGACGGCCAGATCGGTGGTCTCGAGAGCGCCGACCTGGGTCGTGGTAAGGGCGCTGATCTGCGAGGACCGAAGGCCAGCCACTTGCGTGGTCGACAAGGCCGCGACCGTGGTGGTGCTGAGACCGCTCATCTGCGAGGAGGTCAGCGCCGAAACCTGCGACGAGCTGAGCGCACCGAACTGCGTGGTGGAGAGTGCCGCGATCGTGGTGGATTTGATGGCGGCAAGTTGCGTCGACGACAGAACGCCGATGTCCGTCGTCGAGAGAGCGCCGACCTGCGTGGTCGTCAGGACGCCGGCCTGTGCGGCCGAGATCGCCTGGATGTCGGTGGTGTTCAGGGCCGCGATCGCCGTCGTGGTGAGGCCCGCGAATTGCGTGGTCGTGAGGGAAAGAACAATCGACGCCATCGGGCCTGCTCCAGATCAATCTTGCTGTCGGGGAATGCTTCTGCTTGTGGGCGGCGCGTGGCCGCGAACGCGGAACTTCACCCGGCGAATCGTTTTTCGATCCGACTTGTCACGTAAAGCCTGTGGTTTAGATCTTGCGTGGGCCTGAAGTCGCGGGAGGCCCTGAGGCGCCGCGCCGACGCGAGGCAGCGCAGATGCGCATACGCATGCGATCCCGGACGACGCGCGGAAATGCCTGATGACATGGCTTGAATCGATCCCGTCGGAAGCTTCGGATTACATTCCGGCTCGATCCGGGATGGCAGGGCGGCATCATGCCCTCGGCTGGCCGCGCGAGCGGTGACCAATCTGCCATGCAACAAGGTTAGGCCTGGCGGCTGAAAGAACCGTTAACGGATGAGTACCGCTTCAGTTCTTTTGCGCTAACGTAACGGCATCAATGGGGAATTCGGTCCGGACTTACGAAACGTCGTCCAGCTTTTCCAACCGGGTGGAAAACCGGCATGCGCTCTCGCACGCGCGACAACGCGCGCCGAGGCGCGCGCTGGAGAAAAAGCAGGTTTCAGGAAGTTTTGGTGGAGCCAGACGGAACCGCAGCCACCACAGTCCCAACGCAGTACAATCAATCACTTAGACCGTGCATACAACGTGGTGAGTACCACGTCTGTGTATCACCAGAAAGGGCGCAAACGTCCGATGTGAGGAAGGCTCCTCGTGCTCACCTAGTGGTG
>JAQGJH010000018.1 GCA_028290705.1 Hyphomicrobiales bacterium
GGAAAGTCGCGTCCAAGAAAGTCGCAACCAGGAAAGTCGCCGCGACCAAAACCTCGTCGCGAGGCGCTGTCGCCAAGAAGGCCGTCTCCAAGAAGGCCGTCGCCAAAAAGACGGCAGCCAAGAAAGCTTCAGTCAAGAAAGCTCCAGCCAAGAAAGCTCCAGCCAAGAAAGCCTCGGTCAAGAAAGCCGTCGCCAGAAAGTCCTCGGCGAAAAACACCACCGCGGCCAAGAAGTCGCCCCGGACCCGCGCGGCGTCGAAATCACCGCCCAGAAAGACGACGGCGAAAAGTCCTGCCGGGAAGGCTGCCATTTCGAATACGTCGAGGTCCGCCAAGACCGGATCG
Organism: Hyphomicrobiales bacterium; assembly: GCA_028290705.1. Lineage (GTDB taxonomy): Bacteria > Pseudomonadota > Alphaproteobacteria > Rhizobiales > Beijerinckiaceae > Terripilifer. Next base: position 345 of record JAQGJH010000018.1, read on the forward strand.
TCGCGACGCGCAACCCCGAAGGCGTCGTCTCGCAAGCCATTGCTCAAGGGCCGTGACGCAGCCACATCCTCGGTAGCCCGAAAGGTGGCGATCCGGACCGCCGTGTCGCGCCCGACCTCTCCTCGGAAAGCCAGGCCCGGACCCGCCGGCGAAGGATCGCCGAACGCCACGGCCCACGAGGCGATCCTGGATGACGCACAGCCGTCCGCCGAGGCTTCGACATCCGCCGAAGGTCCCGCACCCGTGGACGTGAGCGCCACGGAACAGCCCGCGCCCGAAGATGGCGGCGAGCAAGCCACTCCAACCGCCCGCGAGGCGGATCTGGCGGCGACGATCGCCTCGGCCATCCTGTCGCTCGAGTTGATGCAGGGCGGCGCCGATCCCGAGGCTCGCACCGCTCTGGGCGACCATTGCACGCGGCTCTGGAGGGCGCTGCGCGAGCCCGCCATCCTCGAGGACGGCAGTCCATTCGACGACCGGGCCTATCTCGGACTGCTCGCGGCCGCCAATGCGCCTGCGGAAGCGGCCGACTGGCTTGCCACGCTGCCTGAGAGCCCGACCTTGCCGGATTTCTTTGCCCGCCGGCCTGGGGCGGCAGACTGAACGAAGGCCTGAGCGGCGATCTCCGCCGCTCAGGCCCGGATCACGCAATGCGCGATGCGCGCTAGATCATCCGGCTGCCATCCGGCAACAGTCCCTTGTCGACGCGCGCGGGCTTGTCCTCCCGGATCTCCCGCTTCGTGCGTCGCAGCTGCGTCGCGACCTTGTCGAGCGCCTGGTTGAACGCAGTCTTCATGTCCTTGTCGCTGGCCTCGGCGGCCATGCGCGGCAGGCCGCCCATCTGGACCGTGATGCTGCAGCGGCTCAGAATGCCTTCGCCGGTGAAATGAGCCGAAGCGCTGACCAGATGACCGAAATACTTGGCCGCCATTTTCTCGATCTCGGCGTGCCCATGAATTCGGAGGGCGTCGGAGATCGGTTGATTCGAACTTTCGATCGTGATCGGGCCCACGGCGGTGTCCGAGACCATGATGTTCCTCCTCGACAGTGTTCTGACACTGACCAATCCGGCTCCGTGACCGTTGGTTGCCTCGATTTTCGTGACCTTTTTGCAACGGAATTTTGGCTCGACTTGTACAGGCCTGTATTTTGCACAATCCGTAGGCAACTGCCTTTGTCTTGACCTTGCTGATTTCGCAACCGCGAAGCACCTTCGTGTCCAGATTACGGCGGTGCTGACGGAGCCAATGATGAACAAAGCAGTTGTTTCCACCCTTTTCGCGCTGGCCCTCGGCGGTACGGCTCAGGCTGCCGACCTCGGCGCCATGCGGGCTGCGCCGGTTGCTCCGGTCGTCGTCAGCCCCTGGGATTTCGCCATCGGCGCGGCTCTGAAGTCCGACTACAACTTCCGCGGCGTGTCGCAGTCCGACCGCGCGCCGGCCGTCTCGGGTTACGGCGAACTCCGCTACAACTTCACCGACACGCTGCAGGCCTATGCGGGCGTCGCCGGTTCGAGCGTCAAGCTCGCCACCAAGCCTTCGATGGAACTCGACGTCTACGCCGGTGTCCGCCCGACCTTCGGCGCGCTGGCCTTCGACTTCGGCGCGATCGGCTACATCTACCCGCGTGAACAGCAGTTGGTCGACGTCGGCCTCCCGGCGATCCCGCTCGCGGGCTTCGGCACGCTGACCCCGCGCAACACCGACTTCTTCGAGCTCTACGGCAAGGCCGCCTACACCATCAACGACATGTTCACGGTCGGCGCCAACCTCTACTGGTCGCCCAACTGGCTGAACACCGGCGCGTCCGGCACCTATGCCTCGGCCACCGCCAAGGTTTCGCTGCCCTACAGCCTGGCCCTCTCGGGTGAGTTCGGCCGCTACTGGATCGGCACCAGCGACACCTACCTCGGACCGACCAACTATCCGGACTACAACTACTGGAACGCCGGCCTGGCTTACACCTACAAGTTCGCCACCCTGGACCTGCGCTACCACGACACCAACCTGAACAAGAACCAGTGCTTCGCGCTGGGCAGCGATCCGCGCGGCACCGTCGCCTTCGGCAACGGCTCGGGCGGCTCCCGCTGGTGCGGCGCGGCCTTCATCGCCACGCTCTCGTTCGACCTGACGTCGAAGGACATCAAGTAAGCTTCGCCAACCTCCAGGCGGAAATCGGGAAAGGGCCCTTGCGAGAGCAGGGGCCCTTTTTCGTTCGGGCGCTCGGCGCATTGACTCATTCGTGATCCTCGCCAGCGCCTACCGGACGGTCTGCTGCGTTCCTATATCCAGCCCGGCCCATCCACGGGCCGCGATCTGGACGAGAGGAACGCCCCATGATGTCTCCTGAAGAACGCAACATGCTGAGCGCCTTGTTTGCCCGGGTTCGCGATGCGTCCGGACAGCCGCGCGACGCGGAGGCCGAGGCCTTCATCGCCGATGCCGTACGGCAGCAACCCTATGCGCCCTATCTTCTCGCCCAGGCGGTGCTCGTTCAGGAACAGGCCCTGAAGGCGGCGGCCGAACGCATCGAGGAACTGGAAGCCCAGCAGTCGCGGTCGCAACCCCAGGAGTCCGGCTCCTTCCTCGGCGGATTGTTCGGCGGACGCCCGGCCGAACCGCAGCGCAGTCCCTGGACCGGCAGCCAGCGCTCCTCCGTTCCCCCCGCGGGCGCGGCGCAGGGCGGTCCGTGGTCCGGACAAGGCGGCCGGCCGGAACGTCCGGGCATGTTCGGTCAGGGCGGGCAACAGGCTGGCGGTCCGCAAGGCTTCGGCCAGCCGCAGCAAGGGCAGGGCGGCGGCTTCCTGAAGGGGGCGCTCGGCGCCGCGGCCGGCGTGGCCGGCGGCATGCTGCTCGCCAATTCGCTACAGGGTCTTTTCAAGGGCGACAACAACCCGCTGGGAATCGCGGGCGACACCAAGGCCGCAGGGTCCGAAGCCGCCGCCACACCTGCGGCGGCGACCGACGAGTCGATCACCGGCGGGGTGTTCGGAAACGACGCGCCGTCCTACGACAATGCTTCGCATGACGACGGCGGCTACGACGACGGCGGCGGTGACTTCGACGTCTGAACGAAACGGAAAAAGCCGCCTCCGGGCGGCTTTTTCTCAGCTTATGCCGGCGTCGATCACATGACCACGACGCGGGTTCCGACCCGAACCTTGGTGTAAAGGTCGATCGCATCCTCGTTCATCATGCGGATGCATCCCGACGACACGTTGTGACCGATTGTGTGCGGCTCGTTCGTGCCATGGATCCGGTACAGCGAAGACCCGAGGTAAAGCGCCCGCGCGCCGAGCGGATTCTCGGGGCCGCCGGGCATGAAGGTCGGCAGATCGGGCCGGCGCTTCAGCATCTCGGCCGGCGGACGCCAGTCCGGCCATTCCGCCTTGCGCGTCACCGTCTTCACGCCTGCCCACTCGAAGCCCGGACGTCCGACGCCGATGCCGTAGCGAAGCGCACGGCCGTTTCCCGTCACCAGAAACAGGAAGCGGTTGGGCGTGTCGACCACGATGGTCCCGGCGCCGTGCGGTCCGCGATAATCGACTTCCTGCCGCAGATAAATCGGATCCACCATGCGCCGGACACCCGCGTGTGGCGATGGCGCCGCGAGAGAGGCCTGCTGGCCGTAGCCGCGAGGCGGTTGGCGGGCGGGTTCGTACTCCATCGGCGCGGGCGCGGCATAAACGACCGGCGGGGCATAGGCCGGGGCCGCCCGGGTCACGATGCGGTCATCGGGTGAATTGTAGCGGGCGGTGCGTCGCTCGCCTTCGCCGCCCCGCGCCAGCATTTCGATGAAACCGCCACCGAGATTTCCGCGCGAGTCGCGCGCAGCGATGGGGCGTGCGTGGCCCGCGTCTTCGGGGCCATATCCGCGCAGCACGACGGGCTCGGCACCGGCCGCGAAAGCGGTCGCCGGGATCGCCATCAACGCCGTGCATAATATGCTTTTGGGGGAAATCAGACGCATCTTGCTCGCTCCGCAACAGACTTATGGCCGTTCACCGCGACCGCGCGGACGCGCAGGCGGATCGAGGGATCTCGGCTGAAAGGGAGGATGAGCGCCGGCGACGTTAAAGTTAAGCGCAAACCATTTTATTGGTTATTCGAAGGTTATGTTTACGACGTTCCTTCACGTCTCGTTTGCCTGCCCGGCCGGTTGCTTCTCCGGGCGGCAAGGGCCCGCCCCGCCATGCTGCGCAAGTCGCCCACGTTCCACGCAAGCGCCAGCCCGCCATAGATCAGCATGCCCGCCGCAGCCTGCGTCAGAAGCGTCGAAAGGCCCGGGTCCCAGGCGCGAAGCGGCAATGTCGCAAGACACATCGCGGCGGTCGCGGCGGTCGCGCCGGCGATGTCGCGCAGTCGCGGCGCGCGCGGGCGCGCCAGTGCGCAAAGCGCCAGCAACGTGCAGAAGCCCGCCAGATAGGCGGCGGTCTGCGCCAGGGCCAGCGCGCTCGCGTCGAGACCTCTTGGCAGGCCCAAAGCCAGCGCCAGATTGATCGCCATGGCGGCGGCGGCCGCGGCGCTCACCGGCCAGGTCCGCCGCGCGATCTGAAACGCGGGCGCGAGCGCGAAGGACGTGAGCCCGAAGACGAACAGGCCGGGGAGCAGCAGCGTGAAGTAATGCGCGAAAGGCCCGCGAAAGTCCGCCGGGACGATCAGCGCCTCGAAACTCGGCAGCACGAGCCAGACCCCCGCGACCGCCGGCAGCGTCGTGGCGAAGATGGCCCCCATGTTGCGGGAGATCTGCGCATGCGCGCCGGGGGCGCCCTGCAGTTTTTCGGCCCGGACGGCGAACTGGAAGAGCAGCACGTCCATGGCCGTGCCGATCGACAGAACAAGACGCAGGCCGACGTCCTGCGCCAGCGCGAGTTGGCCGCTTTCGGCGAAGCCGAACCAGCGGCTTGCAAACCATCGGTCCGCCAGGGGAATCGCGAGATAGAGCAGGCTGGAGAGGCAGAGCGGCAGGCCATAGGCGAGATGCTGCGCGATGGCCGTTCCCGGTCCGGTCGCCGCGGCATCCGGGGGCTCGCGTGTCTGCTTCCGCAGCGCGAGGGTCGCGCCCACCAACCCGAGACATGCGCCCGCGAGGGTCGCCAAAGCCGATCCGCTGGCCCACGCGACACCGGCGGTGAGCGCCAGCGCCAGCACGTTCTTGGTCAGGACAAGTCGCCCGTAGTCGCGGTCGGCGAACCGCGCCCGCAGCAGGGCGGCCTGATAATCGAAATAGCCGTTGGCGACCGCGAAGGCGATGGCGGCCGCCAGCAGTTCGCCGGAAAAACTCCAGCCGCCGGGAAGCAGCAGGGCGCCGGCCGCCATTGTCGCCAGAACTGCCGCCACACCCAAAAATCCCCGATCGAGCGTCGCCCGCCCGGCGCCAGGATCGTCGGCATACGAGCGTGTCGCCGAAAGGCGGATCCAGTCGAAAGCCAGGATCTGGAGCGCGGCGCCGAACCCGATCGCCAGGGCGAAGCGGCCGAACTCCTGGGGTCCCAGAAAACCCGCGACCAGCAGGCCGACAATGAAATTCACCCCGAGGTTCAGCGCGAAGGCGAGCAGAATTCTCACGCGGCGCCAGCCCCGGCCTCGTCGTCGGGAAGCGGCAACTCTCCATTCATCATGTTCTCCGCTCCGCGACCGAAAGGCCGATGGTCATGATACTGCCACGCGCCAATGGCAAGCCGGTAAACGTCGCGCCACGACGCGTGACCCGGCTCGATCAGCCTACGTGGGCTTGACACCCGACCCCTCCGCGCCTTATCTCCTCCTCGCCTGCTAGCACTCGACTGTGGTGAGTGCTAACCGGCCAAGTCGTGTCACGCTGTTTCGAGGCCAGCCGGTTTTGACGGCGCCTCCAGCCAAAGGAATCCAGTCATGAAGTTCCGTCCCCTGCACGACCGCGTCGTCGTCAAGCGCCTCGAAGGCGAAGAGAAGACGAAGGGCGGCATCATTATCCCCGACACCGCCAAGGAAAAGCCCCAGGAAGGCGAAGTCGTCGCCGTGGGCCCGGGCTCGCGCGATGACAGCGGCAAGCTCAACGCGCTCGACGTCAAGGCCGGCGACCGCGTCCTGTTCGGCAAGTGGTCGGGCACCGAGGTCAAGATCGATGGTCAGGATCTGCTGATCATGAAGGAAAGCGACATCATGGGAATCGTCGGCTGAGCCACGATTTCCGATTGATTTGAGAACCCAACGGTTCAGGAGTTTAAAATGGCTGCCAAAGACGTACGCTTCTCGTCCGACGCGCGCGACCGCATGCTGCGCGGCGTCGACGTTCTCGCCAACGCCGTCAAGGTGACGCTCGGCCCCAAGGGCCGCAACGTCGTCATCGACAAGTCCTTCGGCGCGCCCCGCATCACCAAGGACGGTGTGACGGTCGCCAAGGAAATCGAGCTCGAGGACAAGTTCGAGAACATGGGCGCGCAGATGGTGCGCGAAGTGGCCT
>JAQGJH010000029.1 GCA_028290705.1 Hyphomicrobiales bacterium
CGCCATAGGAACGCGACTTCGCATCGGCCACGACGGAGAGCGCACGGCGCGTCAGCGTGAGGTCCGCCCCCGTTTAGGTCAGGGCGTAGTTCGTCGACGCCGCGAGATCGCCCTGGGTGATCGCATAGACGCCGACGTTCGAGGCCGCGCCCGCGCTCGTCGCCAGCGCGCCCTGCAGCGTGTCGCCGTTGACGAGGCCGGTCTGCACATAGGTCAGCGCCGGATTGGCATCGCCATAAACACGCGTCTTCGCGTCGGCTACGACGGAGAGCGCGCGCGGCGTCACGCTGAGGTTCGCGCCCTGGAACGTGAGATCGTAATTTGGCGAGGCCAGGGTGCCGGCGGTGATCGCATAGACTCCGACGTTCGACGTGACGGTCGCCGTGGTGGCGAGCTCGCCGGGGAAGACGTCGCCCGCGACGACGTTCTGAGTCGTGTAGGCGAGAGCCGGATTGACGTCGCCATAGGCGCGCGTCTGGGCTTGTATCGTGATGGTGGCGGCTCGACGGGTGATGTCGTATTGCCAGCTTCCCGAGGCGATCGCATAGCCGAGATCGTTCGTGACGCTCGCCGTGTCGAAGGTGTAGGATCCAGCGTTCCTGGCGGAACCGACGTTGATCGGGGAGAAGCTGTCGCCGTTCGCCGCATTGGTCAGGTTCACCAGCGCCGTGGTGGTCGAACCGTCGTAGACGCGCGTGAGCGAGCCGCCGGTGTCGAGCGTGACGCCCAGAACCGGCTGCTCTCGATAGATGACGTTGACGCCGGCACCCAGCGCGCGCCCGTAGGCTTGCGTCGTCAAGTTCGAGCCATAACGATACCCTCCCGGCGTTCCGATAAGTGCCGCAGTGGCGCTGCCCGAGATGCTGCCGGTGTAAAGCCGGGCAAGACCGCCCGCCCCGACCGAGATGCTGGCCGCGCCGCTCGCAGACATATCGCCGCCCGTCGAGAGGCCGGCGGCGGTTCCATCGCCGGCGACGAGAAGCAGAGCATTGGCGCCCGTGTTCGTCGTTGTCACGGCTTGCTGGATCGCCATCGCGCCCGTCGACCGTATGGCGATCTCGCCATTCGCCGTGATCCCCGCAATGCCGCCAGACGTGCCGATCGTCAGCGCTCCAGACTGGTTCAGCGCAATGGAGCCGGCGGCAGACGCCGCAAAGACCCCGATGGAATTTGACGCGGCCGCGAGCGTGATGTTCGCGCCCGCCGATGCCGAAAGCGCCGCCGCGGTGAGCGTGCCGGCGCCGCTTTCGGTCACCGAACCCGCGGCCGTCAGCGCCACATTCGAGGCCGACATGGCCGCCGCCAAAGTGATCGATCCGCCAGCCGTCGTCACGAGGGCGATGCTGCCGACGTTCCAGTCACCGCTCACGGTCAATCCGCCGGTGGTTGCGGTGATCAGGCCGGACCCCGTCACCTGGTTCGAAATCGCGATGGCGTCAGACCTCGAGAAGGCGAGCGTCCCATTGTTGACGATCGCGCCCGGCGCGAGCGAACCGGTCGTGCCGCCATTGCCGATCTGAAGCGTTCCGGCGCTGATCGTCGTGCCGCCGGCATAAGTATTGGCCCCCGCCAGCGCGAGTGTGCCGGCGCCGAGTTTGGTGAGGGAGCCCGACCCCGAGAGGGCGTTCGAGACCGTGGAAGCTCCCGACAGGTTCAGGTTGGCGGCGCCCGTCAGGGTCACGGGATTGGCGTTGCCGAAGCCGAGCGACGTGGCCTGGACGGTCGCGGTGTTGAACGCGTAGGACGAACCCGTCAGCGTCACGTCCCCGGTGCTCGCCAATGACCCGTTCAGCGCGATGGCGCCGCCGCGAATCGCCAAGGGTGCGTTGGCCGACCAGTTGCGCACGTCGACCGCGCCAGTGCCGCCGGCCGAACCAATCGTGATCGACGAGAAGCCGGGCTGGATCATCGCCAGTTCCGCCGCTGTCAAATCCAGCGTGGCGGTTCCGGTGCCGGCGATCGCGATGGTGGACGATGCGGTGACGGGCGCGAGGGAAAGCCCTCCCGACCCCTTGAGGGTCGAGACGCCGGCCAGCACGAACGTGTCGGAGTTGATCGCCAGATTGCCGGTGTAAGCGCCGGCCAGCGTGCCAAGGCCGACGTGTGAATTCTCCAGGTAGAAACCGACGGCGCCGGCATTGCGAATGGTGTTGAGCGTGATCTCTCCCGACCCGCTGCTGCGGATCTCCGAATTGGAACTCAACCTCAAGGCGTAGCTCGTCCCCGTGACGGCCACGGTCGGCGATGTCGCGTTGACGGTGATCGTGCCTGCGCCCGAGTTCGTGATGTAGCCGCTGCTCAGCGTGACGCCGGATTGGCCGTCGGCGGTCGTGTTTCCGCCCCTGCCGGTGACGACGATCTCGCCGCCGGCGCTCGCGATGCTGGCGACGCCGATCAGCACGCCGTTGTGGTATGTGTTGGTGGCCGTGCCGATGGCCACACCGTCAAGGTAGATCCCGCCTGTCGTGGACGTGACGGTCGCGTTGTTGCCCAGCCACACGCCATAACTGTTGGTGCTGGCGGTATCGCCGCCGCGTCCGCGCATCCAGATCGAACCCGACCCGGTGTTGAGCTGGGAGTTGCGGAAATCGATGGCCCGGGACGTTGCGCCGAAGCCCTCGGCATATCCGGTGGTGCGCAGGTCACTCAGCGTGCCCGAACCGCCCGAGAAGGTTGCCGAGCCTCCGTTCGTGTTGATGGCCGTGCCTGAGATCCCGATGGAGCCGCTTCCGGACCCGTCGCGGTCCGAGGCCATCGTCACGTCGTGGCCCTGCGTGGTGATGCTTGAGCCTGTTGCCGTTGTGATGTTGCCCGCGGCCTGCATCCACACGCCCGAGCCGGCGCCGGCGCCCACGTTCAGGGCCGAGGCCGCCCCGACGCCGATGTTGACGCCCGCGTTCAGCGTGATGCCGCCGCCGCTCGTGGAGGTGAGCGATCCATTGACCGTGATTGATCCTGCCGCCGTCAGCGTCAGCAGATTGCCGCTCGACCAGGTCACGGCGTTCGAGACCGTGATGTTGCCGGCCTGCGTGCCGGTCGAACCCGTCGAGATCTCGACGTTGGCGGTTGCGAGCGCGTTCTGCAGCGTCGTGACGTTGATGATCGTGTTGTCGGCCGACGCCGTGAAGCCGCCCGTGCTGGCGGCCGTGTTGATCGTGACGTTGTGGGGATCGAGCAGCAGCGTTCCGGTGCGGCCGTTGTAGGCGCGCAGATCGGTCGTGCCGTCGTACACCAGCATGGTCTTGCCGGAGACTTCCGCTTGGCCGCCGTTGCCCGATGAGCCGAGCGCTCTCGCGGTGATGACGCCGGAAAAGCGTGTCGTTCCGTCGGCCCAGACGACGACGCTGCCGGCATCGCCCGAGGACGTCGAGTTCGCCGAAATGTTGCTGTTCTCGACCGTGGTGGTTTCGGCCGGCTTGATCGCGCCGCGGCCGTAGAAATCGCCACCGACCCGGATCTTGCCGCCGCCTGTCGCGCCGGATGCGTCAAGCGTGGCGCTGCGCAGGCCGATGTCTCGGCCCGTCATTTCGATACTGCCGCCCGTGGACGTCTTCGATCCGGCGCGAATGCGCGCCTTGTCGAGCGCGAGTTGATCGCCCGAGATCTTGATGGAGCCGCCCGCGGCGTCGCGACCGCGGGCGGAAACCCGCCCGGAGATCTGAACGCGCGCTACTTCTCCGCCGTCGATGACCACGACGCCGCCCTGCGACGACACGGACGAGGCCGAGATCGAGCCCGGCATGTTGACGACGTTGCGCACCGCCTCGCGCGCGGTGGCGGCGCGCAGTTCGACGCGTCCTCCCCGTGCGGCGATCGAGCCGGAATTCTCGACGAGTGTCCGGCCAGCTTTCCCGACTGAAGGAATGGCTACCTGCAGGAAGCCGTCGCCTTCCAGGTCCAGGGTGGCGCTCTCGCCCGAGCCCAGCGCGACGCGCCCGAGTTCGGAGGTAATGATGCCGGAGTTTTCGACCGTTCCGCCCAGCAGCGCGACGTAGCCTCCGCTGCGGGTCGTGATCCGGCCGGCATTTGACACCGAGGCGGACTGGCCGCTTCCGGTGAACTTCATCCTGCCGGCCATGAAGTCGTCGTTATGGATGTCGAGCGTCGATCCGACGAAAGCTCCCGTGGCGACCGCGCCCGACGGCGTAATCGCAATGCCGTTGGGATTGAGCAGGTAGATCTGCCCGTTGGCATTGAGACTGCCGGCAATGTTCGAAGGCGTGTCGCCGGTCACTCTGTTGAGGAGCGCCGCGCCGGATCCGGGCTGCTGGAACGTGACGGCCTGACCTGCGCCGATGGAAAATGCAGTCCAGTCGATCACGGCGCGCTGGCTTGACTGGGTGACGTTCAGCCCTGCCGCGGACGGCGTGCCAATGACCGCCTGTCCGCCAACGACACGTCCCCCGCTTGGAAGCGTCTGTGCGGTGGCGTTCCACGTGCCGTGAAACAGAACGAGGGCGCTGAGCGCGATTCGAAAGATGGCGGATGCGGCGAGACCCCACCGGCGCGGTGCGCTAAGGCGTGAGCATTTGCTGACCTGTCGGTGGACTCGCAATGCAATCATGGCTTTCGCAATCAAAGAGGCAGAAAAAAGCAGGTCTGAAAATTTAAAAAAACGGCTCGAGCCGGACCAGGCGACGCATGAAAGCTGACGTACCGTATCCTGAGCAGTAGCGCAGGAACGGTGGACGAATCGTTAACCCACCCGCTCGACTTCCCTCTTCGTCGAGAACCGACGGAGGATCGGTGCGCCGACGAGTTGGACGAGAACGACCAGAAGAGCACCCGCGAACAGTCCCGCCAGCGCGGAGCCGACCGCCACCACGAGCCACTCGATCGCTGCGGCAGTGGCGGGAACGAATGACGCGAGATGCTGCCCGAACTCCGAAAGTGCGTGACCGATGGCGTCGACACCGTAGGTCTCGAGCCTATGAACGAGGATTCCCCCGCCGACCCAAACCATCGCGGCCGTGCCGAGCACGGACAGCGCAGCCAGAAAATACGGCATGGCCTTGACGAGCCCGCGGCCCAAGCCGCGCGTCAGCGGGGCGAGCAGTTCGTCGCCGGAAGATTGCGGCGCGTTTCGGTTGGCGGGCGAATGGCCTGTGAACGGCGCGGACAGCGGATGATTGTTGGCTGCCAGAGCGATGCCGGCATCGTCCGCCTTCACGATCAGGGCCACGCCCCCGTAAACAAGCGCGGTGATGCCGACACCCACGATCGCCAGCACGATCGCCTGCATCCAGACCGAGCCCGCCGGAAGGCTGGCGAGTGCAATGGCCATGATTTCAGCGGAGAGAATGAAGTCGGTCTTGACCGCGCTGGCGACCTTCCGGGCTTCCAGATCGGCGGCGGCCGCCGGTCCCGGCACGCTCACGGCGGCTTCATGTTCCTTTGCCGCATGCGGCGACAGGGCCTCCAGAACCTTCTCGGCGCCCTCGTAGCAAAGATAAAGGCCGCCGATCATGAGGATCGGAGTGATCGCCCAGGGGGCGAAGACGCTCAGCGCCAGAGCGCCCGGCAGCAGGAACAGAAGCTTGTTGCGAATTGACCCGAGGGCGATCTTCCAGACGATCGGCAGTTCGCGCGAAGCCGAAAGACCGATGACGTAACGCGGCGTCACGGCCGCATCATCGATGACCACGCCGGCGGCCTTTGCTCCGGCTTTGCTGGCCTGCGCGGCGACGTCGTCGAGGGATGCCGCCGCCACCTTGGTGAGGCTGAGCACATCGTCCAGCAATGCGAGGAGGCCAACGCTCATGAAATGTCCCGCTTGCTCTCGTTGAACGTGTCGAGGAGGTTCTCTCCGCAATGCGCCAGCGCCGTCCAGGGTTGCCGTCACATGTCGGCCCGGCCACCCAAAATGCGCCGGATCAGGCGGCAATTGAACAGGGCTTGGGCAGCAGCCGCGCGGCTTTCGGCCAACCCGCTCAAGATTCGAAATTGCCAGACCCGCCAAATGGGTCGACACTCGATACATGACGGCAGGGATTGACCTCGAAGACCAGACCGGACCGTCCACCGGGATCAAGGGAGCGCAGACATGAAGAAGCTGGTGCTGGAATCCACGTCCCCGTTTCAGGGATTGCCCGAACTGGTGGCCTATAATGAGGGGCTGTTCGAGAAAGAGCGCATTCTCGTCGAATGGGCGGATCGCGACGAAGCAGGCGTCAAGAGCGTCGCGCGGGACGAGACCAATCCCCTGGGAGTAAATCCATTCGGAAGCCACGGCAAGCTGCTCGAGCAGGGCAAGGCCGACATGTACAACGCCTGCGAGTGGGGCAATTACTGCCGCGTGGAAGATACGAGCGTGGGAAGCCGGCAACTCGGCCGCCGCGCCATCGTGACCTATGCGGCCATTCTGGTGCGGCCGGATTCACCCGTCTACACGGCGCAGCAACTCGCCGGGAAGACCGTCGGGGTTCCCTACTATGCCGGCACGCATTATCTCGCGCTGCACATGCTCAGCGGCTTCCTGCCGCGCGACCTCATCAAAGTGGTGCCGGCGCCGAGCGGATCGCGCAATCGCTACAACGCCATGATGAAAGGCGAGATTGAAGCCACGACCTTGACCGAGCCTTACATCTCGCTGGCCGAGAAGAACGGCTGCCGGGCCATCTGCTCGGCGTTCTATCATGGCACCGAAGTGGCGTCCGACCGCGTCGATGCCGAGACTTATGCGGCGTTCAACCGGGCGGTGCGGCAGGCCGTCGTCATGATCAACGCCGACAAGAAGAAGTATCTCCAGTACTTCATCGACTATCACAAGGCGAAGGATCCGGAGATCGGCGCCATGAGCGTGGCGGATCTGCGGGCCGACCGGATGGTCGTGTGCGATCCCGCGCCGATCCCCGACGACGAGCTCGCACGCACGACCGAGTGGGTGAAGAGCTGGGGCATGCTGGAAGAGACCGAGTCGCCACTCGATCTCGTCAACGTGCACGTCCAGGCGCGTGCGCACGCGACTGCCGCCGAATAGACGCACTGCAATTTGCAACGACGAAAGCCCCGCACTTCCGCGGGGCTTTTTGCGTTCCAGCTCCGCTCAGTTGCCCGCGATGATCGCGCGGGTTTCCTGGATGAGGTCGCGCGGCGTGGCGAAGAGTTTCGCCAGCAGGGCTTCGATCTCCTGGGCCGTCGCGGGATTGACCTCCTCGCCGACGTTGCGCCGATCAGCGATGAAGGCCGGGTCCGCCATGGTGGCGTCGAACGCCTTGCGGAGGGCGGCGGCGCGATCGGCCGGCACGCCCGGAGGCGCGAAGAACGGTCGGCCCATCGTCTGAGATCCGATGACCAGCCCGAGGATTTGCCTCTGGCGGTCCGTGGAGGCGAGTTCGAGGATCGAGGGCGTGTCGGGCAATGCGGTCGAACGGGCGAGAGTCAAAGTCGCCAGAACCTTGATGCGCTTCTGCGTGACCCATTCGGGCTTGGCGATCGTGAGGCTCGAATAGGACCATCCGCAGCGGCCATCGACTTCGCCGCGCTCGACCGCCAGCATGGCTTCGGCTCCTCCCGGATAGCCGTTGATGAGCCGCGCCTTCAGGTCGAAGAGATTGTTCAGGATCTTGGTGAACATGTCTTCGTCCGAACCCGGGCCCAGGCCGGCGAGCGTGAACGGATGCTTCTGCGCATCCGCAAAAGTCTTCACCTGCGGGTTGTGCAGCAGTGCGCAGGTCGAAAGTTCGGTCGCGCCATTGCCGATCCACGTGAACTTGGTGGTTTCGAAGGCCGACCGGCTGGTGCCGGCCAGCAGTTCCATGACGGGTGCGCGGGCCAGCGCGATCACGGAGCCGTCTTTCGGCGATACATTGTAGATGTAGTTGGTGGCCGTGAGGCTGCCCGCGCCGGGCATGTTCTGCACCACTATCGTGGGATTGCCGGGCACATGATTGCGGAAGTGCTTGGCGAAGGAGCGCGCATAAAGATCGAACCCGCCGCCCGCCGAATAACCGACCACCAGGGTCAGCGACTTGCTGCGGTAGAAATCCTCGACGGCGTCGGCGCGTGCCGGACTGGACATCAGCAGAATGGCGACGACGCCGGTGAGTACTTGGCGGAAGCACGTCAGCATGTCGGCTCTCCTCGAGCGCGAGATCGGCCAGCGCGGCGCACCGGCCTACGGCGAAGACAAATGCAAAGCTCGTTCCATCTCGACCGCGGCGCAAACGACGCCGACAAACCATCGGCCGTGAGAGTGCTCGCAGGAATGCCGCAAGGCAAGGCTCGAGTATTCGCGGGAAGAAAAGCAAGTTTATGCTAAAAAAGTTCTTGCTGTTAATGGTTTACCAAACTTTACGCCCACAACTGGTCATCACGACGGAACACGGGTGGCGGCTGCCCCCACGTGCCTCTGGCGCCAAACAAGCCGTACTGGGGCGCCCGGTATGTCCTCATGCAAGTTGACCAGGGTCGAGTGAAATGACGAGTCTTCTCACCAATGCCTCAGCCATCACCGCGCTGCAGAACCTGAATGCCACAAACCGGTCGATGCAGACCACGCAAGACCGGATCTCCACCGGCATGCGGGTCTCGAATGCTTCGGACAATGCCGCATATTGGTCGATCGCCACCACGATGCGGTCCGACAATTCCGCGCTCTCGACCGTCAAGGATGCTCTTGGCCTCGGCGCCGCAACCGTCGATGTCGCGGCCGCGGGCCTGAAAGCGACCACGGACGTGGTCAGCGAGATAAAGTCCAAGCTCGTTGCAGCCCGCGAACCTGGCCTCGATCGTTCCAAGGTGCAGGCGGAAATCAAGCAGCTGCAGGACCAGTTGGGCGCGATTGCGGATTCAGCAGTGTTCTCGGGCCAGAACTGGCTTTCGGTGGACACGGGCGCGGCAGACTACAGCGCCACGAAGAGCATCGTGTCATCGCTGTCGCGCAACGGCACGGCGCTGGAGATCGGCACCATCGACATCGACATCGCGTCCACGGCGCTGTTCGATTCCGCAACCCAGAGCGGCATCATCGACAAGGACCGCACGGTCAATGCGACGACCGCCAAGGTGAGCACGATCGACATCGCGGCCCTGACGGATTCCGCCGCGGATCTCGCGACGCTCGACGATTACATCAACATCGTCGACAGCGCCCTGACGGACGTGACGACGGCCGCCAGCGATCTTGGCGCCGCCAAGAACCGCGTCAGCATGCAGACGGAATTCGTCTCGAACCTGATGGATGCGATCACCAAGGGCGTCGGCCAGCTCGTCGATGCCGACATGAACCAGGAGTCGACGCGCCTCCAGGCCTTGCAGGTTCAGCAGCAGCTGGGTGTGCAGTCGCTCTCCATCGCCAATCAGAGCAGCCAGCAGATCCTCTCGCTCTTCAAGGGCTGATCGGCACTGATGCTCTTCAAGAGGCGCGCACGGCCGCGCCTCTTCTTACGCAACGTCCGGCGTTGCATGCGTCTTGAGGCTCGACGCGAGATCCTCGAAGGCGACCGTCTGAACCCGTGGATCGGTCTTGCGGATCCTGCCGGCATCGGTGTCGGTCAGCACGTTCAGGATGGTGCGGCCGCCCTCCGCCAGCGCGGTCTCGATGCGGCCGCGCAGTTCCGCGCCGTCTTCGATCTTGTGCGCGGCAAAGCCGAACGCCGCCCCGACCATGTGATAGTCGCTCTTGCCCAACAGACAATTGTAGCTCTGCCCGAGGGCTTTCAGCTGACCGTGATGTTCCGTGCCCCAGGCGCCGTCATTGGCGACGACGATGGTGACGGGCAGGCCGGCCCGCTCGAACGAGTGCAACTCGCCGCAATAGAATCCGAAGGCGCCGTCTCCCGTCAGCAGCACGAGCGGACGCACCGGCTTGCCCAGGGCGCGCGCTTCGTCGCGCAAGGCAGCAGACGCGCCCAGCGCAAGGCCGGTGCCGACGCCCATGGAGCCGAAGGGGTAATGATCCATGTAGCAGCGTGGCGCGCCGACGAAATAGACGCCGTGCAGCCAGTTGAGAATGTCGGCGCCATCTCCCACCACGACGGCGTCGGGCGGCAGCAGATCTCCGAGCGCGCGGCCGATCTGGTAGGGATGGATTTCAGCTTCGGGATCGCGCCCCAATTCGTCGATCCGTGTCCGACGCGCCGCCATGGCGTCGTTGACCCATTGCGTCGATCCAAAGCCCTCGAAGCCGCGCGACCGCAAGGCGGTGAACAAGGCCGTGAGCGCGGACGCCGCATCCGCCACGATGGCGAGATCGACCGGGCGGTTGCGGCCGATTTCCTCCGCGTGAATGTCGATCTGGACGAATGTCGCGGTCTTGGCGAAGCGCGGCGGCAGGCCGTAGCCAAGCCGCTGCGTCATGCGGATGCCTGCCGCGATGACGAGATCCGCCTGACGGGCCGCCACCTGCGCGAGCGCCCAGGAAAAGCCGAGACGATTGTCTTCCGGCACGAGACCGCGTCCGAGCGAATTGCCGATGACCGGGATGCTGAAGGTTTCGGCCAAATCCCTGAGGACCGGCCCGGCCCCCGAGGCGAGCGCGCCGCCACCTGTGAGGATGATCGGCCGTTTCGCCTTCGCCACGAGGTCGACCAGCGCCTCGGCATCCTCAGGCGCGATGGCGGGCGCCCGCGCGGCGGGATGCATGAGCGGCCGTTCCGGAAGCGCGGTTACGAACCCCTGAAACTCCTGCGGGATGCCCAGCACGGCCACGCCCGGACGGCCGCTGCGCGCCTGGTGAAACGCCATGGCGACATATTCGGCGAGACGCTCGACGGAGGGCACGATCCGCACCCACTTGGCCACCGGCGTGACGATCTCGAGTTCGCTGAATTCGCCGTTGCATTCGATCGACGAGGACGGGCTGAGCGACGACAGGACGACGACGGGAGAGCATGCGGCATTGGCGGTGCAGATGCCCGTCATGGCATTCGGCAGGCCTTGGTCGTTCTTGAGCAAGGCCACGCCGGTTTTGCCGCTCGTGCGGGCATATCCATCCGCCGCCAGCACGGTGTTGGTCTCGTGACGCGTGCTCACGACATCGATGCCGAGGGGTGCCAGCGCCTGGAGCAGATACGTGTGGGCCGTTCCCGCCAGCGAGAAGACCGTGGCGACGCCATGCTGTTGCAGGCTGCGGGCAATGATCTCGCCGCCCTTGACCTCTGCGGTCGCTGTCATGCGTCTCCCTCCGGATGGTTTCGTTCGAGACTCAGTCGATGGCGGCTGAGCGCTTCAGTCCGTCGAGCATCGAGCTCTTGATGAGATAGTCGCGCATGCGGCCGCGGTCGGCCGTGATGGCCTGAAGCCCGGCGAGCAATTCCCTGCGCTTTTCCGGATCGCGCTCTCTCATGCGGGCCCGGTTGCGATCGGCCTGGGCCAGGATTTCATCGCGCGCGATGGGCCGGCGGCGTCGATCGTAAAGGTCGAGACGCGACTCGTCCGCGCCGTCGAGCAGCACGGCCGTCAGCGCGCGCGCGAGTTCGAAGGCATCGTGCAGGCCGCCGTTGAGACCCATGCCGCCCGACGGGCTGTTGAGATGCGCGGCATCACCGGCGAGCAGCACGCGACCCGCCCGATAATTCGGCACGATGCGCATGTGAACGCGGTAGGGCCGCCGCTCCATCACGTCATAAGGCTCCGGCCGCGGGATGATCTCCTGCAGGCTGGCGTTCAGCGCCTCCGGGGTGATCTGCTCCTCGATCGAGAGGCCTTCCTCCGGATAGATCGAGACACGCCAGCGGCCGGGCACTTTCAGCAGGCTGAAATTGCCGCCGTGATCGCGCCAGCAATAGCTGACGTTCGACAGGCCTTCGAGATGTTCCTCGAAAGGAAAGAGCGTCGTGGCGAGGAGCGTCGTCTCCGGATAGGTGAGGCCGATGAATTCGAGCCCGAGGCTTTTGCGCACGACCGATCGCGCTCCGTCGCAGCCGGCGAGATACGGGGCGCGAAACACGCGCCGCTCGCCTGCCACATCCACCGTGACGGTGACGCCGGATTCATCCTGCACGATGTCCTGCGCCTCAGCGCCGAACATGATTTCTACATTGGGCATGGCTGCGACGCGCCGGTGCAGGGCGCGCGCGAGTTTCCACTGCTCGCATTGCAGGCGGAATGGATAGGCGGTCAGATCGGAGAGCACCGACAGATCGAACACCGCGCGATCGCCGCTGGGATGCAGGCGAATCTGCCATGTCGGGCACGGCAGGCCGTCGGCGATCAGTTCATCGGTGACGCCGCTCGCAGCCAGCATGTCCATGGTCGGCGGATGAAACGTGGAGGCGCGCAGGTCCTCCTCGATTCCGCTTTCCTTTTCGATGATCCGGACGGAGAGTTGGCGGCCCGCCAATTGCAAGGCGAGGCAGAGACCGACCGGGCCGCCGCCGATGATGATGACGTCGTCCGTCTTGGCGCTGTCGGTTCTGGCTGAGGTGGGCATGTTCCGGTCTCACCCTCCTTGACTTTGTCTCTTAACTGTAACCACTATCTGTCTTAATGAAAAGACATTTGACATGCGTGTGCGCCCGGTCGGAGCAGGATCACGATGAACCCGCTGTCATCAGGACGTGACCTGCGCGAGCGGCCGGGTGCGAAGCGAATGGAGGCTCCTTTGATCGACAGGCGTGACTTCCTCAAGGCCGGCGCAACGGCTGCCGTTTCCACCGCCCTCTGCATGCCGGCGATCCGCACGGCGCGCGCCGCGACACAGCTGACGTTCTTCACGCCCTTCGGCTTCAGTCCCGATTACATCGAGATCATGAACGCCAAGTCCGGCGGACATTTCGCGCGCGCCGGACTGGATGTCACGGTGCGGGGCGCTCAAGGCACCGCGCAGGCGATGCAGCAGCTGATCACAGGCGAAGCGCACATCATCAGGGCCGCGCCCATCGACCAGATGCGCCTGGTGCAGACGCAGAACCTGCCGCTCACCGCCATCTCGACGCTGTATCAATCGTCGAATTTCTATTTGATCAGCTCGAAGGACAAGCCGATCACCAGGGCCGAGGACCTCAAGGGCAAAACCATCGGGGTGGTGTCGGTCGCCGGGACGACGTCGATCTACCTGGACATCATGCTCAAGAAGGGCGGGCTCACCAAGGACGACGTGAAGCGACAGACGACCGGCAATGGCCCGGGTGCTTTCCAGCTCGTCAAGCAAGGCCGCATCGACGGGTTCATCGCCACCCATGTGGCGACCATTCCGCTGGAGCGCGCGGGCGAGCAGATCACTTATTTCAGCTCCGACAAATACAGCCCGATGCCCAATCAGGGCTATCTCACCACGCGGGGCTTCGCGGAGAAGAATCCCGAGGCTGCCGTGGCGTTCATCAAGGCCGTGAAGGCTTCTGTCGAGGAAATCCTGACGCAACCGCATCGTCCGATCTTCGAGCGCGCCGCGAAAGAGTTTGAAATCCAGGGCATCCGCGACATGGACAACATCCTGGCGATCTCGAAGAACTGGCCGAGCCTGCTGCTTTCGCAGGGACGCGAGAACCTGCTGCGCAACGTTCCCGAATTGTGGACGAGCGGCGTCGACGTTCTGGCGGACGTGGGCTTTCTCAAGCCAACGGCAGCAACCGATTTCTACACCAACGAATATTTCGACAAGGCCGTGAAGGTTTGAGGAAGGCATGATGCTGTCCGTCGCGACCGCTTCCAAAACGCAGCGCCTTTATCTTCTGCTCCGCCATCAAATCCTCGGCGGCGAGTTGAACCCCGGCGACAAGTTGCCGAGCGAACCCGAACTCGGCAGCCTGCACGGCGTGTCGCGCGTGACAGTGCGGCGCGTGCTCGGGCAGCTCGAGGAAGAAGGCTTCATCTCGCGCCAGCCCGGCGTCGGCACCTTCGTCAAGGAACGCACGGTCAGCCGGCCCATCGTGGCGGAACTTTCCGATGCGCTCGCCAATCTCAACGAGATGGGACGCGCCACCAGCGTGAAGCTCCTGTCGTTCGCCTATGTCCTGCCGCCGGCGCCGGTCGCCGCGGCCCTCAACATCCCGCGCGAGACGCGCACGCAGCGCTCGGTGCGCGTGCGACTGTCCAACAAGGAGCCGTTCTCCTATCTGCTGACGCATGTGCCCGAGCGGATCAGCTCGACCTATTCGGAGCAGGAGCTTGCGACGCAGTCGTTCCTGTCGCTGCTCGAGCGCTCGGGCGTGCGCATCGCGCGCGCCACCCAGACGGTGACGGCCACGTTGGCGACGCCCGAGATCGCCGAAGCCCTGAAGGTCGACATCGGCGCGCCATTGCTGTCGATCACGCGCGTCAACTTCGACCAGGCGGGAGAGGGCGTGCAGCATCTCCAGGCCTATTATCGCCCCGACCGCTACCGCTTCGAGATGCATCTGGTGCGCGGCAAGGAGGCCGAGGAATTCATCTGGACGGCGGACCGCTCCGGCAGCCGCAGGGAAGCTCTGGTATGAGCGTCGAATATGCACGCAACGGGCTCGTAGGCGTCCTCACCCCGCAGGCGAACACGACCGTGGAGCCGGAGTTCACCATATTGTGGCCAGCCGGCGTGGCGATGATCAACGCGCGGCTGATGAGCCCGAAGGACACACTCGCGGCTCGCCTTCTCGACTATTTCCATCAGCTCGATCGCGCGGTCGAGCAATTCCACAATGCGCCCGTGGGCGCCATCGCGCTCGCCTGCACGGGCGCGTCCTATCTCGCGGGCGCCGCCGTCGAACAGGCCGCGATCGACAGGCTGTCGGCGAAGACGGGCGTACCGTTCCTGACCGCCGGACGTTCGGTCGAGCTGGCCCTGAAGGCGCTGGGCGCAAAGCGCATCGCGCTCGTCTCACCCTACCCGCCGTCGCTCACCGACGAAGCCATCGTGTACTGGAAGGATCTCGGTTTCGAGACCGTCGCGGCCGTGCACGTGGGCACGATCGGCGAGCACTTTCACCCGATCTATTCGATCCGCGCCGGCGGCGCGACCGAGGGTCTGGACAAGCTCGAGGATGCGGGATTCGACGCCGTCGTGATGCTCGGCACCGGCATGCCGACGCTGCAACCGATTCTGGAACGTCCCGACGTGCGCGGCGCGCCGGTGCTCTCCTGCATGCTGTGCCTCGGCTGGGCCGCAGCCCAGACGGTGACGAGCGGCGCGTTCGACCGCGGCTCCTTGCTGCACTGGGTTTCCGGAGCGCATTGGCGGGCGCGGCTGGTCGAGCACCAGGGGCTCGGCGCAAACCAGGTGTGAGGCCGGATTTCGGAAGATCGTTGAGCCACAGGGGGTGAGATGAGTTTCGCAAGCAGCGTGGAGACCCCGGTGGCGGCAACCGCAGGCGCGGCGCCGATCATCAAGTTGAGCGGCGTCTCCAAATGGTACGGGACGCGCGACAAGCCCGTGCATGCGCTGGCCGAGACGGATCTGGACATTGCCCCCGGCGAACTCGTCGTGCTGCTCGGCCCCTCGGGCTGCGGCAAGACCACGCTGCTGCGCATGATTGGCGGGCTGCTCGATCCGACGCAGGGCAGGATCGATATTTCGGGCATGGAGCTTTGGAAGAATGGCGAGCGACAGGGCAATGCCGTCGCCAATCTCGGCATGGTGTTCCAGGACGCAAACCTGTTCCCGTGGCTGACGATCGAGGAAAACGTCGCCTTGCCGCTGAAGCTGCGCGGCGTTGCGAAGGCCGAGCGGCAGGCGCGGGCGCGCGAACTGATGGATCTGGTGAAGATCACCGGGTTCGAACGCCGCTGGCCGAAAGAACTGTCGGGCGGCATGCGGCAGCGCGCCGCCATTGCGCGCGCATTGTCGTACGGCCCCAACATCCTGCTGATGGACGAGCCTTTCGGCGCGCTCGACGCCATGACGCGCGACAGCATGAACGTCGAGTTGCAGCGCATCTGGCAGGAAACCGGCAAGACCATCATCGTGGTGACGCATTCGATTTCGGAAGCCGTCTTCCTGGCCGACCGCATCGTTTTGCTTTCGCCGCGTCCGGGCCGCATCGATTCGATTCACCCGGTGCCGTTTCCCAGGCCGCGTGGCCTGGACGTCCAGACCAGCGCCGAGTTCCAGTCGCTGGTGAAGACCCTGCGTCATCGCCTCGCCGAAGTGGAGTGACACCGACATGACGGACGCCCTCGCCACCCCGGCCGAACGCACCAGCCGAACCCGATACCTGCCGTGGATCACCACGCCGGCGCTCGTTCTCCTGCTCGTGCTCGTCTGGCACTATTACACCGTGATCAGCGGCATTTCGGCCTTCATCCTGCCGTCGCCCCTCAAGGTCTGGCAGGTTTGGGTCGGCATGCTCTATTCGCCGCGCGCCTGGAGCCATACGCTCACCACCATCGCGTCGACGCTGCTGGGATTCTTCTTCGGAATGCTGGTGGGCGTCGGGCTCGGACTCGTCATCGGGCGCATTCGCTGGCTCGAAGTCACGCTCAACCCGTTCATCGTCGCCACGCAGGTGGTGCCCAAAGTCGCGCTGATTCCGCTGTTCGTCGTGTGGTTCGGCTTCGGCATGACGCCGAAGGTTCTGGTGGCGGCGGTCCTGTCCTTCTTTCCGATTCTCACCAACACGGTTTTGGGCGTGAAGTCGGTGGAGAGCGGACATCGCGACGTGATGACGAGCATCAATGCGACGCGGCTGCAAACGTTTCTGCAACTCGATCTGCGCAACGCCCTGCCCTACATCATCACCGGCATGGAGGTGGGCGTGGTGCTGGCGATCATCGGCACGATCGTGGGCGAGTATCTCGGCGGCAGCGCGGGGCTGGGCTACATGCTGGTCTCGGAGATGAACTCCTACCAGACCGACGGCCTGTTCGCGGTCATCATCCACATGACCATTCTGGGCTTCGTCTTCTATTTCGCCACGGGCCTGCTACGGCGCTTCATGATCCCGTGGCACCAATCGGCGCATGCCTGATCTTTCCGGAGAGTTTTCATGAGCAAGGCTGATGCGGCCGCGGCGCGAGCCGAGACGTTTTCCTGGTCCGACCCGTTCCTCCTCGAAGACCAGCTCGGCGAGGACGAGCGTCAGATCCGCGACGCCGCGCATGAATATGCGCAGGACAGGCTGATGCCGCGCATCGCCGACGCCTATCTGCACGAGAAGTCCGACCCGATCATCTTCCGCGAGATGGGCGAGATGGGGCTGCTCGGCGTCACGTTGCCCGAGGAATATGGCGGCGCGGGCGCGAGCTACGTGTCTTACGGGCTGGTGGCGCGCGAGATCGAGCGCGTCGACTCGGGCTATCGTTCCATGATGAGCGTGCAATCCTCGCTGGTCATTTATCCGATCTACGCCTACGGCAGCGACGATCAGAAGCGGCGTTACCTGCCGCGCCTTGCGTCGGGCGAGTGGATCGGCTGCTTCGGCCTGACCGAGCCTGACGCGGGCTCCGACCCTGCCGGCATGCGCACGCGGGCCGAAAAGGTGGCGGACGGTTATCGCCTCACCGGCACCAAGACGTGGATTTCCAACGCGCCGCTGGCCGACGTCTTCGTCGTCTGGGCGAAATCGACCGCGCATGGCGACGAGATCCGGGGCTTCATTCTCGAGAAGGGCATGAAAGGCCTGTCTGCGCCGAAGATTGGCGGCAAGCTCAGCCTGCGCGCCTCGATCACGGGCGAAGTGGTGATGGACGGCGTGGTCGTGCCGGAGAGTGCGCTGATGCCCAATGTCAGCGGACTCAAGGGGCCTTTCGGCTGTCTCAACCGCGCGCGCTACGGCATTTCCTGGGGCACGATGGGCGCGGCGGAAGATTGCTGGCACCGCGCGCGACAGTACACGCTCGATCGCCAGCAGTTCGGCCGGCCGCTCGCCCAGACGCAACTGGTGCAGAAGAAGCTTGCCGACATGCAGACCGAGATCGCGCTCGGACTGCAGGCGAGCCTGCGCGTCGGCCGGCTGTTCGACGAGGGACGGGCGCGGCCGGAAATGATCTCGCTCATCAAGCGCAACAATTGCGGCAAGGCCCTGGACATCGCCCGGCAGGCGCGCGACATGCACGGCGGCAATGGCATCCAGATCGAATATCACGTCATGCGACACGCGCAGAACCTCGAGACGGTGAACACCTACGAGGGCACGCATGACGTTCATGCGCTGATCCTCGGCCGGGCTCAGACGGGCCTGCAGGCCTTCTTCTGACATGGCCTGACGCCAGGAGTCCGAACCATGCTCCGCATTTTCGAGGAGCCGGCGCGAGCCGCGCTGGTGCTGGTCGATCTGCAGAACGATTTCCTGCATCCAGCCGGCGCCTATGCGCGCGGGGGCGCCGCGTGCGCGGACATTGCCGCCCTGCCCGCCAGACTGCGGCCTCTGGTGGAGGCCGTGCGGCGACGCGGCGGCTGGATCGTGTCGACGCATTTCACTCTGGTGCCGGGCCGCGGCGGCGAGCCGCTGATCTCGCCGCATCTGCGGGCGCTGCGGCCGTTTCTCCGCAAGGGCGATTTCGCGCCGGGCTCTTTCGGGCACGGCCTGGTCGAGGAACTGGGGCCTGCGGATCTCTCGGTCGACAAGGTCGCGTATTCGGCCTTCTACATGAGCCGGCTTGAATGGGTGTTGCGCAAGGCCGGGATCGAACGGCTGGCGTTCGCGGGCATCGTCACGAACGGCGGGGTGGCGGCGACCGTGAGAGACGCGCACGTGCGCGATTTTCCCTCCGCGGTCATCAGCGACGGGTGCGCGGCGTTCCGGCGCGACATCCACGACGCCACGATCCTGTCTCTGTCATCGGCCGTGGGCGTGATCACCTGCGCGGATCTGCTGGCGGATCTCCGTTAGGCGCGCCGCAAGGCGAAACGCTTCTCGAGATGCGGCACGAGGCCGCCGTCGGCAATCATCTGGAGCAGGAAATCGGGCAAGGGCTGGGCCGCGAATTCCAGGCCCTTCGTTTCATCGACGATGCGTCCAGCCGCCGGGTCGACGCGCAGAAGATCGCCCTGGGCGATCTGGCCGGTCTCACCGCAGACGAGCACCGGCAAGCCGAAGTTCAGCGCGTTGCGATAAAAGATGGCGCCGAAGGATCTGGCGATCACGCAGGCGACGCCCAGATGTTTCAGCGCTTCGGCGGCCTGCTCACGCGACGAACCGACGCCGAAATTGGCGCCCGCCACGACGATGTCGCCGGGCCGGACGCTGGCGACGAACCCCGGATCGACCGATTCAAGGCAGTGCGCGGCCATCTGCTCGATCGGCAGCTTCATGTAGATTCCGGGCGCGAGGACGTCGGTGTCGATTCCGTCGCCGAAGACGAAAGCGCGGCCACTCATCATCGGGGCGCTCCTTCCGCCAGCAAGATCCTCGGATCGGTGATGCGTCCGGTCACGGCGGAAGCCGCGACCGTATAGGGTGAGCCGAGATAGACGCGCGAGGACGCCGCGCCCATGCGTCCCTTGAAGTTGCGCGCCGTGGACGACAGGCATGTCACGCCCTCGTCGAGCGTGCCGCCATATCCCGCGCAGATCCCGCAGGCATTGGGCAAAAGGCTTGCGCCTGCTTCTTCGAGAACTGCCATGATCCCTTCTCGCGCAGCCATGTCCTGGTCGCGGCGCGAGGCCGGCGCCACCAGCAACCGGACGTTCGCGGCCACGCGCCGTCCGCGCAAGACTTCGGCGGCCATGCGCAGATCGACGAGCTTGGCGCCCGTGCAGGCGCCGATATAGGCCACGTCGATCGAGACCGGATCCATCTCGCCGACCGGCGCTGAGTTGGCGGGGCTGTGCGGGGCCGCCACATAGGGAGAGAGCGCCGCTGCATCGAACCTGTGATGCTCGGCGCGCTCCGCATCCTCGTCGCTGCGCCAAGTCGAGACGTCGCCGCTCGTGACGCCGGCGGCGCGCAGATACGAGACGGTCACGTCGTCGGGTTCGATGAGCCCCACCTGACCGCCGAGTTCGGCCGTCATGTTGGCGAGCGTCATGCGCTCCTGCATGCCGAGCTTGCGGATCGCCGCGCCGGAAAACTGCACGGCCTGCGAGCGGCCGCCGTCCATGCCCATCCTGCCGCACAGGAACAGCATGAGATCCTTGGCGACGACCGCAGCGCCGAACGCGTTGTCGAAGGTGATCTCGATGGTTTCGGGAACCCGCACCCAGATTTCACCCGTGGCCAGGACGCCTGCCATTTCCGTGGCGCCGATCCCGAACATGTATGTCCCGAAAGCTCCGCCGGTCGGCGAATGACTGTCGCCCCCGACCACGAACATGCCGGGGCGCAGATGGCCTCGCTCCGGCAGCACGACGTGGCAGATGCCCTCGGCTTCGTAGAAGTTCGAGATCTTCTGCTCGATCGCGAAAGCCCGGGTGACTTCGGCGATGCGCCGCGTTTCGTCGTCGACGGCCGGCACGTAATGATCGCTGATCAGCGCCACACGGTTCGGATCCCAGACGCCGACGCCCCAGCGCTTGAGAATGGGGGCGACCCGTCGCGGTCCGCCCGAGTCGTGGATCATCGCCAGATCGACTGCACACGTCAGAATGTCACCGGGCGAAACCGCGGCGCGACCGCTGGCGCGGGCGAGCAGTTTCTCAGCCAGGGTCATGGCCATCGGGGTCTCCAAACGTCGCGCCGAAGGGCTTGCCCGTGCAGGCTTTGAACGTCATCGGACGTCTCCGCGAGGAGCGCTTGCACTTTGTCCCAATTATAATACAAGAGCGACCGGACATGTCGATCAAAATGCGTCCACGTCGCTCTGGACGAGCCACTTTTTGCGAGGGCTGAATGCAACAGGCCGGACGGATCGAGGCGAAGGGTGGCGCGGCCCAGGATCTTCGGGCGCGACTGGCGCGTCGCGAGTGCATCGTCGCACCGGGGGTGTTCGATGCCCTGACGTCCCACATCGCCGCCATGGCGGGGTTCGATACGCTCTATCTCTCCGGTGCGGCGCTGGCCTATACGCGGCTCGGCCAACCGGACGTCGGCCTCGTTTCCGTCTCGGAACTGATCGACACCACGGCTCTGATCCGCGATCGCGTCGATTGCGCGCTGGTGGTCGACGGCGATACGGGCTTCGGCAATGCGCTGAACGTGCAGCGAACCATCCGCGGACTCGAGCGAGCCGGCGCGCAGGCAATCCAGATCGAGGACCAGACGTTTCCAAAACGCTGCGGGCATCTCGCCGGCAAGAGCATCGTTCCGGCGTCCGAGATGGTGGGCAAGATCAAGGCCGCGGTGGATGCGCGCCACGATCCCGCAACGCTGATCATCGGCCGGACCGACGCCATCGCGGTCGAGGGATTCGAGAAAGCGATCGAGCGCGCGCGGCTTTATGCGCAGGCGGGGGCCGACATGCTCTTCGTCGAGGCGCCGCAATCGCGCGACGAACTCACCCGCATGGTCGGCGACCTTGCGGATGTCGCGCCGCTGATGGGCAATATGGTGGAAGGCGGCCGGACGCCGCTGCATTCCGCGCAGGACATGCATGCGCTGGGTTTCAGCCTCGTCATCTTTCCGGGTGGAATCGTCCGAGCCCTGGCGCGCTGCGCGACCGATTATTACGCCAGCCTCAAGGCGCATGGCGAGAACGGCCCGTTCCGCGACCGGATGTTCGATTTCCATGAATTGAACGGCGTGCTCGGAACCGACGGATTGATGAAAGACGCTTCCAAATACGACTGAATTGCTTGCGCCGCGTCGCTCGAGGAGACTTTCGTGATCCCGCCGGCATCTCCATCTTCACTCGCAGGCCTTCGCGTTCTCGACCTTTCGCGCGTCCTCGCTGGGCCGTGGGCCGGGCAGATGCTGGGCGATCTCGGCGCGGAGGTCATCAAGATCGAGCGGCCCGGTGCGGGAGACGACACGCGCGGCTGGGGACCGCCATACCTGCGCGACCACGACGGCGTCGAGACGACGGAATCCGCCTATTTCCTTTGCGCCAATCGCAACAAAAAATCCGTCACGGTTGACATGACGCATCCGGAAGGCCGCAAGCTGCTGGTGCGGCTCGCGCAAGCCTCCGACATTCTGATCGAGAACTTCAAGGTCGGGGGCCTTCGGAAGTACGGGCTCGACTACGACACCCTGCACGCGCTGAATCCGCGCCTGATTTATTGTTCGATCACGGGGTTCGGCCAGACCGGTCCTTATGCACAGCGGCCGGGCTATGATTTCCTGCTGCAGGCGATGGGCGGCCTGATGAGCGTTACGGGTCGCGAAGCCGGAGCGGACGGCGCAGGTCCGATCAAGGTGGGGGTGGCGATCACCGACATCCTGACCGGGCTGCACGCGAGCGTCGGCATTCTGGCGGCGCTGGCGCATCGCCATGCCACCGGCCAGGGCCAGCACGTCGATCTGGCACTGCTGGACACGCAGATTGCCGCGCTGGCGAACCAGAGTTCGAATTACCTGGTGACCGGAAAGGCTCCGCGCGCGATGGGGAACTCGCACCCGAGCATCGTGCCCTACCGTGACTTCACCACGGCGGATGGCGCCATGATCGTCGCGGTCGGAAACGACGGCCAGTTCGCCCAGATGGCGGCCGCGCTGGGGCGGCCGGACTGGGCGTCCGACAATCGCTTCGCCACGAACCGGGCGCGTGTCGAAAACAGAAGCGTGCTGGAGCCTTTGCTGCAGGACGCCATCGCAACGCAGACCACCGCGCATTGGGTCTCGCGCCTCGAAGCGGCCGGCGTGCCGTGCGGGCCGGTCAACGATCTCGCGCAGGTCTTCGCCGACCCACAGGTGGTCGCCCGCGGAGTTCGCTTCGAAATGGATCACGCGTCCGGCGCATCCGCGCCGCTGGTGCAGAATCCGATCCGCCTGTCCGAAACGCCCGTGGCGTATCGGCACGCGCCGCCGCTGCTCGGCCAGGACACCGACGCGGTTCTGGCCGACGTGCTCGGCCTCGGAGAGGTCGAACTGGACGAATTGCGCAGGCTCGGCGCGATCTGAAGCGGCGACCGCAGCGAGCCGGCTATCGGTTGTTGAGCAGCGGAATGTCTTTCGCCGCCGGGGGCTTCTTCACGGAGGCCAGGAAGGCGTGGATGTCCGCCACGTCGCCATCGCTGACCAATTTTTCGCTGTAGGGCGGCATGGCGGTGGCGGAAGCGTTGCGCAAAAAGCTCTTCAGCGCCTCGACGTCAATCGGCTCGGGACCGATGCGGGGACCCGTGTTGGCGCCCTGCCCCTCGAAGCCGTGACATTGGTAGCAGCCGACCTTGGTGTACACCTCCCGGCCGCGTGCGGCATCGGCATGCGCCGAGGTCAGTCCCGCAGACAGAGTGGCGGCGCCGGCGAACAGCGCCATGACGAGACGTTTCATTCCACTCTCCTAGCGCGGCTGCGATACGACATCGACCATGACGGGATCGCCCGCCTTGACGATCTGGGCGGCGCGGCGCAAGGCCGGGCCGAGATCCGCCGGATCGACGATGGGGCCGATGCCTTCCATGCCCATGGACCGCGCCAGCGTGGCGAAATCGACGTGCGGCTTCTCGATCGTCGTGCCGATATGGGCGCGTTCGACTCCGCGGTCGCGCCAGTTGCCGACGCGCTGCACGTGCATCACCTCCTGATGATAGGCACGGTTGTTGTGCATGACGGTCATGAGCGGAATGCGATGATGCACGGCGCTCCACAGCGCACCCGGCCCATACATGAGGTCGCCGTCGCCCTGCAGATTGACGACGAAGCGGCCATGCTCGCGATGCGCCAACGCCGCGCCGATGGCCGCGCCCATGCCGTATCCCTGACCTGCTCCACCTGAATCGCCGATGTACTGATAGGGCTTGTCGAAGGTCCAGAAGCGATGCGGCCAGTTGCTCAGACGCACGTCGCGCGAGACCAGCGCCCAATCCTCGTTCTTGATGACGGCCCAGAGTTCGGCCGACAGCCGGGCCGTGGATATGGGCGAAGCGTCCCAGGCATATGTTGCATCGACGCCGATCATGCGTTCGAGCTGCTTTGCCACGGCCGTGCCATGCGCCGCCGTGCGCTTGGCCGCGGCCGCGCGCGCCTCGGGCGTGAGCGCCGCTTTCACCGCTTCGATCAGCCCCGGCAACGACGCCTCGGCATCGGCTGCCATGGCGAGATCGACCTCCTGGAAGCGCTGGAAATCCTGGTAGTTCGACTTGAGGAACAAGTCCCGCGAGTTGATGCTGATGAGGCGGACGCCCTCTTTGATGCGCCGGCCCTGCCGGGGCTCGGCGACGTCCGAGTAGGAGTTCACGATTCCCCAGAAATCGTTCAGCTCCAGGCCCAAAATGACGTCGGCCGCCGTGGCGACGCCGCGCGCCCGTGAGGTCTGGTTGAGAGGGTGATGGCTCGGAAAGTTCTGCCGGCCGAGTTGATCGACGACGGCTGCGCCGAGTAGTTCGGCAAGCTCGACCAACATGGCCTGGAACGCATGCGTGCGCGCGCCGCGGTCGACCACGATCACGGGGTTCTGCGCCGCCACCAGGAGGCGCGCGGCCTCACGAAGATCCTCGGAGGCAGCTTGGGCGGGCGAGACGCGCGAGACCTTCGGGATACGAATCTGACCTGCGGGCGCGGAGCCCTCCTGCAGATGCGCATCCAGCGAAATGCAGACAGGCCCGTAGGGCGGCGTCATGGCTACCTTGTGTGCGCGGGTCAGCGACTCGACAGCGGCCTGCAGCGAGCCGGGCTGATCGTCCCATTTGGTGAAATCGCGCACGAGCGCCAGCGGATCCTGCGCCGCATGCGTCGTCGGAATTCCGGGAGGCCGATGCGCGGCGTCGACGTGATTGCCCGACATGACCAGCATGGGAACGCGATCGCACCAGGCGTTGTAGAAGGCCATGACGGCGTGCTGGATGCCGACCGTGCCATGGAACAGCAGCCCCATGGGTTTGCCCGACACTTTCGCATAACCATGCGCCATCGCGGTGGCGACTTCCTCGTGCATCGCGGTGAGAAGCTCGGGCTTCTTGTTCATCGCATAATTGTTGATCGACTCGTGCAGGCCACGGCAGCTCGAGGCCGGGTTGGTGGCGACGTAGTCGATGTCGAGCGCCCGCAGAACGTCGACCATGTAGTCGGATCCCGGGCGTCCACCCGGCTCGGCCATGGTGGCCGCGACCTTGATGGGCGTTCCGATTTCGGCTTCCATTTGTGCGTGGTCTGGAGCCTGCACGGGCGCTGACTTTGCCAGCGCGGCGACGCCTTGCGCTTCAGCATGGCCACCGGGCGTGGCCACCGCTGCCGCGCCCGAGGCTGCGGCGACGGCCAGAAAATTGCGCCGACTGACGGCGGGTGCGCCTTCGTGCATGAACGTCCTCCCCGAACCTTCTTTTTTGTTCGGTCAGCTTACGCGCGGTATGGGAGGCAGCAAGCAAATTCTAGGTGGCTCATGATCGGCCGAGGGCGCAGCTTCTGACGTTCGGTCAATGCCGGCACCCCGGTCATTTCGACAAGGTCACGGCATCGAGATTCGCGGCTTACTTCCGGCGCGCGAAGACAGGGGCTGGCTTGCCATTAAGCCGCGGGATCGATTCCGGCTGTTCGAGCCGAGGTCACGATCGAACCGCGATGGTGTTCGCATCAAGCTGCCGGGACCGCGCCTGCCGCAGAATTCCTTCGGTGTGCTGCAATGCAAACCTCGTGCTGCACCGCACGTGCGCCTGTTTTCATTGTCGAGACGTCGCAGCGGCTGAATGCGCGCGCGCCTTTCCTCAGCTCTTATTGGCAGACGCGGGACAATACTAAAGTCACAGAAACAAAAAGCGCTGCCATAGACTTGCCGAATCATCAAAGCGCGATCAGACTCGCACTTCAAGAGGGCGCTTTGGGGTCGGGGAAATGTCGCTGTTCATCATGACCTGTGTCACCTGCGGCGCTCTGGTGGGCATGTTGACCCTCTCGGTGCTCGGACCCTTCCTGATCACTCTCGCGACCGCCTTGACGCTGACGAGCCTTTGGGCGTCGGGGGCGATGACGCCCGGACAATTCGGGCTTTGGCTGATCACGGGGGCCATCGCGCAGCAGCTCGCGTTTCTGCTGATCATCTTCGCCCGCTACTGGGCGGCAGAGCCGAGGCGGCGCGAGCAGGCCGCTGGCGCAAGTGACAAGCCCGAGCCTGCGCCCGGCAAAGCCTCACTCGAGACACGCACGATCGCACCCAGCCTGTAAAACAGGCCTGCCGTCGAAATTGGCTAGACGATGCGGCCATCCGGGAGGCGGATCTTCTCATCCGGAAGAAGTTCGCCGCAGGTCAGCTTGAGCGTTTCGAGATCGACCCACATCATGCCCAGCCCGAGCCCCACCGTGATGGCATGCGAGTTGGGCTTCATCGGCTGACCGTTGCGGTGCAAGACCGGCGCGGTGCTGAATGCGCGTTCGTTGAAGAAAGCCGCGCCAGACAGGGTCAATTCGCCGTACACGGCCGTGAAGTCAGCGATGCGATTGGTCGCCGTGTTGGAATAAACACCGAGGCGCGCGGCCTCGCTCCTCATGGGGCGTATGTTGGTCAAATTGATGTGGACGAGAGTCTGCCGCACGCGATCGGTCAGCTCCGATGCGGAGACTCGGCAGACGATGGTCTGAGCCTCCTCCTGCTGCGGTTGTCCTTCCGCGCCCAAGTCCTCCGCGCCCAAGTGCTGGGCGCCCAAGTCCTGGGCGCCTGCCGCGGACATCATCGCGAGCGTTGCGAGCATTGCGGGCCATG
>JAQGJH010000062.1 GCA_028290705.1 Hyphomicrobiales bacterium
GCGAATTTCCTGATTGCAGAAACCTGCACGTCGATCATCGTCACCAACGTGGGCAATGGCGACCTCACGCAATCGCTGCCCAAGGTGCATATCGTCATCGCGTCGATCGAGAAGATCGTGCCGACGCTGGAGGATGCCAGCCAGTTGCTGCGCGTGCTCGGACGCTCCGCCACCGGACAGGACATGTCGGTCTACACGACCTTCTCGACCGGGCCGCGCCGCCCCGAGGATCCCGACGGGCCGGAGCATTATCACGTCGTGCTGCTCGACAACGGCCGCGCGGCGATGCTGGGCGGCGAGTTCGAAGACATGCTCCGCTGCATCCGCTGCGGCGCCTGCATGAACCATTGCCCCGTCTATCACGCGGTCGGCGGCCATGCGTATGGCTGGGTCTATCCGGGGCCGATGGGCGCGGTGCTGACGCCGTCCCTCATCGGGGTCGACAAGGGTGGCCACCTGCCCAATGCCTCGACCTTCTGCGGCCGTTGCGAAAGCGTCTGCCCGGTGAAGATCCCGCTGCCGAAACTCATGCGGCATTGGCGCGAGCGCGAATTCGAGCGGCATCTGACGCCGGCGGCGCAACGCGGCGGGCTGGCACTGTGGGCGTTCTTCGCGACCCGGCCGGCGATCTATCGGCCGATGACGGCTCTTGGCATGAAACTGATGGGTTTTCTGGGCCGGCGTGCAGGGCATTTCCGCTGGCTGCCCTTCGCGGGCGGATGGACACACACGCGCGACCTCCCGGCTCCTTCCGGCCAGACGTTCCAGTCGGCCTGGCGAGCCCGCACGGGGGCGCGAAACAGATGAGCGCGCGCGACGACATTTTTGCGGGCATCCGCAGGTCTCTCGGCGTGACGGGTCGCGAGGCGACGCGAATCTCGGCCGTGGCGCATCGCCTGTCCACGCGTCCCGTCGGCGTCGTCCCCGCTCGAGGCCAGGGCGATCCGGACATGCGGCTGAAAACCTTCATGGAGGAAGCCCAGCGGGTTTCGGCGAGCGTGGTCACGCTTTCCGCGCCCGATGCCGTGCCGGCCGAGGTTGCGCGCCTGCTGGCCGAAAGCAGCCTGCAGCCGCAGATTCGCATGGGGCAGGATGCACGTCTGGCGCGGCTCGACTGGGCGGCCGCAGGGCTTTCTGTGGCCGTCGGCCCCTCGCGCGGCGACGATGCGACCGGCGTCAGCCATGCCTTCGCGGGCGTGGCGGAAACGGGGTCGCTCGTGGTGCTCTCCGGGCCGGACAATCCCGCGACGCTCAGCTATCTGCCCGACAACCACATCGTCCTTCTTTCGACGGCGGACCTGCACGCCGACCTGGAGAGTGTGTGGAAAGAGCTCCGGGCCGCGACCGGCGGCACACTGCCGCGAACGATCAACGTCATCACCGGGCCGTCTCGGTCCGCCGACATCGAGCAGACGCTGCTGCTCGGCGCCCATGGCCCCCGGCGGTTGCACATCCTCGTGACACCATGATCCATCGGGGCGTGCGCCTCTGCGTCTGGAACTCATGCTTGGCTTTATCGGTTGCAACGCTATGCCCCGACGCACGTTGTCGGGGAATAGAGGAGTTGAATCGATGACGAGCGCCACCGAGAAGAACAAGAGCAAGGCCGAGCAGCAGGAAGACCTGACGGATGCTCTCGAAGACAGTTTTCCGGCCAGCGATCCGCCGTCCATGACGCAGCCGAAGACGCATGCGGGCGCGCCCGGCGACAAGAAGAGCTCTTCGTCCGGCACCGAGGCCGAGCTCGAGCGTCAGCAAAAAGCTGCCGACAAGAAGTAATCGGGTGGGCCAAACGGCCCATTTCCCCCGTGGGCCCTGGCCAGAGATTGTCAAAAATGACGCGTCTTCACACGAGCGCGCTGGCGCTTCTTTTTGCCATCGCGCCGGCCTACGCACAGGACCAGGCAATTCCACCCTCAGTGCTGTCGCCCCAGCCCATGACCGAGCAGGCGCCGGCGGCACAGCCGCCCGGGACCGGCGCGCCTGCCGTCGATGCGCCGCGCACGGACGCCGGTGGTCCGCAGACTCCGGCAGCCTCGGCTCCGGCCCCCGACGCGAGTTCGCGTCCGACGGTCAAGCTCGACGAGCCGAAAGCCCAGAAGGGCAAGGCCGCCAAGACCGAGGCCAGGCAGAAGAAGGTGCGGGAAGCCGCCGTTTCGCTCGATCCCGAGCCTAGCTTCCAGCCCGGCACGGCTGCGGCGACCAAAGCGGCGGCTGAAAAATACGAGGCCCTTGCGGCGGCCGGCGGCTGGCCGTCCATCGATGGCGACGTGCGACCTGAAACGACCGGCGCGCCGGTGCTCGCGTTGCGCCAGCGTCTTGCGCTCGAAGGCGATCTCGAGCGCGAGTCGACGGACAGCGACGTCTTCGACGACGATCTGACGCTCGCGATCAAGAGCTTCCAGCTGCGCGTCGGCTTGAAGCCCACGGGCATCGTCGCAGGCGCAACCTTGACGGCCATCAACGTGCCGGCAGCCGCACGCGCCCGGCAACTCGCGGCCAGCGCGGCACGGATCGAGATGTCGAAGTTCGGCTTCGAGGATCGCCACGTCGTCGTCAACATTCCCTCGGCGGCCGTAGAGGCGGTGGAGAACGGGCAAGTGGTGCGTCGCTACACCGCCATCGTGGGCGACGTCGCGCATCAGTCGCCGCAGGTGAGCGCCAGGATTCAGGAAGTCAATCTCAACCCCACGTGGACGATCCCGACCTCGATCATCAAGAACGAGATCATCCCGAAAATGCAGAAGAACCCGAATTATCTGACGCGCGCGAAGATCCGCATTTTGGACGGACGCGGCAATGAGATCGATCCGCGGCGGATCGACTGGAAGACCCAGAAAGCCGCAGGCTACACGCTTCGGCAGGATGCTGGCCAGAGCAATTCGCTCGGATTCATCCGCATCAACATGCCCAACAAGGAGGCGGTCTATCTGCACGACACGCCGGCGCGCGGGAAATTCGACGAGGACTACCGGTTCCTGTCGCATGGGTGCGTTCGCGTCGAAGGCGTGTACGAACTGGCCGAATGGCTCCTGAAGGGCGCCAAGGCGCCGGACGGCGCATGGGACGAGAAAGCCATGCGGGCCAAGGTCAAAACGAAAGAGCGCACCGACATCAAGCCGGTCAAGCAGGTTCCGGTGATCTGGGTCTATCTCACGGGCTGGGCGTCCGATGAGGGAACGGTGCATTTCCGTGACGACGTCTACGGGCTCGACAATGTATCGCCCGCGCCCGACGAGCAGGCCAGGGCCGAACCGACGCGCGCGACGCAATAGCGGCAGCGGCCCGGCACTTCGCGGTCAGATCGGAAGTTTGCTGGCCACACCCGGCAGCTTCTGCAGATCGAGCTGGACGAACTTGATGCCCGGTTCGCCCGGATCGTCGGTGACGCGGAATCCGAGCTGTTCGCACATCGCGAGCATGTTGGTATTTTCCGCCATGACCTGACCCTCGACATGCGTCAGACCTTCGTCCTCGGCATATTCGATCATGAGTTTCATCAGGTTCCAGCCGAGCCCCCTGCCCTTGTAGTCGGACCGCAACAGAATCGCATATTCACCGCTGGTCTCATCCGCATCCTTCACCAGGCGCACGCCTCCGACCATCAGGCCTGAGCTTTCGTCGATCGCACAGATTGCGAAGGCGCGGGCGTAGTCGATCTGCGTCAATCGCGCCACGAAGGTGTGGCTGAACTCCTTGACGGGCGCGAAAAAGCGCAGCCGCAGGTCTTCCGGCGGCACGGACTCGAAGAAGGCGCGGTACATGTCCTCATCTTCGGGCCGCACAGGACGAACGAACAGTTCCGCTCCATCGCGCAAGCGCAAGCGACGCTCCCACCCTTTCGGATAAGGCGCGATGGCGAAGCGCGGGTTCGAGCCATAGAGATGCGGCGATTTGGCGGGCGCGACCGCCACGCGGGCATCGATGACGATGACACCCTGGTGGTCGCAGAGAATGGGATTGAGATCGAGCTCGCGGATCTCGGGAATGTCGGCCGACAATTGCGACAGCTTGACGAGCAGCAGGGCTGCGCCATCGATGTCTGCCGCAGGCTCGTCGCGATATGTGCGCAGGATGCGGACCACGCGGGTGCGTTCGATAAGATCGTGCGCCAGGCGCAGATCGAGCGGTGGAAGCGCCAGCGCGCGATCGTTGATCACCTCCACGGCCTTGCCGCCGCGACCGAAGACGATCACCGGTCCGAAGACCGAATCTTCCGCAATGCCGGCAATCAGTTCGCGCGCATGCGGCCGCCGGACCATGGGGTGGATCGTGACGCCGTCGATGCGCGCTTCGGGACGCCGGGCGGCAACGCGCGACAGCATGGCGCGCGCGGCCGTCACTGCGGCTTCGGGCGTTTCGACATTGAGCACGACTCCGCCGACGTCGGATTTGTGGGTGATGTCAGGCGACAGGATCTTGATCACGCAAGCGCCGAAGGCCGCGATGACGTCGCACGCGGGCGC
This sequence comes from Hyphomicrobiales bacterium, assembly GCA_028290705.1. Taxonomy (GTDB): domain Bacteria; phylum Pseudomonadota; class Alphaproteobacteria; order Rhizobiales; family Beijerinckiaceae; genus Terripilifer. The sequence continues at coordinate 4,467 of JAQGJH010000062.1, forward strand.
GGCCACGTCCTCGGGCGTGGCGGCGAAGCGCGCCGGCGCGACCGGAATGTCGTAGGCCTCGAGCAAAGTGCTGATCGCCATGGGCTCCAGCCAGGTCTGGCCCTTCGCCAGCGCACCGGCGACCACGGCACGGGCCGCTTCCACGTCCGGCTGGAAATGATCCGGCAGGCTCGGCGGCACGGCCATCAGGGCATCGCGGTTCTCGCGCCAGCGGACCAGATGCATGAAGCCGCGCGTTGCGCCGCCGCGATAGTTCGGGATGCGCGCCGCCTCGAAAATCGCGTTCGATCCCGGCGTCGCGCCCAGCCAGACGGCAAAGACGGGCTTGGGCTGCAGCGACGAACGCCGGTGCTCGTCAACCGCCGCCGCGACGGCCTCGGCTGCGGCCTCGCTGTCGGACAACGCAGTCGGACAATGCATCACCACGATGGCGTCGTTGGCCTTGTCGGCGAGAAGCTCGGTCAGAGATAGCCGAAAACGCTGCGCGTCCGCGTCGCCCACGATGTCGACCGGATTGGCGCGCGACCATGTGGCGGGCAAAATCCCGTCGAGCCGGGCGACGACCTCGGGCGACAGCTCGGCGAGCTTGCCGCCGAGGTCCAGAAGATTGTCGACCGCGACGACTCCGATGCCGCCGCCATTGGTGAGAATTGCCAGCCGGTCGCCCGTGAAGGGCTTGATGCGCCCGATGGTCTCGGCCGCGGCGAAGAGTTCTGAAATGTCCGCGACGCGCAGCAGGCCGGCTCGACGGAAGGCCGCATCGTAGACCGCATCGGCGCCGGCCAGCGCGCCCGTGTGGGTCGCGGCGGCCTTGGCGGCGCGCGGGTGCCGGCCCGACTTGATGACGATGACCGGCTTGACGCGCGCCGCCGCGCGTGCGGCCGACATGAAGCCCTTGGCGTCGCGAATGGATTCAACATAGAGCAGGATCGCGCGGGTCTGATGGTCGAAGGCGAAGTAATCCAGCATGTCGGCGAAATCGACGTCCGCCATGTCGCCCACCGACACGAGCCCGGAGAAACCGATGCGCCTTTCATGCGCCCAGGCGAGCAGAGCCGCCGCGATGGCGCCGGATTGCGAGATGACCGCGAGATCGCCGGGCGTGGCGCGATGCGCCGCGAAACTCGCGTCAAGACCCGCGCGCGGCGCCACGAGGCCGAGGCAATTCGGGCCCACGATGCGAATGCCTGTCGTGGCGGCAATGTCGGCGAGACGATCGGCCAGCGAGCCGACGCCATGTTCGGTGTCGGCCGTGATGACGACAACGGCCTTGACGCCACAGGCGGCCGAATCGGCGACGATCTGCTGCACGAAGTCGCGGGGCGCAGCGACGATCACGAGATCGGGCGCAGGCTTCACGTCGGAGATGCGGGCCACGCATGGCATGCCCTCCAGCATGGAATGGCGTGGATTGACGAGATGAAGCGCGCCCTTGAAGCCGCCACCGCGAAGGTTTTCGAGCACTGCGCGGCCGAGGCTGCCGGGACGGCTGCTGGCGCCCACCAGCGCGACGGATCGCGGCTTGAAGAAACAGTCGAGGCGGCGCGTGGTCATGGGCATCCCGAGATTGAACGGAGTTCCGAAGTCGTGCTCGCATTCTGATCCTAGCAGAGGCTTCGCGCTTTGCGCTGCAGCAAAGATGCGGACGCGATGGATGCGCGAATGGGCCCTGGTCAATTGACAAACGACCACCGGCTCGGATGTGATCGTGCATCGCATTTCGGGAGTTCTGGATGTTTGTGCGCTTGCTTCTTTCCGTCTGCGCGGGCCTGATGGCGCTGGGCCTGCTGTCTCCCGCGGCCGCACAGGACGCGATTGGGACCTGGGCGCGCGACAGTGGTGACGCGCATGTCCGCTTCGGACCCTGCGGCCCGGCCTTGTGCGGCACGATCACCTGGGTGAAGGACACGACGCGGGCGAGCGAGATCGGCCGCAAGGTGTTCTTCGACATGAAGCAGGACGGCCCCGGCGCATGGAAGGGCCAGGCGTTCAATCCCGAAGACGGCAAGACCTACACGGGAAAGATGACGCTCGCGGGCGACGTGCTCACGACCTCGGGCTGCGTGCTTGGCGGACTGTTCTGCAAGACGGTCGTCTGGTCGCGGGTGAAATGATCACTCGGCGAGCACGCGCGTCGGCGGAAAGGCCACCTCCACCAGCGTGCCTTCCGACTTCTTGCTCTTGATCGAGAAGCTGGCGCGGTTCGCCTCCACCAGCGCCTTGGTGAGCGGTAGGCCGAGCCCCGTCCCGGTCGTGTGCCGCGCCGTCGCGACCTGCCGGAACGGCTCGAGCGCGGTCTCGATGTCGGCCTCCGACATGCCGATGCCCGTGTCGCGGATGCGGATGACCGCATGGCCCGCATCGGTCAGCGCGCTCGAGACGATGACCTGACCGCCAGGCTCGTTGAACTTCACCGCATTGGACAGAAGATTCAGCACGATCTGCCGCAAGGCGCGTTCGTCCGCCACGATGTTGGGAAGGCGCGGCGCAAGCGACAGACGCACGATCACCCGCTCGCGCGCCGCCTGCGGCTGAATGAGCGAGACGCATTCGCTGACGATGCGATTGGCGTCGACGCTGCCGAAATTCAGCTCGAGCTTTCCGGCCTCGATCTTCGACAGGTCGAGCAGATCGTTGACGAGGCTCATCACGTGCGAGCCGGAGGCATGAATGTCCTTGAGATAGTCCTTGTAGCGTTCGTTGCCGACGGGGCCGAAGCGCTCGTCCATGATGACTTCCGCGAAACCCAGGATGGCGTTGAGCGGCGTCCGGATTTCATGGCTGATCTTGGCGAGGAAATCGGATTTCAAGGCGCTGGCGTGCTCGGCCTCGCGGCGCGCTTCCTTCAGCTCGCGTTCGGCTTTCTTCCAGGGCGTCATGTCGCGCAGCACGGCGCAGAACTTCGGCTTACCGTTCACGCCGACGCGCCCGAGCGTCATGAACAGCGGGATGGAGCCGCCCTGACGGGCACGGCCGACGACGTCGCGGCCATCATTGAGAACGCTGGCGACGCCGCTCGAGCGCAGGCCCGCCAGATATTCGAGCGCCGCCGCCTGGCTTTCCTTGGCGAGCAGGATGGTGAAGCTCTCGCCCGCGACTTCGTTCTGGTCGAAGCCGAACAAGGCCTCGCCGGCGCGATTGAGTGCGAGGATCTGACCTTCCTCATCCAGCACCGCCACGCCGTCGGTCGCCGTATCGAGAATGGCGTGCAACTCGCGCGTGCCGGCTTCGCTGGCGCGCAGCTCCGTCTCCAGCGTGCGGATGCGGTAGGCGAGTTCGTTGTCCTGCGCGCGGCGGAACGTCATCAGCGACACGCGCGCGCCGTCCCATTCCATCGTCTGCATGCGGATTTCGAGCGGCACGATCTCGCCGCTCTGGGACACGACGGGAATAGCGCCGCCGTCCAGGCCCTCGCCGAGGCTCTCGCCCTGCCGGCCCTTGAACAAAGCCGGCAGCCCGCCCGCCCGTTCGAAATCCTCACGGTCGGCGTATCCGATCATGTCGAGCATGATGCGGTTGATGTAGAGGAGGTCGTCACCGTGGCTGACCACGATGCCGAGCGGCAGCCTGTCGAGAATGGCCGTGGCCTGGGCGTCGACGCCCGCGGGCCTGTCTGCCGAGGCCGCGGCAAGCGGAGCGCTTGCCGCCACCGATGCCGCAGCTGCGTCATCCTGCTCCTGAGCGACGCGGGTGGCGACTTCAATGAGATCGCGCATCCGATCACGCGCCGTCGCCTCGATCGCTTCGTCCGGTTCGGGAGCTGCATCGAGATCGGCGGGCTGCTCGTCGTCCGGCCGTGCGGTCTCGGTCGGCGACCCCGTGCGCACGCGCGCGCCCAGCGCCCGGGCGATTTCGCGAAAGGCGAGACGTTCGCTGGGCGACAGGCTGACCATGTCGTCGGCACGTGTCGAGCGGTCCTTCCGAGCAATGGCTGGCTGCGACGATTCCTGTCGAGCCGATTTTTCCGCAGGCTCGGCCACGGCGTCGGGCGCGGGCTCGGGGCGGCGCGGGATGACGTGGAAGGGGCGCAGCGAGACGACGTTGCCGGCGTTCTTTCGGGCCGCGGCCTCGGCTTCGTCCTGCGAGGCGCGGATTTCGGAGGCAGGAGGATGCGCGCCCGGCTTGACGTCGGGTGAAGCAGCCGCGGCCTCGATGGGTGCGGCGGGCTCCGGCTCGGCCTGAGGCGTGCTGTCCGCCCGAGGCGCGCTGTCAACCTGGGGCGCGCTGTCAACCTGAGGCGCCGGCCCGGACGGCCGCTGGGCGTCGGAGATGTTGGCGACCTTGGCGTCCGGCTCCGGGACGACCGGGATATCGCGTGACGAAACCCGCGTGATGTGAATGACGCCGAAGCCGCGAAAGCCTTCGAACCGACGATCGCGATCATGCGCCGGCAGCGCGCCGAGCATGACCGGCAGGGCGGCCTCGGAGCCTTCGACGGGCCACAAAACCTCGATGCCGCTCCAGGTTTCGCCGCGCAGCAAAGCGTCACGCAGGCGGCGGTCGGGATCGAGATCGAGTTCGCCGGCGAGTTCGGTGAAGGAGCGGCGGACCAGGCGTTCGGTCACGCAACCGATCAGGTCGCAGAGTTCGCCCGTGATCTTGACGAAGCGATGCTGCGCGTCGGTCTGCCACAAGAACCGGACGTTGGTGGCCAGTCCGAAGCGGGCCGCGAGATCCGCCGTCACGTCGTCGACGGAGCGGAGCGCCGGCGGCATGGCGGCGGACGGCGCTTCCACGAGTTCGAGAACCGCCACGGCGGGCGGCGCTGCGATGGGAGCGGGATCGAGCGGTGCGGCCGCGACCGGCGCGAAAGCCGGTGTCGGTGCGTTCTGCGGAACACGAGTTTGGGGAAGCGTGTCGAAATCCGCCAGAGCAGGCTCCGGCGGCGGGGCGTCGAAGCGGCGGTCCGCGGGCGCGGGCGCTCGCAATCCCGGTACGGCCATCACGAACAGCGGCGTCGGGCCTGCAAGACGGCGGCACAGCACGGTGAGGATTTCGGACCGGCCCGACATGAAGAAGCGCAGACGCTCCAGCCTGGGGGGAGCATTGGGCGCCAGCACGCGCGCGAGCTCGGCAACGCGGCGCGCGCCCGGCTCGGCGCCCTGAAACAGTCGCTTCTCCACGGAGGCTGCGTCCGCGCCGAACAGGGACAGAGCGGCGGCATTGCTCCAGACGACGCGGGCGGGTTGACCCGCGGCGAGCAGAACCGGCCCGCCCGACGCAGCGATCTGGGCAAAAGGCGGTTGTGCCAGCGCAGCCGCCATCGCTTCAGCGCCGGGTCCCGACTCGCTTCCCTTGATGGTCATACCGGCAAAATTTCCTGTTCGTGGACGCAATAAACTATCGCCCGGCGGTTTTCGCCGCCGGTGGCCTCCTCGAAACAGACGTGAGCCCCCTCCGCCAAGAGGTCAGCCTTAAAAGATCATTAACGACCCGCAGGCCGCAGGTCTACGAGGCAACGAAGCGAGAACGCTTTCAATTCATCTATGATTAAGATCCACAGGAAAACTGCTTATGGTGCGTCGCACAATTATGTTGCAACGCACCATTTCGTGGGCTATTGAAGGTGCGTCCCGAAGCTGCACTTATGAGCAGGTCAGCCGCACGGCTGCAAACCCAAGGAGCCCCTCATGGCCAATCCATACGATATCCCCCCGGAAATGCGCGACTTCGCCGAGCGCAGCGTCGCCCAGGCCCGCAAGGCGTTCGAAGGCTTCATGGGCGCGGTCCAGAAGGCCAGCGGCACCATGGACGGCGCGCTCACGGCTGCGCCCGGCGCCAAGGACATGTCGTCCAAGGCAGTGTCCTTCGCGGAAAAGAACGTGAATTCCGCCTTCGACCTGGCCGACCGCCTGGTCCATGCCAAGGACGTTCAGGAAGTTCTGGCGATCCAGGCCGATTACCTGAAGTCGCAGCTCGAGGCGATCGAGTCGCAGATGAAGGAACTCGGCGAGGCCGTCCAAAAGGTCAGCGGCGTCAAGAAGTAATCACGGCACGAACGGAGATCGGATCATGGCCATCGCCCGGAAGACACCTGCGCCGGCAGCAACCAAACCGGCTGAGACCAAATCCGCAGCCTCCGCGTCCGCCAAGTCGCTCGCGAAGCAGCAGGGTGGCAAATCCGCCGACGTGAAGACGGCGGCAGTAGAAAGGCCGCAGGCAACCAAGCCTGCGGCTTCCAAAAAGGCTCAGCCCAAGGCCGTTGCGCCCAAGGCCGAAGCGCCCAAGCCACTCGTCGCCAAGGCGCCCGCGGCGAAGGCCGCGCCCGACCTGCTGGACAAGATCCAGATTCCGAGCTTCTCCGAAGCCCCCGAGGCCCTTGCGGGCGCGGCTGACGACATCAAGGAGCAGGTGCGCCTCGTCGCCGAGCAGAATGCCGAGCAGACGCGCCAACTCTACGAGCGCCTGAAGGAAGCCACCGAGCAGGCCAAGGGCTCTTTCGAAACCAGCTATTCCGCCGCCTCCCGGGGCCTCGGTGAATTCCAGCTCAAGGCCATGGAAGCGCTCAAGGCCAATGCGGAAGCCAATCTCGAATTCGTCCGCGCGATGTGGGGCATCCGGAGCCTGTCGGAAGCCGTCGCGCTGCAGGGGCAGCATGCCCGCGTGCAGTTCGAGACCCTGTCGGCGCAGGCCAAGGATCTCAGCTCCCTTGCTCAACGGGTCGCTGCCGAGACCGTGGAGCCGATCAAGACGGGCCTGACGAAGGGGCTTCAGAGCTCGAGCTGATCCGGGCGCTGCGGCGCCCGTCGGCCGCTGGCGGCGCGCTCGTCCGGCATACGTCCGGACGGTGAAAAAACGCCGTCCGACCTGCTTGCAATGCGCCCACATTGCTTCTAGTTTCCGCGCCGCACCAGACGTGCCGCCATAGCTCAGTTGGTTAGAGCGCTAGATTGTGGATCTAGAGGTCCCCCGTTCAAGCCGGGGTGGCGGTACCATTTCCTTTCCCAGTTTTCGGGTCTTTGAAGGCCGGTCTTCCGAGCGGTCCGAGCGCGCAGGCTCAGCGGTCTCGCCCGGCTGCGGGTCCCCAAGCGGGCTCGGGTTGTCTGGACCGCTCCTCTTCCCATATGGGTCAGTCGCGCCGGAGGTTCGGCGACGGCGAGGATCGGGTCCGACATGCTTCAGGCACTCAAAACGCTCATTCGCGACATTGCCGGCCCGGAGGCCGGGTCGGCGCCGATGGCCGCCGAGGATTATCAGATCGCCGCCGCGGCGCTTCTGGTCCGGGCTGGCCATATCGATGGCGCTTCGGATGCGGATGAACGCCGCAAGCTCGAGCACTTGCTGCAGCGCCGCTTCGAGCTTTCGCCGAGCGATGCCGCCGAGCTGATCGAGCAGGCCGAGGAGGAGGACCGGGAGGCGGTCGATCTCTATCGCTTCACGAGCGTGATCAAGCGCCGCCTCGACGAGGACGGCCGCATCCGCCTCATCGAGATGATGTGGGACATGGCCTATGCGGATGGCGAGGTGCACGAGTTCGAGGAAAATCTGATCTGGCGGGTCGCCGAATTGATCGGCGTCTCATCGCGCGACCGGATCCACATGCGCCAGCGCGCCGCCCGGGACGCCGGCCCGCGCTGACGCGGAGCCGCGCGGACCGGAAGCCGGGCGGGCGTGCAACCTTGACGCAGCTTGACCGTTGTCGAGCGTCAAGGCCAGGAGGAACCGATGCCGACGTTCAGGATTTTCGCTCTCGCCGCGGCCCTGCCGCTCGTGGTCCTCGGTTCGGCGCAGGCCGCCGACATGGACGTGCGAACCGTCGCGCCATCAGGCGAGCGCCAATTGACCATCACCCGCACGGCCGCCGTGGCGGTGGATTGCTCGGTGCGCCCCGTCATCGTCGCCCCCGGCCGACGCGGCATGGGAGAGCCCGGCACTTATTATGCTCGTTGGGACTTCGGCGTGCCGGCCGGTTGCGCCCCGATGCGCCGCTGATCCAGCCGGGGCAATCCCGGCTTTTCCTTCCGGCGTGACTGTGGCAGCATCCTCCCGACAAGCGCAGAAGCGCGATTTTCTTCGGGAGGATATCTCATGAGCCGTCTGGCTTCGTCTGGAACGACCTCGGCGCTGGCCGCCGCACTGACGATGGCCCTGGGCCTCGCAACCAGCGGCGCCAAGGCACAGGATCTCTACGCCGGGAAGACCGTGACGCTGGTGGTCGGCAGCGCCGTGGGCGGGGGATACGACACCTACGCCCGCCTCTTCGCCCGCCATCTCGGCGATCATCTTCCCGGCAAGCCCTCGGTGGTCGTGCAGAACATGCCCGGAGCCGGCAGCGCCCGGGCGGCAGGTTACGTCTATAGCTCCGCCCCGAAAGACGGCATGACGATCGCGCTGGTCCAGCCCGGAGCGGTGGTGGGCCCCCTGCTCGACAAAAGCGTCAAGGCCAATTACGACCCGACCAAATTCGTCTATCTGGCGAGCGCCGATTCCGGAACACGCGTCTGCCTGACCCTGCCGGGCTCGCGCATCAAGTCGTGGAAGCAGGTGCAGAGCGAGAAGGTGATCGCCGGCGCGGCCGGCACCGGCGCGTCCAACCGCGACTACGCCTACCTGCACAAGAACACCTCCGGGGCGAAATTCGAGATCGTCTCAGGATATCAGGGCATGGCCGACATTCTCCTGGCCATGGAGCGAGGTGAAGTCGACACGGTCTGCGGGCTGGACTGGTCCAGCGCCAAGGCGCAACGCCCCACGCTCGCCAAGGAGAAGAAGCTCAACGTGCTCGTCCAGGCCACTCTGGAGCCGAACGCGGAACTGGACGAACTCGGCGTCCCCAACATCATGTCGTTCACGCAAGGCGAGGACAATCGCGCCATCGTCGAGTTGATCGTCGCCCAGCAGTTTTTCGGGCGTCCGTTCGTCATGGCTCCCGGCAGCCCGGAGGGACACATCAAGACGATGCGTGCCGCCTTCGACGCCGTCATGAAGGATCCGAAGCTGATCGCCGAAGCGGAAAAGATGGGCGTCGACATCACACCCGCGCCCGGCGTCAAGGTTCAGGATGTGGTTCAGAGAATGTATGCCTCCCCTCCCCGGATCGTCGAGCTGGCGGCGAAGGCCATCCGCGAATGACCGGTTGCGGACCGGCCGACGCATTCGACTGATCTTCATCAGGGTTTCTTAGCCATGGCAGGAAGTTGGAGCCGCATTACGGCGGCTTCAACTGGACGTTCATCATCGGCGCTGCAAATGGGCCCCACGGTCGCCCAAGCGGTCGGAATGAACGGGCACGGGCATGAACCCGAATAAGCTTTCAGAATTTTCGGGCGAGTATCTGGATCGCCGGATGGAAGAGGCGTTCCGCGCCGAACGGTTCGGCGAAAGTCACCGCCACGCGCGCATGGCGCTGGTGGTTTCGATCATCCTCAACTCGTTGTTCTTCATCAGCGACTGGCGCTTCCAGGGCGACCCGCACTTTTTCGTCGCCATTCCGGCGCGAGCCGCCGTGGTGGCCGTTTCAATGGTCTGCCTGCTGCTGGTGACGCGGATCTCGACGCATGCCTCGATGCAGCGGGCGCTGATCCTCTGGCAATTGGTGACCGCGGTCTCGATCGGGTTCCTCGTCAGCGCGCACACCGACATCGCGCTCTTCGTCGTGATCATGCTGCCGGCGATTTTCTACCTGGTGGTGCCCGCCGGCTTCCGCGTCACCCTGATGGGCGGCATCGGCTGCAGCATCTGCATGCTGGCTGGATACGTTCTGCCGCACGGGATCGATGCTTCAACGACCGGGCTGGTGCTCGCCATGGTGGTGATGAATGCCTCGCTGATCCTCGTAGTGATCAAGGGCAACCGCCTCCGCCGCCTCGAGTGGTCCGCCACGCTGGCGGAGCGGCGCGCCAATGCCGAGCTGGCGGCGAGCCGCAAGGTGCTTGAAAAGATCTTCATGGCGGTGCCGATCCCCCTCGTGGTGACCGAGCGCAGCACCAGTCGCCTCATCCAGGCCAACCATGCAGCCATGCATTATTTCGGCGGAGTCACGGCACGAGCCGCGGAAGATGCGCTGGAGGATATCTACGCCGATCCCGGCCAACGCTCCGAATTTCTCCGGCGGCTCGATGCCGAAGGACAGGTCAGCAATTACGAAGTCGCCATCAAGCTCGCGGACGGCACGCGCCGCGACGTGCTGCTGGCGGGCTCGGCCGTCCAGCTGGAAGGCGTTGCCTGCGTGATCACCGGGGCCATCGACATTTCGGCTCGCAAGGCCATGGAAGCGCGGCTCGAAAACCTCGCCACCAAGGATCCCCTGACCCAGGTTTCGAACCGCACGGAATTCTTCGAAGCGGCCGAACGCGAAATGGCGCGCGCCGCCGTGCACGGGCACCCCGTCTGCGTCGTCATGATGGATCTCGATTATTTCAAGCTGATCAACGATGCCTTTGGACATGCGGCGGGCGACCTGACCCTCAAGGCCTTCGCGGATCTCTGCAGGGCCTGCGTGCGCGACCATGATCATCTCGCACGACTTGGCGGCGAGGAATTCGCGCTTCTGCTGCCGGGCACGCCCCGCGGCGAAGCACTCGCAATCTCGGAGCGCCTGCGCATCGCGGTCGAGAACATGAAGGTCGAGGGCGCACCCACCGGCCTGCGCGTAACGGTCAGCGTCGGCGTCGCTGAAATCGACTGCTCGGAAGGGGACGTGCATCTGGCGCTGGCACGCGCCGATCTGGCGCTTTACGGCGCCAAGATGCGCGGACGCAACAAGGTGGTGGACGCGTCGGAAACGGAATCCGGCCTCGACTTCGTGCCCATCGCGGCGGCCCAGCGACAAGCTCGCTTCGCGTGACGATCAACTCTTGATGGTGGCCTTGATGGCGTTCATCAGGTGGTCGGGATCGATCGGCTTGAAGATCACCGGCCCCCAGCGCTCGTCGATGAATTGAGCGGAGGCCACGTCGCCTGCAATGAAGATCACCGGCAGGTCGGGCCGTTTTTGAACAGCCATGTTGGCGAGCGACACGCCGTGCGGCGTGCCGGGCGGCAGCTGGATGCAGGTGATCATGATCGACAGGGGCCGGTCGCTTTCGATCAACGCCAGAGCGCCGCGATAATCGGGAAACACCTCGACCTGACAGCCACGATCGGACAGGTCGCGCTTCAACAAGTCGGCAACTGCTTCATCATGATCGACGAGAAGGACATGGATCGCGGAATTGGGCTTCATACGCCGTGCCTTCGGCAGGAACTCAGGGTCGCGGACCGAGTTGCTGGGTGAAACTGGGTCCTCGTGAGGAGAAAAGCGTGACGGAGTCGCAGCTCAAGGCCTACGACGAGCCCCTGATGGTCCGAGAACTGAACGGGGAAGTGGTGTTGACCGGTCCGGGCGCGCTCGCTGCTGCGCTCACTCCGGAGGCTGCCGAGAAGACCGCCAGACTGATGCTGGTTGCGGCCGACCAGGCGCTCGAGTTCAGGTCTTCCGGCAAAAGTCCCGACGGTGTTCATGCGTCGCAGCTTTCGCCACGCGACTGATAAATCTCCTGCCGGATGTATTCCAGCGTCGCCCGGCATGAACAGGCCGCCTTCTCCAGCCCAGCCCGGTCGATCACCTCGATGGCGCCGCGGCTGTTGCGCAGAAGGCCCTGCTTTTGAAGCGCCGAGACGCAGACCGCGACGGTCGTGCGCTGAACGCCGAGCATCTGCGCCAACCCTTCCTGGGTGATCGGCAGGATCGTCTCGGGGGCGCTCTTGTCCAAACTTTCGAGCAATGAACGGCTGAGACGGCCCTCGACCGGATGAATGGCGTTGCAGGCGACGAATTGGCGCGATTCCGCGAGCAGCAGTTCAACGTGCTTGTGCACGGCCGTGCGCAGGTTCGAGCTCCTGTCGTAGAGCTCACGGTAGGCTCCGGCGCGCATTCGCCAGGCTCGGCCACTGACATGCACGATGGCGCGCTGGTACGAGATGCGGCTGCCACAGGCTTCGAAAACGCCGAGAGCTCCGTCGTATCCGATCAGCGACGCGGCGACGCTTTCGCCGGCCAAGGTCTCGGACATGATGGCGAACAATGCACCGTCGGGGAAATAGACCCATTCGACGGGCTCGCTGAGGTTTTGCAGCGATGCGCCCTTGCGCAACTCGACTGGCAGGAGCCGGGAGTCGAACTTCGCGAGAATATCTTCCTCGACCGCACGCAGCAGCCGATTACGATGCTCCAGCCCCATTTTTGGAAGACCCTGTTCCCGTGCCAGACTGCGGCGCCGCTCCAGATGCGGCGACGCCACCTCCCGTAACATAACGCTTAGGTCCCGTATGTGTTTTACCCGACATTGACTTTTGCTCTATTCCGTACGGTCGCGCCCAGCATGGGCTGATGCAACCGGCGGGGCCGCCGTCCGTTGAGAGGCGGTGCACAGGAGGGGCGGATGTCGAAGAGCGAGACGAAACCGGACAAGGCTGCGGACAAGCAGAAGCCCAAGGAACCGGAGACCGACGACAGCCTGCCGGCCGCCGGCCCCCATGCGGCGCCGCACCTGACCAATCCGGACGCAACGCCTGGTGCGGGCGTCATGCCTGACTACGGCCCTGCCTCCTCAAAACACGGCGATGTCGACGGCGGCTCCGGCTGAGCGGGCCCGGTTTTGACGCTGCGGAACCTTGATCCGCAGGCAAGGTTATGCCCCGCGCGTCATCAGCCCGGAGGCGAAATAAGCATGGCCCATCGTCCGGTGGAGCAACCCGAGACGCAAGAGGACACTCGCGAGGCTGCCGAAGCTGCCGGCTTGCGATACGTCAGCGACGACGAACCCGGGATCACGCGCAAAAGGTCTGGCCGTGGCTTTGCCTTTTATGACCCGGCCGGAAAGCTCATCCGCAAGCCCGAAGTATTGAAGCGCGTTCGATCGCTCGCCGTGCCGCCCGCCTATACCGACGTCTGGATCTGCAAGGATGCCTCGGGGCACATCCAGGCGACCGGGCGCGACGAAAAGGGGCGAAAGCAATATCGCTACCATGCCAAATGGAGCGAGGCGCGTGATAGCGCCAAATACGAGCACATGCTCGAATTCGCCGAGGTGCTGCCGACGATTCGCGCGCGGATCGAGGACGACATGCGGCCGCGCAATCTGACGCGCGAAAAGGTCCTTGCCACCGTGGTGCATCTGCTCGAGACGACGCTCATCCGCGTCGGTAACGAGGACTATGCGCGCACAAACAAGAGCTACGGGCTGACGACGCTGCGAAATCGACACGTCGAAGTCGACGGCGGCGAGTTGCGCTTCGAGTTCAAGGGCAAGAGCGGCAAGAACTGGAAGCTCAAGGTGCGCGACAGGCGAATCGCCCGTGTGGTGAAGCAGTGCCAGGACCTGCCGGGCCAGAACTTGTTCCAGTACCTTGACGAGGATGGCGAGCGCCAGGCGGTCACGTCCGCCGACGTGAATGAGTATCTGCGGGAAATATCAGGCGCGCAGATCACCGCCAAGGATTTCCGCACCTGGGCCGGGACGGTGCTGGCGGCGATCGCGCTGAGTGAGTTCGAGGCCGTGGACAGCGCTGCCTTGGCGAAGAAGAACGTCAAGGCCGCCATCGAACGTGTGGCGGCGCGGCTGGGAAATACGCCGACGATCTGCCGCAAGTGCTACGTGCATCCGGAGGTCGTGCAATCCTACCTCGACGGGCATCTGCTGAGCGCCGTCAAGGACGAGGTGGACGCGGAACTGCGTGACGACCTCGCATTTCTCGAGCCCGAAGAGGCTGCGCTGCTGGCGCTTCTGCGCAAGAGGCTGGGCCGGGAGATCGAGAGAGCGCAATCGCGCGCCGCCTGATCAGAGGCGCTCCGGAAATGCTGCCGCCAGCGCCTCGGCATCGGCCACGACGATGCCGCGCTCGGTCACGAGGCCCGAAACGAAGCGCGCGGGCGTGACGTCGAAGGCGAAGTTCATCACCGGGCTCGACGCCGGCGTGATGCGCACGGTTTCGATCCCGCCGTCGCTCGTCTCTCCGGTCATGTGCGTCACCTCATGTGCGCCGCGTTTCTCGATCTCGATCTCGCCAAGTCCATTGCGGATGCGGAAGTCGATCGAGGACGACGGCGCGGCCACGTAGAACGGGACATTGTTGTCGTGCGCCGCGAGCGCTTTCAGGTAAGTGCCGATCTTGTTGCAGACATCGCCGTCGGCCGTCGTGCGGTCGGTGCCGACGATGACCAGATCGACCATGCCATGCTGCATGAGGTGACCGCCGGCATTGTCGACGACGATCGTGTGCGGCACGCCGTGGTGTCCGAGTTCCCAGGCGGTCAGCGCAGCACCCTGGTTGCGCGGCCGCGTTTCGTCGACGAAGACATGCACGGGAATACCTGCTTCGTGAGCCTTGTAGATGGGCGCGGTGGCGGTGCCCCAGTCGACCGTCGCGAGCCAGCCGGCGTTGCAATGCGTGAGAAGATTGACGGGCGCGCCAGGCTTGCTGCGGGCGATTTCGGCGATGAGCGACACGCCATGATCGCCGATCGCCTCGCAGATCGCCGCGTCCTCGTCCGCCATGAGAGCCGCCAGGTCCCAGGCTGCCGAGAGCCGGCGAGGCGGCGGCAGCGACGTGAGATGCGACTTCACGCGATCGAGCGCCCATTGCAGGTTGACGGCGGTGGGGCGCGTCGCCCGCAGGGTCGCGCAGATCTCGTGCAGCGTCGCGTCGGACGCGTCTCGCTTCAACCCCAAGGCCACGCCATAGGCTGCGGTGACGCCGATCAGCGGCGCGCCGCGCACCTGCATGTCGGCAATGGCGGTTGCGGCATCCTGGAGGGTGACGAGCCTGCGCGTCTCGAAGCGATGCGGCAGGCGCGTCTGATCGATGATGTCGACGCATCCGGGCTCGGGCGACCAGATCGTCCGAAAAGGCCGACCATCCACACGCATCGCCCTGCTCCCACTTTGCCTTCGATTTCCTTAGCGTTTCGCGGACGGCTTGTCTGCCCCGAGCCGGCGAGCGGCGCCGTGGGAGGCGGGTTCCGGATCGGCATTGGCGATTGACAGGATGCCGCGCGCAGCTAGTTTTGCGGACCCGGCGTCGGACCACGACCGCGTTCCGGCTCCCGCCTCCGAAGACCCGAGAAAGACGGAACAGATGAGCAAACTAGTCTTCCCACCGCTTCAGGTTCCGACCCTGGAGATCGTCGGCAGCAGCGACCGCATTCCCGTGCAGCGCGTGTTCTGCGTGGGCCGCAACTACGAAGACCATGCCAAGGAAATGGGCCAGGTCGTCGATCGCGAGGAGCCGTTCTACTTCACAAAAAGCCCTGATTCCGTCGTGCCGACCGGCAGCACCATTCCGTATGCGCCGGGCACGTCGAACTATCACTATGAATTCGAGCTGGTGATCGTGATCGGCGCGGATGCGTTCCGCTGCCCGAAGGAAGAAGCGCTGTCGAAGATCTTCGGTTATGCCTGCGGTCTCGACATGACGCGCCGCGACCTCCAGCTGTCGCGCCGGGCCAAGCAGCTCCCGTGGGATCTCGGCAAGGACGTCGAGCAGAGCGCGCCGATTTCGCCGGTCGTCCCGGCTGACCAGTTCAAGGACCCGTCCAAAGGCCGCATCGAAATGCGCCAGAACGGCATCCAGAAGCAGGACGCCGACCTGTCGCTGCTGATCTGGTCGGTGCCCGAGATCATCAACCACCTGTCGGGCTTCTATCACCTGCGCCCGGGCGACGTGATCTTCACGGGCACGCCCGCCGGCGTCGGCGCGGTGCAGCCGGGCGACGTGCTCGAAGGGTCGATCGCGGGGATCGGCGACTTGAAGATCACGATCGGCAAAGCCGAATAGTCAGACCATCGAGATGACAAAAGCCGGAGCGCGTCGCTCCGGCTTTTTTCGTTCAGCCGCCGCCGTACAGCCAGGCGATGCCCTCGATGGACTGTTCGGGCGTGCGGCCGCGCAGGAACTGATCGCGCAGTTCAGCCGCAGGTCCGCGCGCGTGATAGAACTCACCGTAGACGCGCGCCATCAATTGCACGCGCGCGGTGCGCAGATAGCGGGCGTTCTGGTAGGCGATGAAAGCCTGCTCGGGATCGTGTGGATTTTCCTCCACCTTGTCGGCGAGGCAGACCGCATCCTCCAGCGCCATGCAGGCGCCCTGCGCGAGATATTGCAGCATCGGGTGCGCTGAATCGCCGATGAGCGTTGCGCGGCCCTGGGTCCAGTTCTTGACCGGCTCGCGATCGCACAAGACCCACATGCGCCACGTCTCGATTTTTTCGAGCATGCGCAACACTTCCGGCACCTGACCCTTGAAATGCGCATGCAGCAGAGCCGGATCGCCCGCCTGGTCCCAGCCTTCCGAATAATGATCGGAATGAAAGACCGCGACGAGATTGTAGAGCTCGCCACGACGCAGCGGATAGTGCACGAGATGCGTGCGCGGGCCGGCCCAGAGCACGACGTCGGGACGCCAGAGATCTTCGGGCACGTCTTCGCGCTTCAGCACGGCGCGATAGGCGATGTGACCCGAGACGCGCGGCTTGCCGTCACCCACGATCTTCGCACGCGTCTTCGACCACATGCCGTCGGCGCCGATCAGCGCGCGGCCACGAATGCGCCGCCCGTCTTCCATGTTGACCACGACTTCACCGCCCTCGTCGGCATAGTCGATGACGCGCGCGTTGGTCTCGAGCGTGATGGACTTCTGTTCGCGGCAGGCATCGACGATGATCTGGTGCAGATCGGCGCGATGAATGACCGCGTAAGTATCGCCGAAGCGGCGCGTGAGATCGTCGCCGAGCGGCATGCGGGTGACGAGATCTCCCGTCAAGGCGTCGCGCATTTCGAGGCCCGTGGGAATCGCCACGTCTTCGAGAATGCGTTCGCGCAGACCGAGCTTGCGGAACGGCGTGAACACGTTCGGACCGAGCTGGATGCCTGCGCCGATTTCCTTGAACTCGGTGGCCTGCTCGAGCACGTGCACCGGGAAACCCTTGAGGCCCAAAGCCAGCGCCGTGCCGAGACCGCCGATGCCGCCGCCCGCGACGATGAAGGGCAGATTGTTCCGATCAGCTGACGTCATTAAGTCCTCCCCTCCTGGGCGTCCTGTCGCTCGATGATGCGGCGCATGAGGCCGAGGAGATCACCCCGCTCCTCATGGTTCAGCGGATCGAGCATGCGTTCCTGCGCGCGAAGCACGGCCGGTTCGGCATCGTCGAGCAGTTCTTCGCCACGTCTCGAAATTTCAAGAATCTTGATGCGGCGATCCTCGGCCTTGGCGCGACGTTCGATCAGTCCCTTGGCTTCCAGCCTCTCCAGCACGCTGCCGAGCGTCGAGCGGTCGAAAGCAATGAGCGACGCGATGCGTGTTGCGTCGAGCCCAGGATTGTCGCGCACCGCGACGAGCGCCGCATATTGGACTGGCGTGATCGCCTGGTCGGCGCATTCCTGCATGAAGGCCGCGACGGCGATTTGCTGAAGCCGTCGGATGAGATGGCCCGGCTTGGTGTAGACGTCGTCCATGGCGGTATGGACGAGGGGCGCGGCTTCCAGTGCTGCGACGTCACTCGGCATCGGGCTGGCGCTCCGGAGCGGCGCCCGCGAAAGCCGGCAGCGCCAGGCAGGCAGCCTCGGCTTCGAGAAGTCGCGTCAGCCCGCTCACGTCGCAGCCGAAGCGGCGCGCGTTGACGAGTTGCGGCACCAGGCAGATGTCCGCCATGGTTGGCTCGTCGCCGAAGCAGAACGGACCCTTGACGCTGGCCAGCATCTGCTCGCAGGCCGCGAGGCCCTCGGCGTTCACGCGTTTCGCCCAGTCGTTGACCTGGTCGTCGGTCTGCCCGAGCTTGCGCACGGCATTCAGCACGAGAAGATTCTGAACCGGATGGACGTCACACGCGATGGCGAGCGCGAAGGCGCGGACACGGGCGCGCTCCAGCGGATCCTTCGGCAACAGCGGCGGTTCGGGGTGCGTTTCCTCGAGCCATTCGAGGATCGCGAGGGATTGCGTGAGGATCGTGCCGTCGTCGAGTTCGAGCGCAGGCACCAGCCCTTGCGGGTTCATCTTCAGATAATCGGGCGACCGCTGCTCGCCTTTGCGCAGCACATAGGAGGTCTGATCGAAGGGCATGCCCTTGAGCGCCAGCGCGATGCGCACGCGATATGACGCGCCGCTCCTGAAATAGCCATGCAGCCGCATGAGGTTTCCTCCATGTTGCGCCGCATGATCCTGGGGCCGTCGCCGGTTCCGAAAGGTCGTGCTTGTCATGCGCTTCGACAATTGACAGTATACGGAGGAATAGCGGTGTCAACGCCGCTTGCGCAGGGCAAATGCCCGCGCCGCAGGGAGAGGAAACGGTCATGAGCGAAGCGATCGAGACTCCGGAACGCCGCGCCTTCTATGACAAGATCGACAAGAAGAACCTGACGCCGCTCTGGTCCGTGCTGTCCAATCTGATCACGCCCGAACCCCGCAGCGCCGCGCAGGCGTTTCACTGGAAGTTCGACGAGATCCGCGAAGCCATGATCGAGGCCGGCGGGCTGATCACCGCCAAGGAAGCCGAGCGCCGCGTGCTCATTCTTGAAAATCCAGGCCTGCGCGGCAAATCGAGCATCACCACCTCGCTCTATGCGGGCGTGCAACTGGTGCTGCCAGGCGAGGTTGCGCCGGCGCATCGCCACAGCCAGTCAGCTTTGCGCTTCATCCTGCAGGGTGCGAATGCGCATACGACGGTGGGGGGCGAGCGGACCCACATGAACGTCGGCGATTTCATCATCACGCCGTCGAACAGCTGGCACGATCACGGCAATGAGTCCGGCGAGCCGATCTTCTGGCTCGACGGTCTCGACGTGCCGATCGTCTCCCTGCTGGACGCCTCTTTTGCCGAGCAGTGGAATTCGGACGAACAGCCGATCACCAAGCCCGAGGGCGACTCGCTGGCGCGCTACGGCGCCAACTTGCTGCCGATCGACAGCAAGAGCCGCAACGCGACCTCGCCGATCTTCAACTATCCCTATGCGCGCACTCGCGAGGCGCTGGAAAGCATGCGCCGCTCGCAGGAATGGGACCCGTGCCATGGGCTGAAGATGCGCTATTCCAACCCCGAGACCGGCGACCATGCGATGCCGACCATCGGGGCCTTCATCCAGATGCTGCCCAAGGGTTTCGTCACGAGCCGCTTCCGCGCGACGGACGCCACGGTGTTCTCGGTGGTCGAGGGAACCGGACGCAGCACCATTGGCGACAAGACGTTCGAGTGGAAGCCGCAGGACATTTTCGTGGCGCCGAGCTGGCACCCCGTCGTGCATGAAGCTGATGCCGACGCGGTGCTCTTCAGCTTCTCGGATCGGCCCGTGCAGGAAAAGCTCGGCCTGTATCGCGAGGATCGCGGAAACGCCTGATCGGCGAGGCAATCCAGTCCGTCGTTTGCTCCGTAGAGAGGAGAACGACCCGCATCGGGTCGCTTCTTCTCGAGCCTGGACGGGTTGCCGTGATCCAATATGTCTGGACCTATGTGGCGACCCTCGTCGCCTTTCTGGCCATCGATCTCGTCTGGCTCGGCTACGTCGCCCGCAATTTCTACCGCAACCAGCTCGGCACTTTGATGCTCGACCAGCCCTCGCTGGCGATCGGGCTCGGCTTCTACATGCTCTTCGCGGTCGGAATCGTGGTCTTCGCGGTGACGCCCGGGCTGCGCGAGGGAAGCTGGCGCACCACTGTGGTTTTGGGAGCGCTGCTGGGGCTGATCGCCTACGGCACCTACGATCTCACCAATCTGGCGACGCTGCGCAACTGGCCGGTGGCGCTGAGCATCGTCGACATGATCTGGGGCTCGGCGCTGACCGCCACGGCTGCTCTGGCGGGCTATTGGGCCGGCCAGTACGTCGGTCGCTGAAGCTAAAGTCCGCCCATCGGCCGCCAGTCCAGCAGGTCCTTGATCTTCTTCTGCAACCCGTCCCGGACGCCGCGATAGGCCTCCAGAATGTTCTCGCGGGCGCCCTGCACGGCCGTTGGGTCCATGGTCGGCCAATAGACGACATCGACCGCCATGGTGCGGGTGAATTCGAGCGCGCGGTGATGCGCCTCGGGCGAGAGGGTGACGATCATGTCGAACCCTGAATCTTCCAGATCCTCGAACGTGTGGGGGCGGTGGCGGCTCATGTCGATGCCGATCTCGTCCATGGCCGCGACCGCGAAGCCGTCGGGTTCGCCGCCGCGCACGCCCGCGGAAGCGATGTAGATCTCGCGGCCGAAGAGGTGGCGCGCCATGGCTTCGGCCATCGGCGAGCGAACGGTGTTCATCGAACAGGCGAAAAGAATGGATTGAGGGCGCTTCTGCGGACCGGACGCGCCGGGCACTTCTTCCGACGTCGGCGCGACGGGTTTTTCCTCGCTCATGTGCGTCCTGCGCGCGGCATCGACGCTCCCGTTTCGTGCCACGTCGCCGCGATCATGCGCGTCAGCCTTTCCAGTGCAAGGCCGTGACGAGGGTGAAGATGCGCCGCGCGGTGTCGAAGTCGCACTCGATCTTGCCCTTCAGGCGCTCGGCGAGAAGGCGCGCGCCGTCGTTGTGCAGAGCCCGGCGGCCCATGTCGATCGCCTCGATCTGGTTGGGCGTCGCGGTCCGGATGGCTGCGTAATAGCTCTCGCAGACCATGAAGTAATCCTTGAGGATGCGGCGGAACGGCGTCAGCGAGAGGATGTGCGTCACGACCTTGCCGCCGCCCTCATCGCGGATCTCGAAGGCCAGCTTGGCGTCGTGCAAGGCGATGTGCAGTCCATAGGGGCCGCCGTCGTGCTCGGGCACGCCAAAGCAGTTCTGCTCGACGAGATCGTAGATGGCGATCGCGCGCTCGTGCTCCTGATCGGGATTGCCGCGGCCGATCGAGTTTTCGTCGAACGTGACGGTGATCAGTTTCTTGCGCGCGGCGGGTTCCTCCATCGCTCAACCCATGTTGAGACGGATGGCGACGGATCGGGCATGCGCCTGCAATCCTTCCGCCTCGCCGAGCGCGACGGCGGCGGGACCGAGCGCCCGCAGGCTGTCGGCATCGCATTTCAGAATGGATGTGCGCTTGACGAAATCATAGACGCCCAGCCCCGACGAAAAGCGCGCCGAGCGCGCCGTGGGCAGCACGTGATTGGAACCGCCGACGTAATCGCCGATGGCTTCAGGCGTGTAGCCGCCGATGAAGATCGCGCCCGCGTTGGTGATGCGCGCCGACAGGTCGTCCGCATCCGCGGCGATGATTTCCAGATGTTCGGGCGCCAGCCGGTCGACCAGAGGAATGGCCTCCCGAAGGGAGGGGACGCACAGGATGGCGCCGAAATCGCGCCAGCTCGCCGCCGCAATGTCGCGACGCGGAAGCGAGGCCAACTGGCTTTCGACGCTTTGCGCGACGCGCTCCGCCAACGACGCATCGTCCGTCACGAGAATGGATTGCGCCGCGGTGTCGTGCTCCGCCTGGGCGAGCAGATCGGCCGCCACCCAATCGGCGTTGGCGGTCGCGTCGGCCAGCACCACGACTTCGGACGGACCGGCGATCATGTCGATGCCCACCGTGCCGAAGACCCGGCGCTTCGCGGCGGCCACGAAGGCATTGCCGGGACCGACGATCTTGGCGACCGGCGCAATCGTCTTCGTGCCGTAGGCCAGAGCGGCGATCGCCTGCGCGCCACCGACGCGATAGATCTCGTCGACGCCCGCGAGTCTGGCGGCGGCCAGCACGAGCGGATTGAGCTGGCCGCCCGGAGCCGGCACCACCATGACCACGCGGCCAACACCTGCGACCTTCGCGGGCGCGGCGTTCATCAGCACGGAGGACGGGTAGCTCGCGGTGCCGCCGGGAACGTAGAGGCCGACGGACTGGATGGCCGTCCATCGCCAGCCGAGTTGCACGCCGAGCGCGTCCGTGAAGCTCTGGTCCTGCGGGCGCTGGCGCTCGTGATAGGCGACGATGCGGGCATGCGCGAGCTGCAGCGCCTCGATCGTGCGCGCATCGCACTGGAGCGTCGCGGCCTCGAGTTCGTCCTCGGTGACGCGCAGGCCCATGGCGACGAGATCGACGCGGTCGAACCTGCGCGAATATTCGACGAGCGCCTCGTCGCCGCGCGCGACGACGTCGGCGATGATGTCGCGCACGATATGGTCGACCTCCTCTGACACCTCGCGCTTCATGGCGAGCAGCGCCTCGAAGCTCGCGGCGAAGTGCGCATGCGTCATGTCGAGCCGCATCACCATTCATTCACTCCAGAAAACGGCTCGTCGCGCTCACCCGGCGGACGGCGCATCGTCGATCGCGTGGCCGGGCTTGTGGCGTGCCGCCCAGCGTGGCCCGACGTCGCGCAATTGTGCATCTACGCATTCGACCTCGAGCCGGATGCCGGCCCCTCCCGAGAAGGTCAGGACCACCGTCCCGGCCGGGGCCTCGCCCTCCTCGAAGGCGACGCTCAAGAGGTTCAGGACCGCCTCCCTATCGTCCCGGCGGATGCCTGTCGAGGAGACTTTGACGACATGATCGAAATGCAGCCCTGCCCGGCAGCGCTCCATGCGCCCGGCCTCGGCCGCCACCCAGTCGAAGCGGGAGGCCAGCAAGGCGAAGCGGCGTTGGCGCGGCAGGAAGGCAAGGTCTGCGGGACGCACGACGGCATCCTGCAAATTGCACGAGACCACCGCCAGATCCTCGGCGTCGAGCGCCAGCAGGCGGAGGTCTCCGGCCTCGGCGCTGGACGATCGTTCGGGCGGTGCGTGCTCTCTGGTCATGTTCTGGCGGCCCTGCTGCGCTTCCGTGTTACCGGCAGGGCCGCGGGCAGGCAAGGGTCGGGGCGCGGTTCGCGCGCGCAGACGGTTGAGAGCTTCGCGCCAGACGGGCTGGCGAGGGGTCGCGCTGTCGGGCACTGTCGGGTCCTCTCCCGGACGAGGCGCGGCGCGCCTTCTGCAGTCCGGACGAGAGGAACGCCCGGCGCAGCCGCATGTTGCGTCGCGCCGGAGATTGCCTCCTCAGCCCGGCTCCGAGACCCGCTCCACCACGGCCCCGCAGGCGCCGAGCTTCTGTTCCAGCCGCTCGAACCCGCGGTCGAGATGATAGACGCGGTGGACCAGCGTCTCGCCCTCGGCCGCGAGTGCGGCAATGACCAGCGACACGGAAGCGCGCAGATCGGTGGCCATGACGGGGGCGCCCTTGAGCCTCTCGACGCCTTCGACGATGGCGGCGTCGCCGTCGAGCCGGATGCGGGCGCCGAGCCGCGCGAGTTCCTGCACGTGCATGAACCGATTCTCGAAAATCGTCTCGGTGATGCGCGACGCGCCCTGCGCCCGCGTCATCAGCGCCATGAACTGCGCCTGCAGGTCGGTCGGGAAGCCCGGAAAGGGCTCGGTGGTGACGTCGACCGGCATGATGCCGCCGCCGTTGCGGGCGATGCGCAGGCCGGCATTGGTCTCCGTCACCTTCGCGCCGGTCCGGCCCAGTATGTCGAGCGCGCCCGGCAGATGCTCGGCCTTGGCGCCCTCGAGCAGCACGTCGCCGCCCGCCATGGCGACCGCCATCGCGTAGGTGCCGGCCTCGATGCGGTCCGGCACCACGGCATGGCGGGCGCCGCCGAGGCTCGCCACCCCTTCGATCTCGATGGTGGGCGTGCCCGCCCCCTTGATCTTCGCCCCCATCTTGATCAGGCACTCGGCAAGATCGCGCACCTCGGGCTCGCAGGCCGCCCCGCGCAGGACCGTATGGCCCCTGGCGAGCACGGCCGACATGAGCGCCGTATGGGTGCCGCCCACCGTCACCTTGGGAAATTCGATTTCCGCGCCGCGCAGTCCCTGGGGAGCCTCGGCGATGACGTAGCCGGCCTCGATCTCGATCCTGGCCCCGAGCTTTTCGAGCACCATCAGGAGCAGGTCGACGGGGCGCGTGCCAATGGCGCAGCCGCCCGGCAGAGAGACCTTGGCGCGTCCCATGCGGGCGACCAGCGGGGCGACCACCCAAAAACTCGCCCGCATGCGCGAGACCAGATCGTAGGGGGCCGTCGTGTCGACGATGTTGGAGGCGTCGAGATGCATAGTCTGGCCCGCATAGGGGCCGTCTCCGACGCGTTTGCCGTCGATCGTATAGTCGACGCCGTGGTTGCCGAGGATGCGCATCAGCAGGTTGACGTCGGCGAGGCGCGGCACGTTTTCCAGCGTCAGCGTCTCGCGCGTCAGCAGCGAGGCGATCATGAGCGGCAAAGCGGCGTTTTTCGCGCCGGAAATCGGGATTGTGCCGACGAGCGGGTTGCCACCGACGATACGAATACGATCCATCGTTCCTCACTCGCGGGCGGGCGGCGGCTGCCGCCAGGGGCCCTCTTGTCTTCTGCCTGTCGCGGCCGAACATGGCGCGCTGAAGGCGGGGGCGGACGCCCGATGCGTTGTCCACAGGCCGGACGCCGCCGGCCTGCTAGTCCGGCGTTTTTCCGGGCGGGGTCGTGCCGCCCCCCTGCCCCACCGCGTCCGCACCCTTGTCTCCGCCGGCGGCGCGGGCGCGCGCCTGCGCCTTGCGGCGCTGCAGATTGGCCCGCAGCGAGGCCGCCAGCCGAGCCTCGGCCGCGGCCTTCGCGGGCGAAAGGCCGGGAGCTTCGGGCTTGGCCGATCCGCCGGGTTTCGTATCGCGTTCAGACATTCCGTCGCTACGCCGTTGCGCCGGCAAACCGCCGACGCGCCGCTTGTAAGCAGAAGGGCTGCGGCAGGCAAGGCGGACGATCGCCGGCGCGGCGCGGCGCATAAACACGGAATTGGCGAGGCGAACTGCTTGCCATGCCCCCGCCCCTGTGGCACAAGGCCCCCGCGTCGACGGGCGGCCGCAACCGGGCCAGCCGACGATTCGATGCTGCCGTAGCTCAGTGGTAGAGCACTCCCTTGGTAAGGGAGAGGTCGAGAGTTCAATCCTCTCTGGCAGCACCATTTACCCCTTTAAGTTCAGTCTCTTATGCCTGGTGACTGCTGTTCGGGCTCATCAGCGCTGCCTGCTGGGTAGCACCTGGGTAGCACGAGCTTACGGCGTCAACTGTTGTTCAGTTTGCACCGCCGGCTTCACGCTGTTTTAACAGGCGTGCTCAGTCGAACACGGGACATACATGGCCACGTCAAATCACGACGAGTTCCCCGGAGAAGTTGCGCAGCCCTACGTCGGCCCGGAAGGCGGCTCGAGTTATTTCGGGACCCTGCTCGATAGCGCGACGGACTACGCGATTATCGCTACAGACGAGCACGGTCTCATAACCACCTGGAACTCAGGCGCGTGCAATGTGCTGGGCTGGTCAGAGGATGAAGCCTTAGGCCAGAGCGCGGCCATGATCTTCACGCCTGAAGATCGTGCCTCGGGCGCTCACGACCAGGAGATGGTGAGAGCCCGTCAGAACGGGCGCGCCATCGACGAGCGCTGGCACATCAAAAAGGATGGGACGCGCTTCTGGGCTTCTGGCGTCCTCATGCCTGTGAGGAGCGAACCCGGTGGGTTTCTGAAGATCCTCCGCGATCTCACCGAGACCAAACATCAGCGGATGGCGGCTGAGCAGGCCAGCGACCGCGCAGACCGCCTGCTAACGGAACAAGGCGTTCAAACCAAAACCCTAGAGACGCTGCTCAGCACGGGCGTGAGGATCGCCTCCGAGCTGGACCTGGACAAACTGCTGCAGACCGTCACCGACGCGGGAGTGGAACTGACCGGCGCCCAGTTCGGGGCGTTCTTCTACAACACGACGGATGAGAGCGGTGGAAAGTACATGCTGTACACCCTCTCGGGCGCACAGCGCTCGCAGTTCGAAAATTTCGGGATGCCTCGGGCGACGCAGGTTTTCGCTCCCACCTTCCGCGGCGAGGGCATCATTCGGTCGGACGATATTCTGGCAGATCCGCGCTACGGAAAAAACACGCCCCACAGTGGCATGCCTAAGGGGCACTTGCCGGTCCGAAGCTATCTTGCTGTTCCGGTTTATTCGCGGACGAGAGAAGTGATCGGGGGTTTGTTCTTCGGGCACTCGGATCCGGCCGTATTCAAGAAGCCGCATGAAGATCTTGTGACTGGCATTGCTGCTCAGGCGGCGATTGCAGTCGACAATGCCCGCCTGTTCCGCGATACGCGCAGATTGAACGATACCCTCGAGGCCCGGGTGGCTGAGAGAACGGCCGAGCGCGACAGGATCTGGCGCCTTTCCACAGATATGATGCTCGTGGCGTCTTTCGACGGGACAATCGAGTCCATCAACCCGGCATGGACAGATTTGCTCGGCTGGCAGCAGGACGAACTGATTGGCAGACGCTTCTTCGATTTCGTTCACCCCGAGGATCGTGAGGCCACAAGCAAGGAAGCGGAGAACCTCGCGGCGGGTCTGCGTACAGAGCGATTCGAGAACCGTTACAGGATGAAGAGCGGGAACTACGTCTGGGTGTCCTGGATAGCTTTCCCGGAGGGGGAGTTCATCCATGCAATCGGCCGCGACGTGAGCGCCGAAAAGGCCGCTCAGGCCGAATTGGCTACAGCGCACG
>JAQGJH010000076.1 GCA_028290705.1 Hyphomicrobiales bacterium
CGAAAACGGCATAGACGGCGGCCATGTCGATCATCTTCACGTCGCCCGCGCCGAGCGGCAGCGACACGGTGTCGGTGAGCGGCGTCGTGATGCCCATCAGGCGCGACGTTTCCAGAATTTTAGCGCGTCCGAGCTTGGCGAAATTCCACTGGTTCGCGTCCTTGCCCTTCCAGTACGCCTGGCCGATGATGACCGAGAGACGCACCGCGACCGTGTTGAGAGACTTCTGCAGCGCAGTGAGAAGCGGCAATTGCCCAGCCGACGCGCCGCCGTAATTATGCGGGCACCAGTTGCCGAGACAAATGCCCGAGCCGTCGACAATGCTTGTCGCCTTCACGCGGCCCGTCTGCAAAGCGGTGAGATAGACGATGGGCTTGAAGGACGAGCCCGGCTGGCGCACGGCGTCGGTCGCGCGGTTGAACTGGCTCGCGCCATAATCGCGGCCGCCGACGATCGCCCGAACCGCGCCATTGGGTTCGAGCACGACGGCTGCACCCTGCTTGGCGCGAAACTGTGAGCCGTACTGACGCAGCGCATCCTCGATGGCGGCGTCCGCGCGTTTCTGGATGTTCGAGTCCAGCGCCGTCCGCACCAGCAGCACGCGGTCGGCTCCGAGTTTTCCGGCCTCCGCGAGCTTGCTGACCTCGTCATAGGCCCAGTCGAGATACCAGTCCGGGCTGCTCTCGCGCCGGCGGTCGACCGGTGTCGCCGGGTTGCGCCGCGCCGCATAGATCTGGCCCTCGGTCAGCATGCCGGCCACGACCATGTTCTGCAGCACGTCGCTGGCGCGGGCGCGCGCCGCCGGCAGGTTGATGTGCGGCGCGAATTTCGTCGGTGCCTTGAACAGGCCCGCCAGCATGGCGGATTCGGCCAGCGACAGGTCGCGAACGTTCTTGTCGAAGTAGAACTCGGCCGCCGCCTGGATGCCGAACGTGCCGCCGCCCATATAGGCGCGGTCGAGATAAAGCTTCAAAATCTCGCGCTTGGGCAGGTGGAACTCGAGCCACACCGCCAGGAACGCTTCCTTGATCTTGCGCTCGATCGTCCGTTCGTTCGACAGGAACAGGTTTTTGGCGAGCTGCTGCGTCACCGTCGAGCCGCCCTGCACGACGCCGCTCGAGCGCGCGTTCACCGTCAAGGCGCGCAGCGTGCCGATGGGATCGATGCCGTAATGCTCGTAGAAGCGCCGGTCCTCGGTGGCGAGCACGGCCTGGAGGAGAAAATCGGGAAATTGTTCGAGCGGAATGGAATCGTCGTGCTTGATGCCGCGACGCCCGACCTCCTGGCCGGTACGGTCCAGGAAGGTGACGGCGAGATCCTGCTTCTTCAGCCAGTCGTCCGACGTTTCACGAAAAGCCGGCACCGCCAGAGCGAGCATCAGCACCGAGCCCGCGAGACCCAGCGTCAGGCCCTCGCAGGCGAGTTCGACGCCGCCGCGCCGCCAGCCGCCGACGTGCAGCCTGTCCATGAAGGCGGCGAAATCCTCGTAGCGCGCCCGCAGAGCCTGGCCGCCCGAGAACAGCGAGGAATCCACCAGCGAGTCGAACGCCAGCATCGTCCGCGAGACGCGGCGTCCCAGCTTTGACTTGGCGAACTCCTCGAACACGCGGCCCGACCTCCTCATGCAAGCCCGCGGGCTTAAGCTTTCATCAACCTTCTTGACGCCCGGCTCGTCCGGGCGCAAGCACCATTTCCTCTATGTCGCCGGAAAGTTAACGCCGCCCCGGAACGACCGGAAAAGCCCCCGGCAGAGACCCGTCATGACCGATGATTCGCCAGCTCCGTTCTGGAAGAAGAGACTGGAAGACCTAACGAAACCCGAATGGGAAAGCCTCTGCGACGGCTGCGGCCGCTGCTGTCTCGTCAAGCTCGAGGACGAGGACACGGGCGACATCCATTTCACCAATGTGGGCTGCAAGCTGCTCGACGGAAAGAGCTGCCGCTGCAAGGACTACACCCGCCGCAAGCGCCACGTTCCCGATTGCGTCAAACTGACGCCCGAGGCCGTCCGCACGATCAAATGGCTGCCGCCCACCTGCGCCTATCGGCTGGTGGCCGACGGCCAGGATCTGAAATGGTGGCACCCGCTGGTCTCCGGCTCGCCCGACACCGTCCACAAAGCCCGCATCTCCGTGCAGGACAAGGTGGCGGCGAGCGAGGTCGACGTGGAGGTGGACGACCTGCCGGAATTCATCGTGAGCTGGCCCGGCAAGACGCCCAAGGGCGCGTGAGGGCTACCTGCGCTCGATCTTCAGCCCCTCGGGCCCGACGTTGATCTGCACGCCCTCGGGCTGCCGCTGCTTCTGGTAAAGCTGATACCCCAAAATCCCGCCGCCGACGATGAGCGCCCCGATGATCAGATAGAGAAGATTGTTGCGCGTCACGGAGGCCTCGAATCGGGATTGAATTATGTCGGAAGATCATAGGCTTGTTTGGAGCCGTGGGATATTGCCGACATCACCCGCCCATCGCCGCAGCCTTCTCTTCATTCCCCAGCACCCGAAAATCCCCAGGCTCCAGATCGGCCGGCAGGGTCAGCCCGCCGACCGACTCGCGATGCAGGACCGTCACGTGATTGCCCACGGCGGCGAACATGCGGCGGACCTGGTGGTAGCGGCCTTCGGTCAGCGTGAGGGCGACGTCCTGGGGCGAGAAGATTTCGAGCGGGGCTGGGAGCAGGGGTTTTTCCTCGCCCTCCAGCATCAGGGTTCCGGACGAAAAGACCTGCGCCTCGTCGCCGCGCAGCGGCCGGTCGAGCATCGCGCGATAGCGTTTGGGGATGTGCCGCTTCGGCGAGATGATCTTGTGCAGATAGGCGCCGTCGTCGGTCATCATCAGCAGGCCCGACGTGTCCTTGTCGAGACGCCCGATGGCCGAGATGGCGGGCTCGCGCCGGCGCCAGCGGTCCGGCAGCAGGCTGTAGACGAGGGGCCCCAGATCCTTGTGCGAACAGGTGACGCCCACGGGCTTGTGCAGCATCAGCACCACGCCGGGCAGCGGATCGAGCGGTTCTCCGTCAAAGGTCAGGCGCTCGGCGAAGTCTTGCGAGAGCGGCACGCGATGGTCGATCACCCGCAGGGGCTCGCCATCGAGTTTCAGGCGGCCATGCCGGGCCATGATCTGCACCTCGCGGCGCGAGCCGTAACCGAGATTGGTCAGCAGCCTGTCGAGCCGCAGCGTCGGCGTTTTCGCACTCATACCTGGGCCTGATAGATTTTGTAGCCGCCGGCCTCCGCCACCAGTTCGACGCGCTTGAAGGACGGCTTGAGGATGCGCTCGTAGGGCAGGTGACGGTTGGCGGTGAGCCAGAGCATGCCGCCCTTGCGCAGCATTTTCGCCGCCGCCTGGATGAAGGCCTGCCCGAGGGACTGGTCCTCGTGCCCGCCTTCGTGGAACGGCGGGTTCATGACGATGAAGTCCAGCCCCTGCAATTCGCTGGTTTTTCGCGCATCCGCCCAGAGGAAGCGCACGCGCGGGTCGACGACGTTGCGCGTCGCCAGATCCATCGCGCGGCGGTCGATGTCCACGAGGGCGAGTTTCGTGACCTTTGGCGACGTCAGCACCGCATGCGCCAGCACGCCGAGCCCGCAGCCGAGGTCGGCGCCCTT
>JAQGJH010000082.1 GCA_028290705.1 Hyphomicrobiales bacterium
TTGCCGACCTTGTCGTGCAAATCCGGCGCTTCGGATGGCGAGAACAGCGTCCAGTCGCCCTTCTCCATCACGCGCTTCATGAACATGTCCGGAATCCAGTTGGCTGTGTTCATGTCGTGGGTGCGGCGGCGATCGTCGCCGGTGTTCTTGCGCAGATCGAGAAATTCCTCGATGTCGATGTGCCAGGTCTCCAGATAGGCGCAGACCGCGCCCTTGCGCTTGCCGCCCTGGTTGACCGCCAGAGCCGTGTCGTTGGCGACTTTCAGGAAGGGGACGACACCCTGGCTTTCGCCGTTGGTGCCTTTGATATGCGCCCCGAGACCGCGCACGCGGCTCCAGTCGTTGCCCAGTCCGCCGGCATATTTCGACAGCAGCGCGTTGTCCTTGATCGACTTGAAGATGCCGTCGAGATCATCTGGAACGCTGGTCAGGAAGCAGGATGAGAGCTGCGGCCGCAGCGTTCCGGCATTGAAGAGAGTCGGCGTCGAGGCCATGAAGTCGAAGGACGAGAGCACGTCGTAGAACGCGATGGCGTGCGCCTCGCGGTCGACCTCGCGCAGCGCGAGCCCGCAGGCGATGCGCATGAAGAAGGCCTGAGGAAGCTCGAAGCGGACGCCGTCGTCATGCAGGAAATAGCGGTCGTAGAGCGTCTGGAAGCCGTGATAGTCGAAGCTGAGATCACGCTCCGGCTTCACGGCCGCGACGATGCGGTCAAGATCGAAGCGGCCGAGTTCGGGATCGACGCGTCCGGCCGCGACGCCCTTGCGCAGATAGCCGCGATAATAATCGCCGTACCGGCCCGCCATTTCGGCCTGGGTGGCTTCGTCGGGCCGTCCCGCGACGAAACTCAGCGCTTCGCGCCGAAGCTTGTCGAGCAGCAGACGCGCGGTGGCGACCGAATAGGACGGCTCGGTCTCGATCAGCGTCCGGGCGGCGAGGATTGGCGCGAGCGCCAGTTCCTCGGCGGTGACGCCGTCGTAGATGTTGCGCATGGTCTCGGCGAGGATCACGTCGGGCCTGACGCCATCGAGACCCGCGCAGGCCTCACGCACGACGTCCTCGAGACGGCGCCCGTCGAGCGGCGCCAGCGTGCCGTCCGCGAGCGTCATGCGCAGTTCCGTCCGGGCGGCGGGCGACGGCGATGGCGCGGCGGCGGCGAGCCGCCCGCGTGCGCGCTCGTCGCGGTAAAGTACATAGGCGCGCGCGACTTTGTGGTTCTCGCTGCGCATCAGCGCAAGCTCGACCTGGTCCTGCACGTCCTCGATGTGGAAGGTGCGTCCGAGATCGGCGCGGCGCGTCAGGTTGGCGACGACCTGTGCGGTGAGATCGGCGACGCAGTCGTGGATGCGCCGGGACGCGGCGGCGTTGCCGCCCTCCACGGCCAGAAAGGCCTTGGTCAGGGCGACCGAGATCTTGGTGGCGTCGAAGGGTGTGCTGGTTCCGTTGCGGCGGATGACCTGATAGCCGGGCTGCGACGCGGCCGGCGACGACGCGGGCTGCGGCGGCGGAACGAGAGAGCGATGTTCGTGGGAAGACTGGATCGCGGACATTGGCTTGGACTCCGGAGTTGGAGCATGGGCCGAGTGTTCGCATGCAAAGGCACGGACGAGCACTGCCCGTCCGTCGCACGCGATCCACCGGGGCACCCCGCCCGAGGACGTTCAACATGTCGCGGCAGGTCTCCTGGCTCGCGGGTCAAGGCTGTCGTCCGGTCTTCCCAGGGTGAAACCCCAGTGACGGATGGTGGACGACAGCTCGCCGCTTACAGTTGCGGGGGCAGCTTCGGCATGGGACGCTCATCGCATCCGCACCGAATTCCCTCTTAGCCCTTCATCTTGCGATGCAAGGGACCGTGACAACATCATCTAGGGGGTCGGGGCGCCTCAGAGTCAATGGCGAGCGGCACCGGCAATTGTGGAGTTCCACACTTGCCGGTGCCCTTTGCCGTCCGGGTCCTTCTCGCGCCCAGCTCTGGCCAAGCCCAGCGGAGCGCGACGGCTGCGCGTGCCTGATCAACGATCGAAGCCGTGCGGTGGGGAGAGACGCAGCATCGCCTCTCCCGCTTGGCGGCATTTCATTCCAATCGACGTTCAATGTCCGTCGACGAACACCGTCTCGGGGCGCGCGAAGAAGCTCAGCGCGGCCGAGTAGAACCGCAGGTAATTTTTCGCCGTGCCTGCCGTATGGGCGACGCCGGGAAGGAAGATGAACTCCTTGTCGGGGTTGGGCAGCAGCCGAAAGAATTCGAGGACGTCTTCGTCAGACGCAATGCCGTCGAACTGGCCGCGGAGAATGGCCGTCGGAACCTTGATGGCGCGCGGATCGACCAGCGGCAGATTCTCGCACATGTCGATATAGGTTCCGTTCGGCACGGAGTCCTCGAGTGCGAGGATGGATTCGATGAACGGCAGCTTGCGTGAGTCCATGGTGGTTTCGGAATGATCGCGCGTCATGGTCGACATCAGGAAGTCGCGGCTCAGAGGGCGGCGCACGGATGATTTCCACTCCTTCATCTTCTCTGCGCGCTTCGCCAACGTGGGGCTCCCGGCCCCGGTGTAGACGAAGGCTTCGAGCCCGAGACGCTTGACGCGGTCCGGATGCCTCTGGGCGAACAGCGCTGCCCGTAGCGCTCCCGACGAATAGCCGAGCAGCATCGGCGCATCGGAGACGCCTTGCGACCTCATGTAGTCGGACGCTGCCAGAAGGTCGGGCACCGCCTGTTCGACGGTCGCCAGATGATCGTCGGGCTTGTCGGATCGGCCGTAGCCGAGGAAGTCGAGCCGCCATATGTCGAAGCCCCGGCAGGCGAACCAATCCATGATCGACGCGTCCGGATCGCCCGGAATGTCGAGATCGAATCCCTGCGATCCCATCGAGGATCCGTGCACGAGCAAGATCGTGCCGAGCGCCGGCTGCCGCACAGCCTTTTTCTCGCTCATGAAGATCTTCCGCCCGCCGGAGGTCGTCCAGTGATCGACATGGGGCTGCCGGGTCGTCACGATGGCGGTGTCGGGTGTCATGTGTCTGGTTCCTTTACGATGCGCGATGGCGCGGGTGACTCGTTGGTTCGCCGTGGGTGACGCTGCCTCGGCCATGCCGCGACAGCGCCGCGCGAAAGACGCCGCCCTGGAGAAGCAGGTTGATCTCGGCTTGTGTCCGCGCGTCGACCGTCGCGTCAAACTGAATGTCGGGACGCGCGTCCGAACTCGCCGTCACGGTGACGGTCCCGTTTTTCAACAGTGCGCTTCTGAGCCCGGAGAACGAGAAGCTTTCGGTTCCCTGCAGGCCAAGGGTTTCGCTGCTCTCACCTTCGCGGAAAAGCAGTGGCAGAATGCCGAGCCCGATGAGATTCGATCGATGGATGCGTTCGAAGGATCGCGCGAGCACGCATCCGACGCCGAGAAGCGCCGGGCCCTTGGCGGCCCAGTCGCGGCTGCTGCCGGAGCCGAAATCCCGGCCTGCCAGAACGATCATCGGGGTGGCGTCCCCGCGGTAGGCGGCGGCGGCGTCGAAAAAACTCATGACCGCGCCATCGGGAAAACGGCGCGTCCACCAGCCTTCGCACTCCGGCGTCAGTTGATTGCGAACCCGCAGGTTCGCATAGATCCCGCGTGTCATGACGTGGTGATTGCCGCGTCGACCCACATAGGTATTGAACTGCGCCGGCTGCACCCCGATGGACTGCAAATAGGCGCCAGCAGGGCTGTCGGCCGGAATTTCGCCGCCTGGCGAGACATGATCGGTCGTCAGCCCATCCTCGAACATGCCGAGCACGCGCGCGCCGACGACGCGATCCGAGGCGCAAAATCCTTCCTGCTCCGCCTCGAAGAACGGCGGTTCCATGATGTAGGACGATGCCGGATCCCAATCGAACAGATCGCCCGTCGGCGCCGCAATGCGGCTCCAGCGTTCTTGCGCCGTGGGGTCGTTCATGGCGCTGGCGGAAAACAGCTCCGGCGTGACGGCGCGCTGCGCGAGGGCGGCGACGTCCGCGGCATCCGGCCAGAGGTCGCGGAGATAGACGTCCTTGCCCGTCGCATCGCGTGCGAGCGGCTCGGTCTCGAGGTCGCGCAAGATGTCGCCGGCCAATGCATAGGCGACGACGAGCGCGGGCGACGCGAGGAAACTTGCCGAGATGAGTCGGTGAATCCGTCCATCGAAATTGCGGTTGCCCGACAGCACCGCGACCATGGCGCGCCCCGCCGCGATCGCCTCCACCGAGTCGGGATGCAGCGGACCGGATTTGCCGCCGCAGGTCGTGCAGCCATAGCCCACGACATGAAACCCCAGTGCTTCGAGCGGCTCCAGCAATCCGGCGCTTTCGAGATATGCCGTGACGGCGCGCGACCCGGGGGCAAGCGACGTCTTGACGTAGGACGCAGGCCTCAGTCCGCGGGCCGCCGCATTGCGCGCCACCAATCCGGCGGTGATCATCGCGACGGGATTGGCGGTGTTCGTGCAAGAGGTGATCGCCGCGATCGCCACGGCTCCATCACCGGGGCCGTTCTCGGGCGCGCGCTCCATGGGCCTCGCGATCTTGTCCGCGAAGGCACGCGCGAGGCCGCGGGGCTCGACCAGATGGTGCGGCTTGCTCGGCCCGGCAAGGCTGCGCGTCACCGAACCGAGATCGATCCGGATCACCCGGTCGTAAACGGGTGAGGGGGCGGCGCGGTGGCGGAAAAGCCCGGCTGACTGTGCGTGCGCGCGCACCAACTCGATATGCCCGGGTGTGCGGCCCGTCATCCTCAGATAGTCGAGCGTCAGTTCGTCGATCGGCCAGAAGCCCGTCGTCGCGCCATATTCCGGCGCCATGTTCGCGAGTGTCGCGCGATCCGGCACGCTCATGGTTTCGGCCGCGTCGCCGAAGAATTCCACAAAGGCGCTGACGACATGATGTCGTCGCAGATGATGCGTCACCGTCAGGGCGAGATCGGTCGTCGAGATTCCGGCGGCGAGGCCTCCGAACAGTTCGACGCCGACGAATTCGGGGTTGGGCAGCGGGTAGGGCTCGCCCAGCACCACCATTTCGGCTTCCAGCCCGCCCACGCCCCAGCCGACCACGCCCAGCGCATTGACCATCGGCGTATGGGAGTCTCCGCCGACAACGCTGTCGGGATAGACAAGCCCCTCGTCGTCGTCGTCCTGCATGCGCACGACGTCGGCGACGCGTTCGAGATGAACCTGATGGATGATGCCGCTGCCGGGCGGAAAGATTTCAAGCCCGTCGAAGGCCTGCTGCGCCCATTTGAGAAAGCGATATCGCTCGGCATTGCGGTGATATTCGAGATCGAGATTCGCCAGCAAGGCTTCGGGCCGTCCCGCAACGTCGACCTGGAGCGAATGGTCGACCACCAGCGTCACGGGAACCCTGCTGCGCACCTGAGCGGTCGAGAGACCGCGCCGCGCCAGCGCCGCGCGCAGGGCTGCGAGATCCATCAGAACGGGAATGCCCGACGAGTCCGGGAGGATGACCCGCGCCATATGGAGGGGAAGCTCGACCGTGCCAGCCTTGGCCGAACGCCGGGCGAGACACGCGACGACGGTCTCGATCGGAGCCTGGTTGCGCAACAGGTTTTCCGCCAGCACACGCGCCACAAACGGCATCCGGTCGTAACGCGCCGCGCCGAGCATGCCCCGCACGTCGACGTGGCGCAGGCGCCGTGTTCCGATGGAAAAATCACGTGTCGGCGGCTGAGCCCGGACCTTGTGCACCCACGATCTCCTAGTTGAACTTCATCTTGAAATCGGCGCTCAGCATGTTCTGCAGCCACGCGACTGTCGCGGCGTCCGTCCGGCCGATGGCGGAGACGCCCTCGCGCAGCGGCTTGCCGGTCTGGAACGAATAGCCCTCCAGCACGGCCTCTGCGCTGCGCACGAAGGCTTCGTCCTTTGACATGGCTTCCACGGCCTCGTTCAGCGCGGTCATGGCGGCCGGCGGAATGTCGGGGTGCGTCATGAGGATCTTGCCGGCATTGCCGAATGCCCGCACCGACGCCTTGTAGGCCTCCCACGCCGGCCCCTCGGGCGGCTTGCCGTGGATTTCCCTGTAGACTTCCGCGACGGTGGGAATGTCGGGCGCCGCGGGATCGCGCACCAGCATGTCGCCCTCCATGAGTCCCTGCGCGAAGATCGGCGCCGCCAGCCCGCTCCGGATCATGGGCGAAACGCTGCTGTTGTAGACCGGCGTGGCCTGACCATCGACATTGACCTCGCCACGCTCCAGCGCCATGCGGGTGTCGTTCTTGCCCGGATAGCCCATGACGGCGCGGAATTTCACGTCCAGCACCTTCAAGCCCAGCACGGTGTCGAGCGTCGCGATCACCTCAGGGACGCCGACGATCAGCGGTTCGCCGGGGTCGAGCAGCGCCTTGGCGTTCGGCACGCCCGCGGTCTTTCGTGCGTAAGCGACGCGGCCCATCGGGCTTGCGATCAGCGGCTCGAGATCGCTGGCCTTGCTCTTGGCGCCGTCCAGTCCGAGCACGATGCGCAGAAGCAATTGCCCGGTGCCGATCAGAAGCACGGTTCCGTCGCGCGGCGCGCGCCCGCTGAAGTAATTCGATGCCACGACGCTGCCTGCGCCGGGCATGTTCTGGACCAGCACGGAAGGTTTTCCGCCCAAATGCTTGGCGAGCCCCTCGGCGATCAGCCGGCCGAAGAGATCGGTGCCGCCCCCCGGAGAAAAGCCGACCAGCACCTTGACCTGCTTGCCCTGGAAATAAGGGGTCTGCGCCATGGCGGACGCTGACGCGACCGCAAAACACATCGATGCCGCCAGCAATCGCGTCAAGCGTGAGATCCGCATGCAATCCTCCCGTGTCTGTTTTTCTGCATCTGGAAGGACCCGGCGAAAAGTGTCAACATTTAATTGCATCGAGCGACCAGCATGCGTATTCATATCCCATGAACACCGGCGTTGCTCCAAAACTGTCAACACTCGACGTGGTTCAGCTTGAGCCGTCCGTGCCAGCTCAACAAGCCGCGGACGATGGCGATCGCTCGAACACCCTGGCGGACCGCGTGCTGCAGGATGTGCTCGATCGTATCGCCGGCGGCGAGTTCGAGCCGGGGTCGGTCATCAACGAGGTCGATCTGGCTCGCAGGCTTGCGGTGAGCCGCGGCCCGGTGCGGGAAGCCATGCGCCGACTTGAGGGTCGCAAGCTCATCGCGCGAAATCCGTTCACCAGGGCGCGCGTCGTCTCGCTCGGGCATGCGGAGATCCGCGAAATCTTCGAAATGCGCGAAGGCCTGGAGGGCATGGCGACGAGGCTCGCTTGCGCGCATATGAGCGATGAAAGTCTGTGCGCGCTCATCGGCGCCGTCGAGTCTGCCGGTCAGACGCCGAGCGCCTTCGATCTGCATCGTCACATCGCGGAAAACTGCGGCAATGGCCGCATTCGCGATCTGCTCTGCGACGAACTCTATTACCTGCTGCGGATGTATCGACGGCAATCCGGCGACGCGCCCGGTCGACGCGCAGAAGCCAGCGAGGAGCATTGGCAGATTGCGTCCGCCATGAATCAGCGCAACGGCCCGCTCGCGGAATCCCTCATGCGGGCGCACATTCGCCGCGCAACCGAACATCTCGTGGCCATCGAAGCCGCATCCCGGTCCTGATCGACAAAAACGGAGAACGACATGGCGAGCCAAGCCCAACGTCTGCGCGACCTGCTGTCGCGCGGCGATCTGGTGATCGCACCCGGCGTCTACGACGGTTATAGCGCAAGGCTCGTCGAGACGGCGGGCTTCGAGACGGCGGCGACGAGCGGGGCGGCCGTGTCCAATTCGCTCCTCGGCATCGATGATATCGGCGTCATGGGACTGGCCGAGAACGTCGGGCATTGCCGCCACATCGCCGCATCGATCTCGATCCCGCTGACGGCCGACGCAGACACCGGCTACGGAAATCCGATGAACGTGCACTACACGGTGCAGCAGTTCGAGCAGGCCGGAGTCGCGGGTATCAACATCGAAGACCAGGTGCATCCGAAAAGATGCGGTCACATGCCCGGAAAAGAGGTCATTCCGCTCGAGGAAATGGTCAAGAAGATCGAGGCGGCCTGCCTCGCGCGCAAGGACGACGCCTTCATGATCATCGCCCGCACGGACGCATTGGCGGTCGAGGGTCTGGACATGACGGTGAAGCGTGTGCGGGCTTATGTCGATGCGGGCGCCGACATGATCTTCCCGGACGCCGCGCGCAGCGACGTCGAGATCGGGCGTATCGTCGATGCGTCACGCGCGCCCGTCACGATCAACATGGGGTTCGGCATCCGGGCGCGTCCGACGACGCCGCTCATTCCCTTGCCGCGGCTCGCCAGCATGGGCGTGCGCCGCGTCAGTCTGCCGCGAATGCTTCCGGCGGCGGCCATCATGGGAATGAGCCGAGCTTTGGAGTGCATGAAAGAGGTGATGCGTACCGGGGTTCCGGCGGACAGGCCGGATCTCGCCGTCGGCATCGAAGACATCATGAAAATCATGCGATACGACGAGATGCGCGCGCTTGAGCGAAGGCTCTTGACCGATGAAGGCCTGAACGCGAAGTACGGCGAACGAACCGAATGATCGTATCGTGCTGAGATCTCGGGAATGGCAGGGCGGCTCGCAACGCAGGCAGACCTCGACGCCGCGATAGAAGAGCTGGTGCGCATGGATCCTCGCCTGGGCGCCGTTCGCGCGGCCACGGGCGTTCCGCTTCTTCGCCGCCACGAACCCGGCTTCCCAGGTCTTGCGCGCATCGTGTGCGGGCAACAACTCTCCGTCGCGAGCGCGGCTGCGATTTGGGCGCGACTCGTCAGCGAATTCGGCGAGCTTGATCATCATCATTTCCGAGACGCGGAGTCGACGAGGCTCGGCGGGCTCGGGTTGTCGGCGGGTAAGATCAGAACGCTGAAAGGCGCCGCTCAGGCGGTGGTCGAGGGCCGGCTCGACCTGGCGGCGCTCGCCTCGGCGGAGGTGGAGGATGCCCATCGAATCCTGACCGCTCTGCACGGTGTCGGCCCATGGACGGCCGACATTTATCTGCTGTTCTGTCTAGGCCGCGGCGACGCATGGCCTGCCGGGGACCTTGCATTGCAGGAGGCGGTGCGCATCGGGCTTGGACTGCCGGATCGACCGGGCAACAAGAGCATGATTGAGATAGCCGGAATCTGGCGTCCGCTGCGTGGTGCTGCGGCGCATCTGTGGTGGGCCTATTATCATGTTTTGAAGTCATGATGTCGGACGGGCTGTCATGTAAAGCTCAAGACTAGCGGTCAAGCTTACGATGTTTACGAGGTGATGGTTGCAATAATTTTCTGTGGATATGATTAATTGATTCTATCAGTATTCGGTGGCTAAAGAGATACACCGCCTCTTTGTTCTTCAGAATGACTGGCTAAAGCTACCATCCCGGTGTCTATGACCTTGCGCGCGGCCCGAACCTGCTGGGCCGACAAGAGGAAATAGAATGCTTCGCAATGTCCTGCTCCACACCATCCTGATAGCGTCGGCCGGTTCGGCGTTCGCCGCGGACCTTCCCTACCGGACGGCTGCTCCGGCGCCATCCTTCGTCGCGGCGGCTCCGATGTTCACCTGGAGCGGCTTCTACGCCGGCTTGAACGCGGGCGCGGCATGGAACAACAATTCGAGCCTGAACACGGCCGGCTTCGTCGCTCCCCCGACCATTTTCGGCGGGCGGACCAGTGACGACGACCTGGCTTTCACGGGTGGAGCCCAGATTGGCTACAACATGCAGTTCGGCAACATCGTTGCCGGCGTGGAGGCTGACCTCAACTACCTCGACCGCAAGTCCGGCAGCACCGGCGCCTTCCCGGCCTTGGCGGATGTGACGCCCGGCTTCGACGACAGCACTGATTTCGCGGTCAGCCAAGGCAAGAGCAGCAAGTGGTTCGGGACAGTTCGGGGCCGCCTGGGCTTCGCCTTCGACCGCGCCTTGATCTACGCGACCGGCGGTCTGGCTTACGGCGGCAAGGCCGGTGGCTCCAACGTCTTGCAGCGTGACACGGTCGAAAACGCCAACGTCATTTCAGTCCCGCCATTTCCCCCGATCCTGGTTCCCAATGGCACGTTCACCACTGGCACACGGGCGCTCGGTTCCACGGGTGGCAGCGGATCGAACATCGGCTGGGCACTCGGCGCGGGCGCGGAATACGCCTTCACCAACA
Source organism: Hyphomicrobiales bacterium (assembly GCA_028290705.1). Taxonomy (GTDB): domain Bacteria; phylum Pseudomonadota; class Alphaproteobacteria; order Rhizobiales; family Beijerinckiaceae; genus Terripilifer. Next base: position 10,164 of record JAQGJH010000082.1, read on the forward strand.
GCATGTCGTTCAAGATCGAATACATGCATGTTGATCTGGGCAGCAGCAGCCGCACCTACACGACTCTCGCTTCGACCCCGGGGCCCAGCGGTGTGCAGACCATGACGGCAGGCAACCGCATCGTTGTTCGCAACGAGAACAAGTTCGATGTTGTTCGCGCCGGTGTGAACTTCCGGTTCTGAAAGCCCTAGGCTGACGTCCTTCGACAGGATCGATTGCGACGTCGGCCATTCCTTCCCGATCAGCTGAGCGACCGTCATCCAGATACTGGATGACGGTCGTTTGCGTCCCGGCGCTGTCGCGGCTACGCCGTGTGACGTCCGGACCGTGTCAGTACGTTGGTGCGGCAAGGGACCTGAAACTGGGCTTGGCCAGAGCGTAGCCTTGAATGAGACTCACTCCCAGATCTCTCAGAGTGTCCAGTTCCCTGATCGTCTCGACCCCCTCGCAGATGACGGCGATGTCGAGATCTTCCAACATGCGGACGATGTGCTTGACCACGGTCCGCTTCACGGGATCTGTGTCGATGTCCCGGATCAGGGCCATGTCGATTTTCACGAGGTCCGGCTGGAACTGCGTCAGCAGAGCAAAGCCCGCATAGTCTGCGCCAAAGTCGTCGATGGCCGTTTTGAAGCCGATCTTCCGATATGTGCGCAGGATGTTGAGGACGTGTTTGGTGTCGAGCTTTTCATCTTCAGTGAACTCGAAGATGATCCTGTCCAGCGGAAAGCCCGTGCGCTTGGCCGCAGCGAGAGTGAGCCGAATGCATGCATTGGGCTCGTACACCGCATTCGGCATGAAGTTGATCGACAGCATTGCGCCGGTGGCCGCGAGACCCAGCTCCGTGGCCGTCGAGATGGCCTTCACCCGGCACTGCTGGTCGAACGCATAGCGGTTCGCGTCGTTCAATCCCGACAAGACCGAATGAGCGCTCTCGCCGTTTGGCCCCCGGACGAGAGCTTCATGCGCAAACGTCTTGCCTGTGGCAACGTTCACGATCGGCTGAAATGCCATTTCAAAGGGCTGTGTAAAGGCATCGCCGTTCCGGCAACCTGCGCATTCGTTCATGTTCGTCTCCCGAGCACGGGAGTGTTGCCGCACAGGCATTAATGAGACGTTTGCTTAGAGAGATTTGATACGAAACGAAGCACACGCTTCGACAAGACGGCACGGCTCTTCGTCGCATCGATGCCTTTATTGTCAAGCTTCAGGCGCCATGCCGGCTGCGGCGCTCGATCTCCGCCTGAGATTTCGGGCGAAGCCGAGCAGAGTTCGACGCTGACGATCTCAAAGCTTTTCAAACCAGTCAGCGTAGGGCGTGTTCTTGATGAGATGACGATTCAGATCGGGATCGCCATCGGTCCACCAAACCGGCCCGCGCTCACCGAGCGCCCGCTTCGCCGCATCGACAGCCGCACGCGCCATGGCCATCTCGGTCGCGTCGCCGGCTTTCATCGCGGCCGCGACCGCGCGGCGGCCGCTCATCAAATCCGACACGAGCTTCTCACGATCGGCTTCACTCAGGTCCGGATTCGAACGACGCCACAAGCGACCTCGAACAACAAGGTAGCGCTGATCCGGGGTTGTGAGCGGTGCAGGTCGGGGCGCCTTGGGCACTTACGCGTCCCGCCCCATGAGATCAGAAGAGCCGATGTGCGTGAGCAGCATTCACTTGATCATGTAGATGTAAGCGGAAGAGATGCCGTGCTGGCGCGCGAGCTCCGCAACCGGAACCCCGCGCTTCCTCTCAGATTTCAAAAGCTTCTTGAATGCGACGAGTTCCTTACCCGAGCGACGCCGCCGCGCTCCACCATTCGTGCTCACTTGCGACCTGGATTTGGTGCGCTTCTCGGCTTGAGCAATGAATTTCTGGGCAATTTCGACAATCTGTTTCAGTTGTGCAATTTGACTGGGCTTGAGCGACATTCCATCTCTCTGCTTACTTCCTCGATTGGAGGGAGAGAGATATTCGCGCCGTTTCACATCGTCAACGTCGTTGCTTCGGTCCGACATCAACAGCGGTCGATTGTCGGCGCACCGGTGATGCCTGGAACAGGCAGGACGCGCCTTATCGGCGCGTCCTGCAAGGATGTCAGAGAGCGGTGTAGCGACCGCGCTCCCGGGCGACTTCATCGGCGGTGTAGGCCGGTGCCGCAGGATCAAAGGACGTCCAGCCCGTGGACCTGTACGTCTCGCCACGCTCGTTCAGATTGACGGCCTTGTTGCGGTCAAGCACCATCTGCGCGCTGGCGGCTTTGGCGTCATCCACGCGCGCCGTCACCAAGGTCCCGCCGCGACGGACGCCTTCCGCGTAAACATGGGCGTCGCGCTCGGGAACGCCGGCGTCCGTCAGGCTGCCGATGAGCCCGCCTGCCGCTCCGCCTACCGCGGCCCCAGCCAACGCACCAGCGGCGGTCGAGGCAAGCCAGCCGGCCGCGACAACCGGGCCCACACCCGGGATGGCCATAAGGCCGAGGCCGGTGAGCAATCCACCGATTCCGCCGACGGCTGCGCCAATTCCGGCGCCCTTGCCGGCATCTTCAGCAGTATCCGACGCTTTGTCACCCTTGTGCCAATTGTCGGAATTGTTCGCGACGATGCTGATGTCCGAATGCGGCACGCCGCTGGCTTCGAGAGCCGACACAGCGGCTGAAGCTGATGAATAATTGTCGAAGAGAGCCGAGATTGTCTTGGTCATGATCACACCCTGTCGGTACGTTGGCTGAAGCTCACTTGGCGACGACGTTGCCCTGATAATCGAGGCCGACGTCCATGGTCTTTCCGCCCTTCGTCGCCTTGCCGCGCCAGATGCCGTCCTTGTCTTTCGCCAGCCCGCTGACGCTCGCATAGCCCGCGCCTTCAATGCGCGACTTGGCCTGGCCTTCAGTGAAGCTGTTCGCGCCAGCCGCCGGGGCGCCGGGGTTGTTGCGCTCCGTATTGCTGATCGCAGGCGTGCTGGGATCCTGGTTCGCCCTCGGCGTTGCATTCTGGGCGAAAGCGGTCGATGCTGCGCAGGTGAAGATCACTGCCGCGAGTACGTGCCTCATCTTTATGCTCCTTGCTTGACAGAAGAGCATGATGAACTCGTGTGCAGCGGGACCGTTCCGCAATGAGCGCGCGATAATGTTACCGGCACACCGACGCCTTCCCTGATCGAAAAGGAAGCGCCGGCGCGGGTACTCGAGAACTTTATCTCTTCAGGCAGTCATCGGCATTTTTGATGAACTTCGTGTTCAGATCATCGAGTGCCCAGGTCTGGGTCAGCTGAGTACGCGCCGTTTCAGCATCGGCCTTTTTCTCGTACGCCAGGTGGAACGTTCGCCCGGACAATTTGTGGATGATGACGAAGTAGCCATTCGACCGTTGCAGGATCAGCAGGGCATCATGAACCGGATGGAAGGCACTCATATGTTTTCCTTGTTCGGGCATGGCCCTTGAATAATCCGCCCTTGATAATCGCTTTTCGCATCAATGCCCAGCTTTCCGTGCCGCTGAAGACCTCAAAAGGGCCGGCAGGTGCTTTCCGGGAAGTATGTGGGCAGTCTCAATTCAGATTGACGGAATGTTCTGCGCTGTAGAACCGGAGGCCGAGCATGATGGCTGCAGCCAGAAGCGCGCCGACGATCATGGCCAATTTCAACAGACGCGCCGCGACCTTCCGAGACGTGCGGTGATGGGGATCAGACATCGGGTGGATCCTCAAATCAGGCTTGAGGCCAAAGCTGGCCCACGGCCGTCTATTTGCCTGAAGAACGGCGAGACGTCCAAGCAGGTTGAGCCTTCCGGCGTCTGATCGGACGTTTCATGAGAAGATCACCATGTCCACCGAACTTGACCGCGCGCGCCGTATGCCTGCGAGCCACGCGCTTGCTCGGTTTCGAATGAGGCCGCGGCTGTCATGCCGTTCTTGAATCGCATCTCCGGTCCAACCGTCAGCAGCAAGGCGTCGCGTGCCCGTGGTGCGCCCACGATCGAAAACTTCGTCCCCGGCAGGGCCTGGAACGAAGCGTCCATACGGGACACCTCCGAAAAATCGTGAGCCCATGCGGCTTTGGCTCGGAAGCGCAAGGTCATGTCCTCGCCGACCGCGACCACCTGATCCACGCGAAAGCCGAGTTGCGTGCGGGTGGCCACTGTCGTGCGGCTTTCATAGGCGAGTGCAAAAGTAGATGCGCCGACGGTAGACTGTTCGCGGTATGACGGCGTCGCAAAGGCCTGCACACCGATGGAGGCAAAGGGAACAATCCATCCAAGTCTGTAGCCCGCTTCGATCTGGCCGGCCACATTGTTGGCATTGAAGCGCGCCGTCAATTGTTCACTTGCGCCTAAGGTCGCTCTGCGGTTCGTCGAGGCATCGTGCCATGCGTATGCGAAGACCGATGCGACATATGCGCGGCCGAAGTTCGTCCGGCTGTAGACACCGGCTTGGATCATGTCGCTGCGACCCCCGCCAAGCCCGTCGTTGAGGGTGAAACGCGTGCCGCCTCCGCCGATCGCGAAACCGACTTTCGTATCCGGTGTCAGCGAGACGTCCGCTCCAGCAGCGAAGCCGAGGCCGCGCGCGGAACGAGCGTGGGAGCCATCGGTGCTGTCGCCCCGGCCGTCGCTCGAGCCACCGTATCCAGCGCCCCACATACGCCAACGCTGCGACGCTGACGCGGAATGCTCGCGGCGACCTTGCACTGCTCCGAAGGGCGATCGCGACTTAAATAGATCCTGATCCGGCGCGTAAGCGCGCGCCCTGACGGTTCCGCTTCCGGGAATATCGTAAACATTTGGCGCTGAAACACCCTGGTCCGAATCTTCGACAGCCGCATCCATCAGGAGCGACGTAAAAGAATTCATGGTCTGAATACCCGTCGGAGAAACGCCGGTTGCGGCCTCGCCAGACAATTGAGTGAATGCGGCGGCGAGTTCTGCTGGAGACAGGATGCCGAGCAAAACTTGAAGGGAGAGAGGCAGGACGCCACCGCTGGCGACATAGCTGTCCAGCGCTGCTCCCACGGCCCGTTGATTGTTGGAAGCGGTGGTGCCCAAAATCGAGTCATATGTGGCGGCTGCCAGCGCACAAACGGAGACAACGTTCGTATCCAGAGTCACTGCGCCGATCTGTGCGAGGGCAGCCCCGCAGTTGATTTGCGCGCCCGTGTTCAAGGTGATGCTCGCCAGAGCCAATATCTTGCCTGCAAATGACGTGGTGGTGCCTAGGGTTGCCGAGCTCCCGACTTGAAAGAAGACGTTTCGGCCTTGAGCGCCGTTGATGAGTCGCACAACGGACGCACTGGCAGTCGTCAGAGTACTGCCAATTTTGAAGATGAAAACGGCGTTTGGATCACCGCCGCCATCCAGCGTCAGCGCGCCGGTCAGCTGGCTGGATGTGTTGAAGTTGTAAACACCGGGCGTGAGCGTCAGCCCGCCGAGATCCTGTCCGGTGAGGTCCGACGTCGGCGCACGCGCAGCCAAAGCATTGTAGGCAATCGTCAGGTCGCTTTGAGCGCGTGCCGCAATCGCATCTGCCGAGTGAATTGCATAAGGAGCGGTGACGATCCCGGGAGGAAAGCCCGTGATGGCAGCGCCCGGGCTGACGCCTACATTGCCGGAAATTATGCTTGCGCCGGTGTTGGTGACGACCGAGCCCGCGAGGATGGCGAATGAGTCGAGGCTTTGCGCACAGGTGTGGCCAGACACCATGGATGCAAAACTGAAGGGAAGAAGGGAAGCAGTCAGGAATTTGGATACACGTTTCATCGTTCACCTGACCGAGCACTGCTCGCCTGCCATCTCGCGCACCATCGCGCCTTCAAAGTACATTTCGAATCATGGCAATCAGGCCTGATTGAATCAGCGATAGCTCAGAAGACGACGATCAATGGTGTTGAATTAGCATCACTCGGAATGCCTTCGCGGATGTCTCGTTCATTGGACCGAATAGCTTTGCTTTGCGTTGGAAGCGCGTTCGTATCAGAGACAACCGCGGCAACGGCGCATGGCATCCATCGCCAGGCGACGAAAGAAGAGTCCTTCGCACTCCCGCGCGCATCTCGCATGACGCGAAGCACCGTTCGCCCGATGGCAAAGCCTCCGCTGGTTGTGGCCGAGTCAGCTGGGGCCATGCCGGAATGATCTCGCGTGAGCGAGCCACGGCGGCTTGTATGGCGTTCGTCGCTGGTGTGTCTGAAGAGCTCGGCAGCAGGCGGTTCTCGAAGGCGCCCAGATCAACTGGTGATCAATCGTGGGCATGTACGGATCACTTGGTTTGCAGCAATCGAAGCGTCGCGGGGTCCGGCTCGCCGCCATAGAAAGTTTGCAGTCCGCGGTGGAAGAGAGATGCATGCGCCGGGTTGGACGCGGCCGCGCTGAACAAGGTCAGGCAGGACCGGAATTTCAGATCGTCGGGTGAGCCGAGAATGCCGTGCGCTGTCCTGTCGTCGTGCCGCAGCATGAGGCGCACGTGCCGGCGCAGTCGTTCCCCGACGATCGGGTCCGCCAGATAACGCCGCGCCTGATCCACGTCGCCCATGGCGTAAAGGCGAGCCATCCGTGAGTGGCCCAGTCCGGCGATCTGCGGGAAGACGAACCACATCCAGTGCGTCCGCTTCCGGCCCTCGGTCAATTCGGCTTCAACCTCGGACAGGACATCGTCCTGCGCGAGAACGAAGCGTTGAAATTCTCCAGCGCCCATCTGCGCGTCCCATGGCCGGCGTCCCGCAAAAGCCCGTTCGTCAATTCACCAACGCGACGCCGGGTCGGACGTTCGGGCTGGTACGCCCCGGTTTCCGCAAAATTAACGACGTCCGGCGGAACGGGCAGGTGCGCGGGCGCGGCAATGGTGCGTTAACGAACCAAGGCGATGCTACCCAGAGTTGCAAAACTCTCGGATCAAGCACATGATTGACCATCGATCGTTTCTTCGAAACCGCACAGGGGCGAGCGCGGTCGAATTCGCCTTCGTGGCTCCGGTTTTCCTGCTCATTCTTTTCGGACTCGTGTGTTTCGGGATCCTGCTGGGAGCGATGCATGGCGTCCAGCAATTGGTGGCCGAGGCCGCCCGCGCCTCCGTGGCAGGGCTTTCGGATGGCGAGCGCGACAAGCTCGCGCGGGCGTCCATCGCGCGCAATGTCGGTTCCTATCCGTTCATCGATGCCAAGAAGCTGCTGGTGACGACGGTCGCGGGCGGCGCATCGGGAACGGCGTTCGAGATTACCGCCACGTACGACTTCTCGGCTTCTCCGATCTTTCAGCTCGGCGCCTTGGTGCCGCTGCCGGACCCGACGATTCGACGCAGCGCCGTCGTCGAGTATGGCGGACTCTTGTGAGGATCAGGACATGACGTTGCGCCTCGCTCTCAAACACTTCCGCGACGATGCGCGCGGCTCGGTCGCCATCATCGCGGCGGCCAGCCTGTTGCTGGGCATAGCGGCCACGGCCGTGGGAGTGGATCTTTCGATGTTCCATTACCAGAAGCGCAAGCAGCAGAGCGCCACCGACATTGCGGCGCTGGCGGCCTCGGCCAATCTCGATCGCGCCTCGGCGGCCGTCGGCGAAAACGCGCGCCTCAACGGCTTCTCGCAGCGCGACGTGGCGGCGGTGGAAGTTGGCGTCTATAGCGCGGATGCGGGAAAGTCCGTCGATGCGCGGTTCACGCCGGGCGCCGCCAATCCCAATGCGGTGCGGGTGACCATGGTGAGTCATCCCACCATGCTGTTCGGCCGCGCATTGGCGGCCTGGCAAGGCGGCTCGGAGGAACGCTACGCCGGCGAGAAGACGAAGACAGGCGCGGCGGCTCCTGACCGCGTGACCCTTCGCACGACCAGCATTGATGCGCGCTCGCCGAGTGCGAGTTTCGCCATCGGCTCGCGGCTCGCGGCGCTGGACGGCGGCCTTGCGAATTCGGTGCTGAGCAGTCTGGTCGGCGCGAAAGTCTCGCTGAGCGTCATGGATTACGACGCACTGGTGAAAGCCAACGTCGACCTGTTCAAGTTCGCGCAAGCGTTGTCGACGCGGCTCTCCCTCAAGGCGCTGACCTACGGCGAGGTCGTCTCCACGCAGGTGCGTGCGGGTGACGCGCTCAACGCCATGGTGGAAGTCCTGCGCAGCGAAAGCCCGGCGTCTGCGCGGGCCGCCGATGCGCTGGGCAAACTCGTGACGGCCCTGCCGACAAGCCGGACGATCGATTTGTCGAAACTGATCGATTTTGGACCTTTCGGCAAAGCCACCTTGGCGTCCGGCACGCCGCTGCCGGTTGAATTGTCCGGCTACGATCTCATCACGGCCTTGCTGCAGCAGTCGGCCGGCGCTCACCTGCTCAACACGTCGATCGGCGTCGCAATCCCTGGCCTGGCCGGCGCGGAACTCAAGCTCAGCCTGGGAGAGCGGCCGGTCGGGACGTCGTTCGTGACGGTCGGGCAGACCGGCGCGAGCGTCCATACGGCGCAAACCCGGCTGCTGCTCAAGGTCCGCCTCGGCGGAGGCGCGCTGCCTGCCGACGTTCAGCTGCCGGTCTACGTCGAGGTGGCGTCCGCGACCGCCAAATTGACGGAGTTGAAATGCGACCGGCAAGCGGTGTCGTCGGCTCGCATCGGACTGGGGGTCAAGCCCGGCGTGGTGGACGCATGGATCGGCCAGGTGAGCGACGGCGCCATGACGAATTATGTTTCATCGCCGCGACCGGATGCCGCGACGCTCCTGAGTGCGCCGGCCGTCGCGGTTACGGGACGCGCGCACGCAACCGTCGCGAACCTTGCGGACGCCACCATCTCCTTCACGCATGCCGACGTTCTGGCGCGCACCCGAAAGCAGATCTCGACGACGAACTTCACCGCATCGTTGATTTCCGGACTGGTCAACGATCTCGTGTTGCGCGTGACTGTGCTGGGTCTCGGCCTGCCGCTTCCCGGCATCGGTCCTCTGGTTGCGCAGACGATCGGAGCCGCCGCAACGCCGATCGACGGCTTGCTGAACGGGGTTCTGACGACGCTGGGGCTTCGTCTGGGCCAGGCCGACACCTGGGTGATGGGGGTGCGTTGCGGCACACCCTCGCTGGTCAGGTGATCCTTGCCGCGAGGCTCATTCGTCTGCGTCAGAACGCTTGCCGTCGCGTGGCGGGCCGAGCCTGCTCATCGTTCCGACGAGATCGGCGATCTGCTGGCGCGTCTTCGGGTCGGGAATGGCGCTGAACGCTTCGACGAGCGTGCGCGCTTCCGGCAGTCGCAGGAAAGCTTCCAATGTTCCGGTCTCGAGAGGCGCAGGTGCGAGGGCCGCCTGAGCGTGGGGCTGCGGCGTCAGGAATTCGGTGACCGGCATGTCGAGGGCGGCGGCGATCTGCTCGAGTCGCGTGATGCTGATGCGGTTCAGGCCCGCCTCGTATTTCTGGACCTGACGAAACGATACACCGATCTGCTCCCCGAGGGAGGTCTGCGAAATGTCCAGTTCACGCCGTCGGATACGGATCCGGCCTCCGAGCTTTTTGTCGGCAGCAGACGCGGCACGATTTCCATCGCGAGTCATGAAGCAATCCTCGGGCAGCAGAGCTGTTTACGAGGTGATTCCCGCAAATGCAAATGGCGGAATGCGCTGCTTCAAGCGATCGGGACACATGCAGCCTTGAATGCGGTGCGGCGGCTACTTTTGAGCCGATGTAACGTCTTTCTGAATTGCCGCCCCAATTAGAGCGCCTATTCTATAGAGTAGCGGCTTGGTCAGCTCGATGAGGGACGGGTCCCCTAGATCGGCTGCGATCGCGTGGGCGTTGAGACAGAGTTGCGCGATCCTGTCGAGATTCTCGGAAATGTCGTGCAACCCCTCCTTCTGGCCGAGCGCCTTGAAGCCGGTCACGTCAATCGCAACGCCGACATGAAGGCCCGGACGCGTCCCGTTCGGGGCAAAGCATCTTCCGCTGGCGTGCAGCCACCTGACGTCGCGGCCAGCCAGTACGCGATAGGATGCGAAGTACTCGTCGGCGAGCCCCACGGACCGTCGGATGGACGACTCGATCGCGGCTCGATCTTCCGGATGTATCCTGTCGAGCATCGCCTTCAGGGGTACGCCAGCCAAAAGGGCGGCTTCGGTCATGCCGAACAATTTGGCGAGGCGGGCATCTCCGACCACGCAATCCTGGGTGATGTCCCAACTCCACGCTCCGGGCTTCAACGCCTCGGTCAGTGCTGGATTGGCATGGAGTCTTGCGCTCGCCATTGGTTGTCCCCCTTTCACAGAGTAGGGCGGAAAATCTCAGTGGTCGATAGCGCACAATGTGAATTACGGCGAAATGACGAGAGATCGTCATTGAAAAGATCGCGCTGCGGCACAGCTGAAGTTCCGGTTTCTGGGCAGGTCCCAGCGTGCGGCTTCTGTCGCAACAGGTGGCCGTTCGCCCTTGGGCCGATCAGCAGTCGACGCCGATCAGTACGTCCGACGCCTTGATGATTGCCGTCACCTTGCTGCCTGGCTCGAGCTTCAGATCGTCCACGGACTGCGTGCTGACCGAAGACGTCATCACGACGCCGCCGCCGAGGTCGATGCGCACGTGAGACGTCGTGGCGCCCCTGACGATGTCGACGACGGCGCCGGATATCTGGTTTCTTGCGCTGATCAACATGGCGCTGGCCTCGGGTGACGGGTTGGCAAGGGGAGCTATCGCCTTGTCTCGCGCAGCGCTATATAGCATGACTATACGTCGCTGGACAAAGCCCATGAGTCTCGAGGCCCACGTCACCCTGCATGGTCTGGATGCGCCGAGCGTCGGGCGCGACCGCATCCAGCTGCTCGAGGCGGTGGCGCGCGAAGGCAGTATCACGGCTGGCGCGCGGGCCGTCGGGATCACCTACAAGGCCGCGTGGGATGCGCTGGACGCCATGGCGAACCTCTTCGGCCAGCCTCTGCTGCTGAAGCGAGCCGGCGGAAAGGCCGGGGGCGGCGCAACCCTGACCGGGACGGGTCTACGCCTGATCGATGCCTTCCACCGCATGGAAGCCGAAATGGCGCGTGTCTTGCGGGCGCTCGAGCCGGAACTTGCCGGAACCGACGTGACGCCGCTCGATCTCATGGCCGGCCTGCTGATGAAGACCAGCGCCCGGAACGCCCTGCGGGGCGTCGTCACGAACATCATTTCCGATGAAGTGTCGGCCGACGTTTCGGTCGAGGTCTCGCCGGGCATCATCGTTCATGCGCTGGTCACGGCCGGCAGTCTGCGCGATCTCGGCCTCGTGGCGGGCCGCCGCGTGGTGGTGCTCATCAAGGCGTCGTTCGTGATGATCGCCTCGGGAGATTGCACGACGCGGATTTCCGCGCAGAACAAGATCAGCGGACGCGTCAGCCGGTGCGAGACGTCCGCCACGAGCGCCGAAGTGTCTCTCGACATCGGCGGCGGCAAGAGCCTCGTGGCCGCCATCACGGCGCAGGGCGCGCGCGACCTCGGGCTGAAACCCGGAACGTCTGCTTGCGCCATCTTCGACGCGTCGTACGTCATTCTCGCCATCGACTGATCGAAAGGAAGCCTCATGACACGACCCAATATTCTTTCAGCCGTGGTCGCATCATGTCTTCTGGCGATGTGCGGCGCTCCGTTGCGGGCGGCCGAGACGAATGTCGCGGTGGCGGCGAATTTCACCGAGGCCGCGAAGGAGATCGCCGCCGCGTTCAAGCAGAAGACGGGGCACGAGGCCGTGCTCAGCTTCGGATCGTCGGGTCAGCTCTACACGCAGATCACCCAGGATGCGCCGTTCCAGATCATGCTTTCGGCTGACGACGAGCGTCCGAGGAAGCTGGTGGACGACGGACTCGCGGTGTCGAGCAGCCGCTTCACCTATGCGCTCGGCAAGCTGGTGTTGTGGAGCAAGATCGTCGATCTTACCAAAGGCGATGAAGCGTTGAAGGCTGGCAAGTTCGGCAGGATCTCGATCGCCAATCCCGCTGCAGCGCCTTATGGCACGGCGGCCATCGAGACCATGAAGGCGTTGAAGCTGCACGAGGCGCTGAAGCCGAAGATCGTGCAGGGAAACAGTATCGCGCAGGCCTATCAGTTCATCGAGACCACCAATGCGGAGCTCGGCTTCGTCGCCTTGTCGCAACTCTCCAGCAACTCGGACGGGTCACGATGGCTCATTCCGCAAAACCTCTATACGCCGATTCGGCAGGATGCCGTTCTGCTGAAGAAAGCCGAGACCAGCGAGGCCGCGGTGTCGTTCATGGCGTTTCTGAAGGGGCCGGACGCACGGAGCATCATCCAGAAATTCGGCTATGACATCGATGGCGCGAGCTGAGGATCGACCGTGATGCTGACCTCCGACACGTGGACGGCGGTGCGTCTGACGGCCGAACTGGCGGCGCTCACGACCGTCATCCTGCTGATCGTCGGGACACCCCTGGCCTGGTGGCTGGCGCGCACGAACGTCTGGTGGAAGGAGGGCGTCGCCACCGTTGTGGCGCTGCCGATCGTGCTGCCTCCGACGGTTTTGGGATTCTACCTTCTGGTCGCCCTCGGCCCGCAGGGGCCGGGTGGACACTTCGCAAGTCTTTGGGGCGCACGCACGATGGCGTTCACCTTCGAGGGGCTGGTGATCGGCTCGGTCATCCACTCGATGCCCTTCGTGGTGCAGCCGATCCGAAATGCGTTCCAGGCCATGGGCGAACGGCCGCTCGAAGTGGCGGCGACGTTGCGCGCCTCGCCGGCGCGCGCGTTCTGGACGGTGGCGATTCCGCTTGCGCGACCGGGGTTTCTGACCGGCGCGGTGCTGGGCTTCGCCCATACGGTCGGGGAATTCGGCGTCGTCCTGATGATCGGCGGGAACATTCCGGGTGAAACCAAAGTGCTGTCGGTGGCGATCTTCGACCATGTCGAAACGGGCCAGTGGCGCGAGGCCAGCATCCTGGCGGCCGGCATGGTGACCTTCGCCTTCGCGGTCATCCTGGCCATGACGCTGATCGAAAAGCGCTTCGCGCGGGCGGGCGCATGAGCGCGAGCGAGGGTCGAGAGATCCAGGCTTCCTTTCGCGGCATCGTCGGGCGCTTCGAACTGGACGTGGGTTTCGTGGCGCCGCCGCGTGGCGTGACTGCGCTGTTCGGCCCTTCGGGCTGCGGCAAGACGACGGTCCTGCGCTGTCTCGCGGGACTGCATCGCATACAGCAGGGCCACTGCGTCGTCGGCGGCGAAGTGTGGCAGGATGCGACGAGCTTCATGCCTGCGCACAAGCGCCCGATCGGCTACGTTTTTCAGGAAGCGAGCCTTTTTCCGCATCTTTCGGTGCGCAAGAATCTTCTCTACGGCGCACCTGCGGGCCGCCTGCCTGCGGAAGCCGGTGCGATCGCGTTCGACGAAATGGTGCCGCTTCTGGGTCTTGAAGGTCTGCTGGATCGGTCGCCTGAAAAACTGTCGGGTGGCGAGCGCCAGCGTGTCGCGATCGGACGCGCGCTTCTCTCGCAACCGCGCGTGCTCTTGATGGACGAGCCTTTGTCTGCGCTGGATCGCAAGACCAAGGATGACATCCTGCCGTTTCTGGAGCGGCTGCACGGCCTCCTGTCGCTTCCCGTCGTGTACATCAGCCACGATCTCGGCGAGGTCGAGCGGCTCGCCGATACTCTGGTGCTGATGGAAAACGGACGTGTTCTCGCGGCAGGCCGTTTCGTCGACCTCCAGCAGGATCTGTCACTGCCTCTGATCGCCGAGCGGGATGCGTCCGTGCGACTCGAGGCCGTCGTGCAGGGGCATGACCCAGCCTATGGATTGTTGCGCCTTACCGTGGCGGGCGCGCAGATTCTCGTGCATGGCGCGCCGGCCCCGGCGGGAAGCCGGCAGTTCGTGCGCGTGCAGGCGAATGACGTCAGTCTGTCGCGAGAAAGGCCGCAGGCCACCAGCATTCTCAACGTGCTGGATGCCCGTATCGTCGGGTCCAGCACGCTCGGCCACGACGTCAACGTCGTGCTCGGCCTGGGCGCGCAAGGGGAGGGCGCACGGATTGTTTCGCGAGTGACGCGCAAGTCCTGGGACGATCTCGGGTTGCATGACGGATGTGCCGTGTTTGCGCAGGTCAAGTCGGTGAGCATGACCGGCTTCCGGTCTCCGGTCAGCTGATGATTATGCAGAGTTGTTGACATCATCATACACGCGCGCTACTAGGCTTTCACGAGTGCAGACAAGGACTTGCTGACGCCGCCGCAGAGCCACTGCGGCGCGATCGAGATCTCTTGCGCCTCGAGTAGGGGGGCGACATGAGTTCGGGATCGAGGTGGTGGCTGGCATCGGCGCCGTGTGTTGCGCTCGCCGTTTGGCCGAGTATCGAAGGCGCTCGGGCGCAGGACGCCGTGGTGGAACTGCCGGCCGTGACGGTGACGGGTGCGGGCGGCGCGCCGCGCTCGATGACCGATGTGTCTCCTGCGGTGACGGCGCAGCCTGCGAACACGACGGTGGTGACCAGCGAGGCGATCGAGAAGCTGCCGGTCGCATCCTACGGCGACATCTTTCGTTCGCTGCCAGGCTTCAACGTGAACAGTTTCAACCAGGGCATCATCGGCTATGGACTGACGCTGCGCGGCTTCACGGACGGTGATCACGGCCGCGACATCGCCTATTTCATCGACGGCGTGCCGATCAACGAAGTGTCGTCGCAACACATCACCAATTACGCCGATCTCAACCCGCTCATTCCCGAGACGGTCGAGCGCATCGACATCGTGCGCGGGCCGTTTTCGGTCGAGTACGGCGATTCCAATCTCGGCGGATCCATCAACATCGTCACGAAGCGAGCCGAGCCCTTTGCCAGCGCCGGCATTTCGGGAGGGTCGTTCGGGGCGTTGCGGGGCGTCGCGACCTACAGCTCCACGTCCGGCAGCGTCCTGCCCTTCGCGGCGTTCGAGATGTCGCGCACGAACGGCTATGCGGACAACAGCGAGGTGCGCAAGATGAATGCGTTCCTCAAGACGACGATCCTGGTCGAGAATGGCGCCGAGGTTTCGGTGCGCGGGCAGGTCTACAAGGGCGAGGGCGGAGCCTCCAGCTACATCAGCCGCGATCTGCTCGACCGTGGCCTGATCTCCGACAAGGCGGCGGTCAACGCGACGGACGGCAGCCAGAAGTTCATGCAGAACGTCGTGGTGAATTACCGCCGCGGCGCGCCCGACGAGGAACTCAGCGGCACGCTCTATCTCAACCACGATACGTTCGATCGCTGGTCTGACTTCGGCGGTGGACAGCGGGCGCAACTGAACGAGCGCACGACGGCGGGCGGCACGATCCGCAAGATCTGGACGACGTCGATGAGCGGCATTCCCGTGCAGGTGCTCACCGGCGCGAATTGGCGGACTGACGTGATCGATGCGCTGCAGGCGCCGAGCTTCGGCCGCGTCGCCAATCTCTCGTTGCGCGCGCGCGATCTCGGCATCAACCAGACCAATCTCGCGGGCTTCGCGCAGGTGCAGGTGAAGCCCGCGTCGTGGTTGAAGCTGACGGGCGGCGTGCGCGCAGACCAGTTCTTCTACAACGTCGAGAATCGCGTCGACCCGCTCAACTCGCCGCACCCGAACATGGGGGCGCTGAGCCCGAAGGCCGGCATCGCCATCACGCCGCTGTCGTGGCTCGAGTTCTTCGGCAATTACGGTGAGGGATTGCGCAGTCCCAATGCGGCCGACGAGCTGCTGAGCAACGCAAATCTCAAGCCGCTGAAGCTCCGCAGCCAGGAAGTGGGCGTGCGCGCGACGTTTGCGCGCGTCAGCCTGATGGCGGATGTCTGGCAGACGGACATCGACAATGAAGTCTTTCAGCCAGCGCCCGGCCTGCCGGTGCAGAATCTCGGACAATCGTGGCGGCGTGGCATCGACCTCGAAGGCAAGGTCGTGGCCTATCGCAGCGAGGACACGACGCTCACGGCCTTCGTGAACTACTCGCCGACCGAGGCGCGCCTCGTCGGCGGCGGCGCTTCGCGCTTCGTCCCCCAGGTGCCGGTGAGTCTGCTCAACGTCGGGTTCGACTATCAGCAACGCCTTCTTGGCGGCGACCAGCTGACGGCGTCGGCCTATATGACGTTCGTGGGCAAGAAGTACCTGGCGGAAGACGGATCGCAGACGGCCAAGCCCTACCAGCGCGTCTCGGCCAAGCTCGCCTATCGCTGGCGCAGTGGCTGGGACGCTTTTGCGCAGGCGACCTGGTATCCGGGCGAACGTCATTCGGAATCGGCTTTCAACTTCGGCAATCCCACGGGGGCGACGCCGGCCGACATCTTCGTGCGCCCGGTTGCGGAATTGACCCTGCTGGCGGGCGCCAATTATCGGTTTGCCACGCGATGAGGGGCGGCCTCCTCGCCATAGCTGTCGCAGCGGCGGCGCTGATCGCAGCGCCGCCGGCTTTGGCCAAGGACGAGCTGGTGCTCGCCATCCAGGGCGAGCCCGCGCAGGGCTATGATCCGACGCTCGGCTGGGGCGAGTACGGGCATCCGCTCATTCAATCGACGTTGCTGACGCGCGACGCCGATCTGGCGACGCGGCCGGATCTCGCGCGCAGCTGGACGCTGTCGGACGACCGCCTGACTTGGACGGTCGCGATCCGTGAAGACGTGCGCTTTTCCGATGGATCGCGCCTCACCGCGCGCGACGTCGCCTTCACGTTTCGTCAGGCCGCCGGCAGCGGGGGCATCGCGGATCTGTCGGTTCTGCAAAGCGCCGAAGCGAGGGACGACACGACCGTCGTGCTGCGCCTCAAACAGCCGCGCGTCACGTTCCAGGAATCGTTCTTCACGCTCGGCATCGTGCCGGAGCGGGGTTACGGGCCGGATTATGCGCGCAAGCCCATCGGTTCGGGGCCCTACCGGCTGGTACGCTGGCTCCGCGGGCAGCAGATGGTCGTGGAGGCGAACGATCTCTATTACGGCAAGGCCCCGCCGTTCCGCCGCCTCGTGTTTCTGTTCACCGGCGAAGATGCGAGCTATGCGGCGGCGCGCGCCGGACAGGTCGACGTGGTTTCGGTCCCGGCTTCATTCGCCGGCAACGTGCGGTCCGGCATGACGCGCGTGATCGCCCGCACGGTCGATAATCGCGGGTTGATGTTCCCGATGAAGAGCGGGCCTGCGGGCAACGACGTCACGGCCGATCCGGCGATCCGCCGCGCCGTGAACGTCGCGCTCGATCGCAAACTGCTGGTGGCGCAGGTCGCGGCCGGTTTCGCCACGCCCGCGACCGGCCCGGCCGACGGCTTGCCGTGGTCGAACCCGAACGCCGCCCTGCCGGACGCCGATCCCGCTGCGGCAGAGGCCCTGCTGGATGCGGCAGGCTGGTCGAAGGGATCGGACGGGGTTCGTCGCAAGGGTGCGTTGAAGGCAGAATTTCCGCTCGTGTATTTCTCCACGGATTCCACGCGGCAGATGCTCGCCATCGCGGTGGCGGATCAGTTGCGGCGCATCGGGATCGTGGCGCAGCCAGCCGGCAAGTCGTCCGAGGAGGTTCGGCGCCTGATGCACTCCAGCGTGGTCCTGTTCGGCTGGGGCAGCCACAATCCCATCGAGGTCTATTACCTGCATCACTCGAGCCTGTCGGGGAGTGGCTTTTACAATGCCGGCTTCTACGCCAATGGGACGGTCGATGCGCATCTCGACCGCGCCCAGAGCGCCGCGTCGCTCGAAGAATCCTACGCCGCCTGGCGCGCAGCGGCATGGGACGGCACGACGGGATATGGCATGCGCGGCGACGCCGCCTGGGCGTGGCTGGTCAATCTCGATCACGTCTATCTCGTGCGGTCATGCCTCGACACGGGCCGGCGACAGATCGAGCCGCACGGCCATGGCTGGCCGGTGACGTCGAACATCCTCGATTGGCGATGGACCTGCTCATGACGCAGAGGTCACGCACGTTTCTGATTGCGTCCGTTCTCTCGGCCCGCGCGTTGCGTCTCGTGCTGGTCATCGCGGGCGCGTCGCTGCTTGCATTCGCGCTCGTCAAGCTCTCGCCGGTCGATCCCGTGGACGCCTATCTCGGGCCCAACATCATGCGGGTGGGGCCCGATCAGCGCGCACAGATCGCCGCGCATTGGGGCTTCGATCAACCGGCCTACGTGCAGTTTTACAAATGGGCGGCCAACATCCTGTCGGGCGATCTCGGCCGTTCGTCGATCTTCAACGAGCCGGTCGCGGACGTCATCGCCGAGAGGTTCAAAGCGTCGCTGGCGCTGACCGGTTCGGCCTGGCTTTTGTCGGGCTTCGTCGGATTTTCGCTCGGCTGCCTGGCCGGCGCACGCCCGGGCAGCC
>JAQGJH010000108.1 GCA_028290705.1 Hyphomicrobiales bacterium
TCGCGATCACGGGCGCGGGCGGCAGCGACGCATCGGTGCTGAACGAAGCGATGAAGAGTGTCGGGCTCGGCTACAACGACGTCGAGAAGGTTTATCTCGGCTTTCCGCAGCATGCGGTGGCGTTCCAGAACGGTGCGATCGATGCGAGCATTTCAACCGAGCCGACCGTGTCGCGGATCGTCGAACTTGGCGCAGCCGTGCGCTTCACCGGAAACGACGCCTTCTACCCGAACGCGCAGACGGCCACGATTCTGTTCTCGGGCGACTTTGCCGAGAAGCGGCCCGAGGTCGCGAAGCGCTTCATGAAGGCCTACATCCGCGCGGTACGCGATTTCAACGCCGCGGTGGTGGACGGAAAGCTGACCGGGCCGGGGTCCGACGAGATGGTGGCGATTCTCGCCAAATATTCCGTCATCAAGGACCCGAAGACGCTGCGCACCATGATCGTGCACGGCACGGATCAGGACGGAAAGCTCAACGTCGACAGCCTCAGGAAGGATCTGGCGTTCTTCAAGGAGACGGGCGACGTGAAGGGCGACGTCAAAGTCGAGCAGGTGGTGGATTCCTCCTTCGTGGACGCGGCGCTGAAGGAACTGGGCCCGGCGAAGTAAGGTGAGGGTCTTAACTTCGTCTCGCGTCATTGCGAGGAGCGGAGCGACGCGGCAATCCATAGTGAGGAGCATCTAGCCCAGCCGCGTGATCTGGATTGCTTCGCTCCGCTCGCAAAGACGGTCTCGGGAACGAGGAAAGAGTCATCTCTTGCGTCTTTTCGTCCTGTTGCTCAAAATGAGCGGCGGTTCGGGGGAGAGGCATGAGAGCGCCTGCTGTCTACATTATGGCCAATCGCCGAAATGGGACTCTCTATACGGGTGTTACATCCAACTTGCCGCGACGCGCATATGAACATCGAGCTGGTCTCACTCCTGGTTTTACGACCCGATATGGCTGCAAGCTGCTCGTCTACATGGAGTCTCATGCCACGATGGAAAGCGCCATTCATCGCGAGAAACAGATCAAAGCCGGGTCAAGGGCTGACAAGATTCGGTTGATCGAGGCCTGTAATGGAGAATGGCTGGATCTCTATCCGACACTCGCCTGAGGACGTTTCTGCGCGTCGCAGAATTGGGACCGTCATTGCGAGGAGCGGAGCGACGCGGCAATCCATCGTTGTGTTGTGTGCGTCACGCTCGGCCGCGTTGGCTGGATTGCTTTGCTCCGCTCGCAATGACGGCCCGGCTAGCCCGATATAAAAAAACCCGCCCGTGTCGCCACGGGCGGGCCTGAGTGTGCCGGCCGGAAGAGCTTTCGCCCTTACTTCACGCCGAGCAGTTTCTGGGCGTTCTTGTAGGAGATCTTTTCGCGCATTTCGGTCGACATCTCGACCGATTCCAGAACCTTGATGGTGTCGCGGATGAAGCCCGGGCCCTTTTCGGGATCGAAGGGCGAGTCGGAGGCGAACAGCACCTTGTCCTCACCGTAGAAGGCGAGGCCGCATTCGGTCGCGGGCTTCGAGCCGAACACCGCTGTGTCGGCGTAGAAGTCCTTGAAGTAGTCGAACGGACGCTTCTTCAGGTTCTTCAGAAGGACCGAATAATCCTCGTCCGAGGTGCGCTTGCCGAGCTGATCCCAGCCGGGGCCGACGCGGCCTTCGAAGAACGGCACCATGGCGCCCAGATGGTGGGCCAGCACCTTCAGCTCCGGCAGCTTGTCCATCATGCCCGAGAAGACCAGACGCGCCATGGCGGCCGAGGTCTCGTAGGGCCAGCCGAAGGTCCACCAGATCTCATACTTGGACTTCGGCTCGTTCTTGTAGTCGGTGACGTCGCCGGCGGTGCGCGACGGATGCAGGAACACCGGCTTGCCGTGCTTGGCGGCGGTCTCGAACACGCCGAAATATTTCGGGTCGTCGAGCGGATCGCCGTTGATGTTGGTGTGGATCTGCAGGCCATTGGCACCCAGCTTGAAGGCGCGCTCGGCCTCCTTGGCGGCGTTGGGCGAGTTCATCGGCAGCGAGGCGAGGAAGCCGACGAAATAATCCGGATATTTCTCGACGAGTTCGGCCATGCCGTCATTGCCGAGCTTGGCGAATTCTTCCGCCTGGGCGGCGTCGCCCAAGGCTTCGAGGGGCGGCATGCCGAGCGAGATGACCTGCGTGTAATTATGCTCGCGGAACATGTCGACGCAGCGGCGGCGCTCGTCGAGGTCATAGATGCAGGGGATGCCGCGCATCCGCTTGCCGATGTCCTTGGCGGCGCCGTCGGTGACCAGCATCTTGTCCCACAGTCCCTTGGGAAAGAAGTGGCAGAACGAGTCGATGTAACGCATGGGCTCTCCTCCTGGGAATTTCTGCGCGACAGTGAACAGGCCTTGGGCCGCTTGGCAAATACAGAGGTTGATGAGCTGCCATAAATGTTTTTTATAGCGTCAGTCGGGCCAGCGGGCTCGCCAAGGGGCGCCGGCCATGCTGCTGCGACAGCTTCGCTACTTTCTGACGGTCGCGGAAGCCGGGAGCTTCACGGCGGCGGCGCAGCGCATGCACGTCTCGCAGCCCGCGCTCGGCTATCAGGTCAAGCAGCTCGAAGAGAAGTTCGGCGTCGCGCTTCTGGAGCGGCATTCGCGAGGGATCAGGCCCACGCCGGCCGGCGAGGTCCTGGCGCAGCGCGCCCGCACGATCCTGGCTGAGGTGGAGGCGGCGGAGACCGTGCTGGCGGCATTTCGCGTCGCGCCGGCCGCGCCGGTGTCGCTCGGCGTGACGCCGACGCCAGGACGGGCGCTCGCGCCCGAGCTCGTGGCGGCGGCGCTCGGGGTCGGCCCGCGCATCGCGCTTCGGGAGGGCCTGAGCGACGAACTGGCGCGGCTCGTGTCGCTCGGCGAACTGGACGCGGCGCTCTGCTACGATCCGCTGTCGACCGAGCGTCTCGACATTCTGCGGCTCTACACCGAGGATCTCTATCTTGTGGGACCGCCGCGGCTGATCGGTTCCGGTGACAGCCGCGACATCACCTTCGATGAACTGACCGGCCTGCCGCTGGTGCTCGACGGCCGCTTCCAGGCGGGGCGGCGCATCATCGAGGGCATTGCCGGAGAACAGAAGGCAGCGCTCGACCTGATCGAGGCCGAGGCCGTGACGGTGAAGCGCGAGCTTCTGGTTCGCCACGGGCGCTGCTCGATCGTGCCTCTCGGATTGTTCTTCGAAGAGATCGGTCGCGGGCAACTGGCTGCGCGCCGGGTGGTGGCGCCACGCATCAGCCGCACCCTCGTGCTGGCGACCCGAAAGGGCCTTGCGGCCGACACCGTGAAAGCGCTGGCCGCCGCCATCGTGCCGCTGGTGGCGCAGCGCATCGAAGCAGGTGATCTCGCCTGGCGGGCCCCGTGAGCCCAGCGTCAACCATGTTTGAGCCCTGGCCGATTGCGCATTTGCGAAGGGCGCGCTATTCCGGATGACAAATAGGACGAAAGGCTGAGAGGGTTGCGCGCGCGACGCGCCCTGTGCGGCATTCGCCAAGATATCGACGAGGAGAAAACACCATGGCAGACGACTCCAGAGTATCGAAGGGCGGCGCCTCCGCCGATATCGGGCATAATTCAGCAAATCTCTCCAAAGAAGAGAAGATCGCCAACCTCTACCATTCCAAGAAGGACCGGGTGTTCGTCCGCGCCATTCAGGGCGAGTACAACATCAAGGGCGAACTCGACCGCCTTCGCGCCGTGCCGCGCGTGCGCAAGGCCAAGGACATCAACTTCATCGACGGGCCGCAGTGCTTCAGCCGCCATTACGTCGAGCCGAAGGACGGCATCACCCAGACGTTCCATCTGCATCTCGAGGAATATGCGCCGGGCGCGTCCTCGCAGCAGCACGGCCACGTCAACGAGGCCGCCTTCTACATTCTCGACGGCACCGGCTACGAGATTCACGACGGCATCCGCTACGACTGGCAGGCGGGTGACGTCGCCATCGTGCACAACAATTGCGTGCACCAGCATTTCAATGCGTCGACCACGAAGCCGGCGCGCGCCATCGTGATCAAGACCAAGCCGATGTATCTCTTCCTGAACATGCTGTTCCAGAAGCAGGTCAAGGCGCGGCCCGTCGAGCACAGCGCGGAATCCGAAGGCTTCGAAGCTCGCGAAGGCGAGCAGGACGACAATCATCCCGAGGGGGGCTACTGACATGGCGTGGGGCGAAACAAACAGCTGGCTCGAAGGCAAGGCGAACGAGCGTCTCTATCAGCGTCTCCTCGACGATTCCCAGGACGCGGCCTCGCGCAATTCGCGCCGCAAGAAAATCATCCGCCCCGACGAAATGCCGTGGGAAATGTCTCGCCAGGGGCTGCTGAAGCACCTGATCAACGAGAACATGAACACGCGCATGGAGACGGTGGACGCCTACATGCAGATCCTGCCGCCGGGCAGCCGCTCGGGCAAGCACCGGCATCTGGCGGAAGAATGTGTCTACGTCATCGAGGGCCGCGGCTACGATCTGCATCAGGATTGCGACGTCGAGATCACCGACGTGTTCACCTGGTCGATCCAGGACGAAGTGAAGCGCTACGAGTGGGAAGCCGGTGACGTCATCTACATCCCGCCGAACACCGTGCATCAGCATTTCAATGCCGATCCTTCCAAGCCGGCGCGGCTGATCTCGTCGACCAACCGCATCTTCAAGCAGATCGGCCTGAACACGCTCGACCAGCTCGAGGACTCGCCCGACTATGATCCGAGCGTCACGCTGACGGCCGAGATCGTGCGCGAGTTCCTGCGTGGCGAACGCGGCAAGAAGTAAGCTCTCCTGGGGTCGGCGTTCGCGCCGGCCCCGTTCTTCAGGGCCGACGACCGGACATCCAGGATGAACGATCCGGACAGACCCCAACCCGGCGCTTCGATCCGGCACTCGATCCGCGATCACCTGCTCGGCGCCGCTGCCGATCACGTGCACGACGAGAGCGCTGATCACGACCACGATCACGACGATCAGGGCCACAACCTCCTCGACATCAATGCGCGCTCGCTGGAGAGCATTCCGCTCGTCAGCATGGGCCTCGACATCGGCTCTTCCGGCACGCAGGTCGCGTTCTCGCGGTTGCTGATGCGCGGGCCGGGCGAGCCTCTGGCCATGCGCCGCCGCGCCGCGTCCCGCAGTACCCTGTATCTCTCACCGGTTTCGCTGACGCCCTTTCGCGATGCGCACACCATTGACGAGACGCGGCTGCGCGCCATCATCGATCGCGCGTTCGATGCGGCCGGCATCACGCCCGACGACATCGAGACCGGCGTGGTAATTCTTACGGGCGAAGCCATGGCGCGCGACAATGCCGAGGCGGTGACCCGGATGCTGGCGCAGGATCTCGGCGAACTCGTCTGCGCCGCCGCCGGGCATCACATGGAGGCGATGCTTGCCGCCCACGGGTCGGGGGCCGTGCGCCGCTCGATGGAGCAGGGGTCGACCGTGGTGGACATCGACATCGGCGGCGGCACCACGAAGCTGGCGCGTATCGTAGACGGGCGGATCGTCGCCACGGGCGCGCTCGCGATCGGCGGGCGGCAAATCGCCTGGTCGCGCGAGGACGTGATCACGCGCTGCGACGCCTCGGCGCGGCCGCTGCTCGATGCCGCCGGTCTCGATTGGCACATCGGCGGCACGATCCATCGTCCCGATCTCGACCGGTTTGCCGACGTCATGGCGGACGCGATGCTGGCGGCGCTGCACGCGCCCGAAACATCGACATTGTGGCTGACGGACCCGATCCAGCCGCTTCCCTCCGACGGGGTCATGTTCTCCGGTGGCGTGGCGGAATATGTGTATGAGCGCGAAACGCGCGACTTCGGCGATATGGGACGGCGGCTCGGCCGCGCTCTTCGACAGCGCCTCGCCCAGGGGGCGTTCCAGGCTCCGCTGCTGCCGGCCGGCGAGTGCATTCGTGCGACGGCGCTCGGAGCTTCCGAATTCAGCGTCCAGATGAGCGGCCAGACGAGTTTCATCTCGCATCCCTCGATCCTGCTGCCCGTGCGGGACATGCCCGTGCTGCAGCCTGCCGTGTCGCTCTCCGGCATGCCCGACGCGGCGGCGATTGCTGCGGCGATTCGCGCGCATCGCACCGCGTTCGACCTTGGTTCGGCGACGAGCCGGTTCGCGCTTGCCTTTCGTTGGCGCGGCGACCACGATTACCCACGCGTCAGGGCGCTGGCCGATGGAATTCGCGAGGGATTGGCGGACATCGTCGCCGCCGGCGCGCCGCTTTACCTGATGCTCGAGGGCGACGCCGGCTTGACGCTCGGGGGGATCCTCCACGACGAACTCGGGGTCTCCGGCCCATGCCTCGTCCTCGACGGCATCGTCCTGCGCGATTTCGACTATGTCGACATCGGCCGCATCCGCCTGCCGTCCGGCATGGTGCCGGTGACGATCAAATCGCTGCTCTTCGACGTCACCCAGTCTTCTCCGCGCTGAGCGCAACGATGCCCGCCGCCGCGCGTTGTCCAGCTTAACGGTACCGGACCTCGAGCAGCGAGCGTAATCTTGGCGGCACGACTTTTCTCACGACCTCCCTTGGGGGGACGTCAATGATGCCTGGCGACATCGAAGACGGATCGACTCATCGGCTGGGCGCACATTTCGACGGGCTCGGCGTGAATTTCGCGTTGTTCTCCGAGAATGCGACCGCGGTGGACCTGTGTCTCTTCGAGACCGGCGGTCGGCGTGAGCTTCGCCGTATCCGCATGCCGCGTCGAACCGATCACGTCTGGCATTGTTTCGTCCGCGGGCTCCGGCCCGGCCAGCTTTACGGATATCGCGTTCACGGTCCCTACGACCCGGCTCACGGGCATCGCTTCAATCCACACAAGCTGCTCATCGATCCCTATGCGCGTGAATTGTTCGGCCGCATCCGCTGGCACGATGCGCTGTTCGGATATCGGCCGGGATCGCAGCGCGGCGATCAATCGCTCGATCGTCGCGACAGCGCGCCGATGATCCCCAAATGCGTGGTGATCGATCCCGCGCATCATTGGGGTGACGATCCGCGGCCGAAGCGACCCTGGAACGAAACGCTGATCTACGAAGCGCATGTGAAGGGCCTCACCAACCTGCATCCGGACATACCGCCGGTGCTGCGCGGCACCTATACCGCCCTGGCGGATCCGCATGTCGTCGATCATCTCGTGTCGCTGGGCGTCACCGCCGTCGAGCTGATGCCGATCCATTCTTTCGTGGACGATCGCTTCCTGCACGAAAAAGGACTGCGCAATTACTGGGGTTACTCGACGCTGAACTTCTTCACCCCGGAGGCCCGCTACTTCGGCCCCGACGGCGTCTACGGTCTGCGCGCAGCCATCCGCACGTTGCACGAGGCGTGCATCGAGGTCATCCTCGACGTCGTCTACAATCATACGGCGGA